>JAYWDZ010000001.1:0-2608 GCA_043779595.1 Nitrosomonadales bacterium
GTCGGGCGTCACGATCCTGGCGCTTGGCGGGCTGCTGCACGGCATGTTGTTGCGTGAAGCCTATCCCGCAAAATTTTCGCTCGGGCTGGTCACCTCGGCGGGTTCGATAGGCTTATTACTGCCGCCAAGCCTGGTCATTCTGGTTTACGGCGTGATTGCGCAAGTCAGCATCGAACAGCTGTTTTTAGCGGGCCTGGTCCCCACGCTGCTACTCCTGGTGCTGCTGTCGCTGTATAGCATTCGCGTGGGCCGCGCGACCCACGCCGAGCGCACCATCTACACCCGCGCGCAAATCAAACAAGCGTTGCGCGAAGGCATTTGGGATGTGTTTTTGCCCGTGGGCATTATCGGTGGGTTGTTGTCCGGCTGGCTCACCATTTCCGAAGCCGCCACCGCCACCGCAGCCTATGCCGTGGTGCTCGAAGTCGTCATCCATCGCACGCTACATACACCCCGGCATTTGATCGAAGTGGTGCGCGAAACCACCGTGCTGGTCGGCAGCATCCTCATTATCCTCAGCGCCGCGATGGGGCTAACCAACCTGTTAATCGACGCGCAAATTCCGATGCAGCTGCTGGAAACGCTGGAAAAGCACATCCACAGCCCGCTTCAATTCCTGCTGCTGCTGAATGTGTTTCTGTTGGTCGTGGGCGCGATGATGGATATTTTTTCTGCCATCGTCGTGGTAATCCCGCTGCTGCTGCCTCTGGCGCATCGTTTCGGCGTAGACCCCATTCATCTCGGCATTCTGGTGCTCGCCAACCTCGAAATCGGCTACCTCACGCCGCCGGTGGGCATCAACCTGTTTCTGTCGTGTCAGCGCTTCAAGGTGCCGCTGCTGAGTGTATTTCGTTCAACGCTGCCTTTTCTCGCCATCATGTTGATTTGGCTGATGCTGGTCACTTACGTGCCGATGCTGTCGCTGTGGTGGAAACCTTAGTCGTTTGGGCACACTTAAATGAGCTGTGTTCTTAGAATCTCCGGCCCAGGAATAAATGCGGCGTTATCGAAAATTTCTCTGGAGCCTTATCGGAATGAAGGAGGAACCATCCATTTTGAAGTCAGCGAAGCGGACTTCGGAGACTTTACGGCGCAAATCAAAGATTCAATTTTCTTTCTACAATTACACATGGCTGATGTGAAGTTGATGATGAGCATTCCAGATACCAGGGGCGCTCTTGACTTTGCTATCGAATGGCGGGATGTCGCAGTGCAGGTCGACAATTTCCCGGTAGAGCTAGTTCGTGAAGCTGGCAACCTCGGATTGGCGCTTGAAATATCCCACTACCCTATAGTGGAAAACGGGCAATGAAAACCTCCCTGCATTTGAGGCATTTCGCTTTCAATATTACACTCGATTCCCAAAAACAGCTGTGCCAATACGCACCAGAGTCGAGCCTTCAGCGATGGCTGCCTCCAGATCGGCGGACATGCCCATCGATAAGGTATCGAGCTGATGTCCGCGCTGATTGAGCCTATCGAACAACTCCCGCACCTGACGAAAGGCCGCGCGTTGCTGGGCGAGACCGGTTGTGGGCGCAGGAATCGCCATCAAGCCGCGTAGATGTAACTGCGGGAGTACGGCCACTTCGTCTACAAATGAAGTAAGGGCTTCGGGCGACACCCCGCTCTTGCTGGCTTCGCCACTGACATTGACTTCAATGCAGATGTTCAGCGGAGGGGCGGTGCACGAGCGTTGCGCCGATAGACGTTCAGCGATTTTGAAGCGATCAAGACTGTGGACCCAGGCAAAATTTTCCGCGATGCCGCGCGTTTTATTACTCTGAATAGGCCCGATGAAATGCCATATGAGTTCGGGATCGGCGACGGCTATTTGCTTGCCCAACGCTTCTTGCACATAATTTTCGCCAAAGTCCTTTTGTCCCAATAAAGCGGCGGCGCGGACAGCCGTGTGATCAAAGGTCTTGCTAACAGCCAACACGGTAATCTCATGCGGATCGCGTCCGCAAGCAAGCGCGGCGCGGGCTACGCGGGCCTTCACTTCGCGAAGATTATCGGCAATGTCCACCCGACCTCATCAACCCGTCAGCCCGCGCGCCAAATCCGCCTGAATATCCGTGACAGACTCCAGACCCACCGCAATTCGGACTAGCCCATCACTAATCCCCGCAGCGAGACGCTGCTCAGCCGTGATGCGACTGTGCGTGGTGGTGGCGGGGTGGGTAATGGTGGTTTTGGTATCACCCAGATTGGCCGTGATTGACAGCATACGGGTGTGGTCGATCAGCTTCCACGCTGCCGCCTGACCGCCTTTCAGTTCAAACGCGACGATGCCGCCGCCGGTTTTTTGTTGCGCCATCGCGAGCACATGTTGCGGATGCGAAGGCAGGCCGGGGTAGAACACGCGCGACACACCGGGTTGCTCTTCGAGCCACAGCGCCAAGGCCAGCGCCCCGCGCGAATGCGCGTCCATGCGCAGACTCAGCGTCTCCATGCCTTTGAGAATAATCCAGGCATTGAATGCAGACAGCGTGGGCCCGGCGGTACGCAGAAAGGTGTACACCCCCTCCATCAGCGCGTGGCTGCCGAGTACCGCGCCGCCCAGCACCCTGCCCTGCCCGTCCAGATATTTGGTGGCGGAATGGAT
>JAYWDZ010000002.1:0-6464 GCA_043779595.1 Nitrosomonadales bacterium
GCATCAACTTGCCGACGCGGTCCTGCATCTCGCGCGCCGCCTTGTTGGTAAACGTGATCGCTGCAATCGAGCCCGGCTTGTATCCGCATTCGCGAATTAGATATGCGATCTTGTGCGTGATCACGCGGGTCTTGCCCGACCCCGCGCCCGCCAGCACCAGCAGAGGACCATCGAGATACTTGCTAGCTTCGCGCTGAGGCGGATTGAGATGAGACAACATGGGCGGCGGATTTTAACATCGCGAGTGACCGAGGTATTTTAAACAGAGTAAATACACCTCAGTCACCCCTCAGCACCGCTGAATTTTGGCAAAGGGGATTCGCAAGCCAAAGTCATTTAAGAAAGGGGTTCGCTATAACGCGTTTTTAACGTAACGCTTGTCTCGCAAGTTGAATTCGAAATAATCGATGAGGTGATTACCTTTGCTATAGGGGTCTTGCGGCCGGGGCACCTGATAATAACGTCCGGTGAGCAAAGTATCGGTGATCTCAAGACGCAGAAACCCATGGTGATCATCTGAGTAACTTTCAAGTGCGACCGGATCGCCCTGCTTATCTTGAAAGGTAACGGGAGGAATCATATGTTGCCCGTCGACTTTCATAATGTTGTGCAGATTGTGATATCCCCCCGCGCCGGTAACGAGGTAGGGGACTTGCGTGCCATCGGGCAGGTTTTTGGTGAGCCGCTGATAGTTATGCACATGTCCCGCCAGTACGGCGTCAGGGTGCCGTCCTGCCTGCTGGGCGGCCTGCTCAATTAAATCCTTCATGTAGGTGCTACCCGAGTGATGATCATCCGCGGAATAGATCGGATGATGCAGCGCGATAAACAAGGGGATGTCGGCAGGCAGGGTCATCAGTTCATTTATCAGCCACTCTTTTTGCGGCGAGCGAATATCGCCGCCTGCGGGGACGTTGCTATACAAGCCTACGATATTCACAAACGGTGTGAGTAAGGTCCAATACACATTGGGCTGAATCATCGCTGTGCGATGCGAGTCTCCCGACTCTTCACGCTTGATCGGGCTTGGCGCGCAAAAGTTTCTGATGAAGCCATCGAGCGAATTGTCGCCGGGTAAATTTTCTCCATCATGATTACCGGGCACTGCAAATATAGGCGCCAGATAAAACTCATAGGGCTGGTAGAACTGTTTGTAATACTCTTTAATTTCACCGTTGAAATACACACAATCTCCGGTGATATATAAAAAAGCCGGGTCGTCGCTCGCACCGGGAGTGCTTGCAAAGTCTGCCTCCATTCCACGCGCAACCAACTCTTGAGGCACCGCGTAAGTAATTCCGCCCATGTCACCATTCAAATGAAAGCTCATCTTTTTTTGGCTGAGCATCGCTCGATAAGCTTTTTTCGAAATCACGTCTTTGATATCGAGGCGAAAGGGTGCGGTGCCTGTGGGGGGAGGTAGATCGCGGAAATGCGTATCGCGCACAGGCTTCAGGTGGATAGGCGTGCCCCCGGTTTTCGAGGGACGTAAACGGCCAAAGGTATTTGCTTTGCTTCCCTTGATTATTGTCATGTATATCTCCTGAGTGAATGAGGGTTGATCAATGAATCACATTTACATGACAACCAATGTTTACGGAGCATAGATTTAATGCGGAATGCAGACCGGAGACAAGCCCTTCAAGGTCTTTGCCGGGCCCGGCAAAACTAAATAAAAATGTCATATCCCAAGGGTATGTTTACTCAACGCAGCTTAAAGCTTGCGTGAAAATTTTCTTCGCGAAAATCCCGCATTGCCAATACGCAATTGCATGAATGCCCATACCCGATCCCGAACGTAATTTATTTTTCATCTTCAAGGAGTCCGAAATGCGTATAAAACAACGCCCAGTATTGTCTGCACTGGCTCTCAGTATCGCTTTGATGGGGAGCATCGAACCCAGCTATGCATTGCAAAATACCCCTCATAAAATTAAGCCTCGCACCCCCATTGAACATGTCATTATTATTGTGGGTGAAAACCATACGTTTGATAATCTCTACGGCGGCTATCGCCCTCAGGCGGGTCGAAGCATCGACAATTTATTAGCCAAGGGTATTATTAAAGCGGACGGTTCGCCCGGCCCCAACTTTGCGATGGCGGCACAGCAGCAGGCTACGAATTTAAACCGGTATAGCATCGACCCTAAGCGCACCGGTCCCTATGCTGTACTGCCGCAACCCCAAACCACTTATGCGACTGGTCAGCCACCCGGGGTGCCCGATGCCCGCTTCCCGGCTGACCTGCCCAATGGCCCCTTCCAGATCACCAAGTACGTCTCTTACGATGCGCACACCGGGGATCCCATGCATCGCTTTTTTCAGATGTGGCAACAAGCCAGCATCGATAAGAACGATCTATTTGTGTGGGTGAATCAAACCGTGGGTGTCGGCCCACAAAACAATCCCCCCGCCACGCCGGCCTACACCTTTCAAGGCGGCGAGGCTATGGGCTTTTACAATATGAGTACCGGCGATGCTCCGCATTTCAAAGCGATGGCGGATCAATACGCGATTAGCGATAACTACCACCAGTCCATCATGGGCGGCACAGGGGCCAACTTCATCGCTATCGCCAGTGGCGATGTGGGCTTTCATAATCTGGATGGCATACCCGATGTACCCCCCGCCAATCAGATCGAGAATCCGGATCCCCAGCCCGGCACGAACAATTTTTACAAACAGGATGGTTATCGCGGCGGTTCCTATGTGAACTGCGCCGACCCGAAACAGCCTGGTGTTGAACCGATTATGAATTACATTAATTCAATTCCGGGGGATGCCTACCATCACGGCAATTGCGCACCCAACACTTATTATCTGGTCAACAATTACGGCACGGGTTATTCCCCGACCGGCACGCCCAAGCCCTTGGGCGCAGACAAGTTCACGTTGCCACCCCAAACTATGCCCACCATCGCGGAGGCTCTGTCGGCCAAGGGTGTTTCCTGGAAGTGGTATAGCGGCGGGCGTAACGACGGCGTCACTCCCAGCAATGAATATTGCACGATTTGCGACCCCCTCACTTTCTTTAAAGGCGTTATGACTACGCCATTAAAGAACAACTTGCAGGATGTGACGCAGTTTTATCAGGATGTGACCCAAGACAGTACGCTGCCCGCCGTGTCCTTTATTCGCCCCTTCGAGAGCAAGGCAGGGCACCCGGCGAATGCGACCATGTCGGATTTTGAAAACTTTGTGGTCGACGTGATCAATCGGGTCAAGAACAACAAAACAGCCTGGGCCAAAACTGCCATTATTATCACGACGGACGAAGGCGGGGGCTATTACGATTCGGGCTACATCCAGCCGGTGGATTTCTTCGGGGATGGCACCCGCATTCCTTTAATAGTCGTTTCTCCTCTCGCGAAGAAAAGCCATGTTGACCATGTCTACAACGACCATGCGTCGATACTTAAATTCATCGAGAAAAACTGGGGACTTAAGCCCCTGTCACATCGCAGTCGCGACAACTTGCCCAATCCTATCGCCAGCCGTGCCAACCCTTACAAGCCGCTTAACCGGCCTGCGGTGGGCGACCTGATGAGCATGTTTGATTTTGAGCAAGTGCATACGCGAGAACGCAACGAAGACCGTGACGACGATAACCAGGACGATCGTAGAGACTAATCGATCCCCTCAATCGTAGTTAATTGCGGCCAGATTATTCTGGCCGTTTTTTATTTACCACTTCGGTTGCGCGTATTGCATCGCTACATTACCCACGAGCACCCTAGCGGCTGTATTTGTTGTGAGAGCAATAAACCGCTTGGCCGAGTAAGCGACGGTCTCCGTAATTCTGCGGTATCGCGAGGTCGGTTGCCTCACTGAACGCTGATAACGGGTACGCTTTGATAGATCACGTCGTAGGTCAGCTCGTAGGCCGGTACGTGCACAATGAGGGGCTTGGTGTGGCCTGGGCCGGGCGGCTGGCTATAGGTCTTGGTGATTTGAAGTGTGTGGCGACCCGGACCATAGTCGGCCGTCTGTGCGAAGACGTCAAAGGCGCTGTCTTGGATATTGCTCGCACCTTCCTGATTGATATTGGCAATAACCACCAGCTTGTCGAACAGCGGGGGTTGAATCACCGCGGGTGGCATATTGAGGGCAACGACGTCATTTTCCTTGAGCGTAAGCGTCGGGCTCACGCGCTCCGTGAAATCGGCATAGGTGTCCAGCTTGATGGTTTCTGTGGGCTGATATAGCACCGTCCCATCGGGCAGGGCATGCGCCACCAGACGCTTGAGACTCACATAGGACACGGTGATGTGCGGTTTGAGCGCGCCCATAACGTCGCCCAGATGCCCGTGGAGATGGCCGTTGGTTGTTGGCGGAAGGTCAAAAAGGATCGCCGCAAACTTATCGTTGGGACCGGTGCCCTGCGCCACGCCCAAGCTGACGCAGGGGCTGAGGATCTGCGACATGGCGGCAGGCAGGCCGAAGCTGCTGCGCACCTGCGAGTTCACGGCGTCCTTAATCAGGGCCAGGCCAGGCGCGTCTTCAATCCAGCTGCCGCCCTCGAAACTAGGCGGCCCGAACTGCGGATCCACCTTGATATTGCCCACGCCCGTCTGCCAACCGTTGCAAGTAACATTTAGATTGAGCGGAACGAAGACGTCGCGATCAAACCAGTGCGGCACATGCACGTGGATATTGATCATGACCGGCAAGGTGACCATCCATTCGTTGGGTTTATTGGTGCGCTGTGTGGCGATCACGTAGGGCGAATTGAACTGCACCGGTCCGGCGGACACGCGGGCGTCCTTACCCTGCGCCGCGAGGCTGGCGTTGTTCTTGTCCACCCCCTGTTTGACTAGCTGGTTCACTATGCCGGTCAGCACGCCCGCGCCCAGACCGGTCTTGTCCCCAGTGATGAGCGGCGGCCCCAGGGGCGGCGACTGCGCCCAGACCGCGCCCGCAAGCATGAGACCGGCCAAGGATAGGAAATTAAAAAACCCTTTGCGACTGAATCCCTTGCCTAAATAAAATGGCCATGCTGATTCAGCATTTATTTCATAATCTTTAATCAAATTATTCATGAACGCACCTTGTTCGGCTTGTGTGATTCGAATGAATAAATATTAGGTTAAAAATTTGAAGATGCCTATGCCATTATCGACGCCGGGATAATGCATATTCGTAGTGCGCTCGCGCTTCTCCTCGTGGTCGAAGAACTTGCCCCGGTTGCGCAGGTGCTCGACGAATTCGCGGTTGCCGTAGATGTCGGTGTGCAGATGGCGGAATTGCCCGAGCAAGGTGCCCTCGGCATCAAAGTAGCGCGGGTTGAATTCCCACACCTTGGCGTAGAGCAGATCGTCAAAGAAGAGCGACAACGGAGCGCGGGCATTCCTGTCCGCGTTTTCACCCTCATGGCGGGTTGAAAAACCCGCCCTCCTGTTCTCGGCTTCCTCGCGGACACAAGCGTCCAGCCGACAGCCTCGGCATAGCCGAGAATCCGGGCCTGGACGGTTTTGTGCTCGCCTGGTTTCATGACCAGGGTTTCAGATTCAACGTACTCTGAATTTTTTCGCGCACGACATCAGGCACGCCTGCCTTTTCTGCAAACGATCTCCATTTGGATACCGTCGCCTGCACATCGGCAACGATTTTCGCAGCGCGCCCCCGTTTCATCGAAGCAGTCTTTGCGCAGGCATTGAAGTCCTCCAGCGTGAAATTGTCGCGTTTTCCATTCATCGTCATCTGATGGCTTGCCGTCCACGCACCCGAGTGATTAAAGCTGTAGGTCATATCAAAGGCGGGCGCCAGCGACCACTCACCGGATTTATTCATCAGGAAGGCAATATTTTTTACGTGGTCATCCTGATTGCGGGCCACGATGTTAAACGCCATGCGCCGAAACTGCTGCTCGATGGCCTGCATGGGCAACTGCAGTTGCCGCATCACCAGCAAGGCCTGCTCGTAGCTATAAGCGCCTGCCATATTGAAATCGTAGTGCGCGAAAGCGCTGAGTGACTGCATGTGAAGTTTTTCGCCGGTAGCCAAACGATCAAAGCGGCGCGTCATGAAATGCGACCGGCCATTCTCTTTAAACAGCCGGCATTCATTCATGTCAATGCCACATTCAAGCGCCATCAGGTAATACGCATACTCGATCACCCCGTAGCCTTTTGGGTCTTCCAGTTCCTTATCTTTGTTGCCGCTCACGCCGTCAAATTTCAGCAGCCAGTATTCAAACCCCTCGTCGGCTTTGACCTGGTCAGAGCGCACTTCATTGGTTGTCGGGTTCCATGCGATGACCGCCTTCGCCCTCGCGCCACCGGCAGAGGTGCCCACGCGCAGAATATCCCTTAGCGCATCTTCGCGTCCGGCGGCTGCAAATGTCGCCTGCAGGTTATTCCGGTGGGTCAACACCTCCGATGCAAGCGCAACCAATTGGCTGACTTCAATGTGTGTAGTCTGCTTTGCCCTGGGGCCGGTGACAGGGGCAAATTCCAGCGCACCCA
>JAYWDZ010000003.1:0-45218 GCA_043779595.1 Nitrosomonadales bacterium
CCACTGTAGAAATCACGAGTCTCGCAAGAATGTCATCAAAAAATGATTCGATGACGGTGGGATGAAATTTAATGGGATTTATAGAAGTGCCCTTATGCATTAGCAAAGCCAGATCCAATATCCAATGCAGCATATTTTTACCCCACAGCCTCTGCATGATGGATTGACCTAGGTTCTGGACACCAAGTGGATTACAGTAAATATCTGAACACTACCAATAAGCCAAATAGGAGATACCCGTGCGATTCGATTTAAGGTTTAAACCTCAACGCCCCAGACCACGACAATTACGCATGATTCATCGATCGATCAAGGCTTTTTCACTACTGATGCTTGCCACATTAACGCCGCCCGCCCACGCGCTGCCAAGTTTTGCCCGCCAGACCGGACAGGACTGTGTGGCCTGTCACGTCGGCGGATTTGGCCCGCAGCTTACGCCCTACGGCATCCGTTTCAAGCTAGGCGGCTATAGCGACAGCGACGGCAAAGAAGGCCACATTCCGATTTCCGCGATGTTGCGCGGCTCGTGGACGCACACCAGCAAGGATCAAGTCGGCGGTGCCGCACCGCATTACGGCCCGAACAACAATGGCACGCTGGACGAAGCGTCTATTTTTCTGGCGGGCAGACTGGCCGACGGGCTGGGTGCTTTTGTGCAAAGCACCTATTCCGGCGTCGAGCGCAAAAGCTCGCTTGACAATGTGGACATCCGCTACGCACGCAAGCTGACGCTGGGTGGTAAAGACACCACTGTGGGCGTGTCGCTCAACAACAATCCAGGTATTCAGGACCCATTCAACACCTTGCCCGCATGGGGATTTCCGTATGCATCCTCAGACCTGGCACCCACGCCCGCTGCCTCGCCGCTGATTAACGGCGGGCTGGCTGGGCATGTGGCCGGTTTGTCGGCGTATGGATTCTGGAACGACGCGGTTTACGCTGAGGTTGGCGCATACCGCACGCTGTCCGCTTCTGCACTCAACCGAATCGGAATTACGGATGAAAGAGTGCTGAGTTCCCCCGCGGCTTACTGGCGGCTGGGATTTTTCAAGGACATGCTGAAACAAAACTGGTCAGCGGGAGTGTTCGGCTTGAATGCCGCACTGCAACCCGACCGCAGTGGCGGACCATCGGACAAGTACAACGATATCGGTCTGGATGCGATGTATCAGTTTCTAGGCACGCGCCAACATGTCGGAACGATCAATGCGCGTTATACCCACGAAAAGCAAACCCGAAACGCCGCCTTCGCTGCCGGGGATGCCGCCAATTTGAAAGGTTCACTGAACGATTTCAGGATCAATGCTTCGTATTATTACAATCAAACCTGGGGGGTGACAGCGGGGCATTTCGTCATCAGGGGCAGCAGCGACGCTACCCTCTATGGCGCGTCCGGGTCGCCGGATTCAGCAGGCTATACCTTGCAGGCCGATTGGACGCCCTTTGGTGAGGAAACTTCGTGGGCCGCGCCGTGGGCTAATCTAAGGCTGGGTCTGCAACATACGCTTTACACCAAATTCAACGGCACAAGCAGCAATGCGGGGGATAACAACGCCACTTATCTGTTTGCCTGGATCGCGTTTTAAACACACAAGGACATCACCATGCGTATACATCATTCTTTTCGGGAGATCGCTATCTCCATTTTATTTACAGCGCTGACGTTGGCGAGTCAGGCCTTGCATGCCGCAGGCGACCCCAAGCGCGGTGCGGGAGAGTTTGCGCAGGATTGTGCTGTGTGCCACAGCGCCGTCTCCGGCAAAAGCAAGACAGGGCCTTCCTTGTTTGCCGTGGTCGGACGCAAAGCGGGCAGTGAGGCTAATTTTGTTTATTCAGAAGCGATGAAGCAGAGCACCATCGACTGGACGCCAGACAAACTGGACGCCTATCTTGCGAACCCCAAGCAAGCCGTGCCGGGCAACAAAATGCTCTTTGCGGGCCTCTCTGAAGCGAAAGAGCGTGAAGATATCATCGCCTATCTCACCACCTTGCACTGAGCGTGTGACCCCTGCCGGGGTCAGTTATCGGCCACGAGCCCGGCGTAGGGAGCGAGAATCAAAGCTGTTAAAATAGGCTGTTTTGACGATTTTCGGGATTCTCCGTGCTTACCGCCTCCAGCATTACCCTGCAATTTTCTACCAAACCGCTATTTGAAAACGTCAACGTCAAGTTTGGCGACGGCAACCGCTATGGCCTGATCGGCGCGAATGGCTGCGGCAAATCCACCTTCATGAAAATCCTTGCGGGGGAATTGGAGCCGACCGCGGGCAATGTGTCGCTGGACCCCGGAGAACGCATGGCTTGGTTGCGGCAGGACCAGTTCGGTTACGAAGACCAGCGCGTGCTCGACGTGGTGCTGCAAGGCCACGCCGAGATGTGGCAGGTGATGACCGAAAAAGACGCGATCTACATGAACCCGGAGGCGAGCGAGGAAGACTATCTGCACGCTGCCGAACTCGAGGCCAAATTTGGCGAACTGGGTGGCTACGATGCTGAGGCCCGCGCGGGCGAATTGCTATTGGGTGTTGGCATTCCGACGGAACTGCATACCGGGTTAATGAGCGCGGTGGCGCCCGGCTTCAAGCTACGCGTGCTGCTGTCGCAAGCGCTGTTCGCCAACCCCGATATTTTGTTGCTGGACGAGCCGACCAACAACCTCGACATCAATACTATCCGCTGGCTGGAGGAAATGCTCAACGCGCGCAACGCGACCATTATCGTGATCTCGCACGACCGGCATTTTTTAAATCAGGTCTGCACGCACATGGCTGACCTCGATTACGGCACCATCAAAACCTACCCCGGCAACTACGACGACTACATGCTGGCGTCTACTCAGGTGAAGGAACGTCAGGCCTCAACCAATGCAAAGGCCAAGGACAAAGTCGCCGAGTTGCAGGAATTTGTGCGGCGTTTTTCGGCCAACAAATCCAAAGCGCGCCAGGCCACCAGCCGGATGAAAATGATCGACAAGATCAAGATCGAGGACTTCAAACCGTCGTCGCGGCAGAATCCCTACATCCGCTTTGAACCCGAAAAAGCGCTGCATCGGCGCGCGCTCGAAGTCGATAAACTTTCGTTTGGCTACACCGACAAGTTGCTCTTCAATCGTCTTGAGTTCGCGCTCGAAGCAGGCGATAAACTCGCGATTATCGGCGGAAACGGCATGGGTAAATCCACGTTGTTGAAGCTGTTGATGGGCGAACTCCAGCCGAAGTCGGGCCACCACAAATGGGCCGAGCACGCCAACGTCGGATACTTTGCGCAGGATCATGCAACGGATTTTGATTCCGATTTGAATCTGATGGACTGGATGCATCAATGGGCTAAGCCCGGTGATGACGAACAGGTGCTGCGCGGCATTCTCGGGCGGCTGCTGTTCTCGGGCGACGACGTTAAAAAATGCGTGCGTGTGTTATCCGGCGGCGAAAAAGGCCGCATGCTGTACGGCAAATTGATGCTGGGTCGTCACAACGTATTGGTGATGGACGAGCCGACTAATCACATGGATATGGAATCGATCGAGTCGCTCAATCTGGCACTCGATTTATACAAAGGCACGCTGATTTTTGTATCGCACGACCGCCAGTTTGTCGGCAGTCTAGCGACGCGCATTATTGAAATTACCGAGTCTGGAACCGAACTCTATCTGGGCAATTACGATGAGTATTTGCACAGTAAAGGCGTGGAATAAGCGGCAAACTAAACTCAAGTACGCATCGCTAGGGTGCGTACTTCAAATACAGCACATCATCAGCTGTTATTCCCCAAATGCCTTTGCACCCACTGACGCACGCGCTTTTCTGAGCGCTTCAGCGGCTTGCTCTTTACGTACCTGGACCGAAACAGCCTGCGACTCTTTGGAGGCTTGCGCGGCCGCCATCATTTGTTTTTTGCGCTCGGCCTGCAATTTGGCTTGCTCGGCTTCCTGACGTACGCGTACCGCTTGTGCTTGGGCAGCCAGCTGGCGCTCGCGCGCTTGGGCCGCTTTTTGGGCCTGACGTTGTGCGTTGTCTTTAATGGCCTGTTGACGTGCGCGTTCGGCTTCGTGCTGGCGAACGACTTCCTGAGCTTCAAAACGGGCGCGCGCTTTTTTGAGATCGGCCCGCACTTGTGCTCCAGTCTGTTGCATCCGATCACTAATGTCTTTCACGTCATCAGCGCTAAGGGTGGGGTTATCCGACCCGGCCTTGGTGTTCTTTGTCGCCGCGTAGCCATACACGGGCTGCAAGCTGATCAGCATGGCAACCACGACACTGGATGCATAGGGAATTTTCATATTGGGCTCCTTCATTTCACAAACATTGCTGCAGGCAAGGAATTCATAGCTTACGCTTAACCAAATGTGCTATCGGTCGCCGATTGAATGCATTGCTGCTATTACGATTAACGGCTCGGCAAGGCCAAAGCTTTATGAATAATCTGCCTACAATTTGTTTATCCGGCGAAAACGAATCTGCAATTGAACGTCCGGTGGCAACTGGGCGTTTAAACCGCCAATTTGAATGGCCACGTGGTTTCTATATTCGTCATCCCCCCGTAAAATCTGCTCATGATTGTCTATCTGCACGGCTTTAATTCTTCCCCCGATTCCAGTAAAGCTCGCCAACTGGGCGACTATCTGGCCGGATTGGGGCGAGCGGCGGAATATTACTGCCCAGCGTTGCGCAATAGCCCCCGTGAGGCGATTGCCCAAATTGAGTCAGACTTGCTGCTTTGTTCGCACAGCTCAATCACGCTGGTGGGAAGCTCGCTTGGAGGCTTTTATGCGACGTATCTGGCCGAAAAATATGGCTGGAAAGCCGTGCTGGTGAATCCGGCCGTGCATGTTCAAAGGCTGCTACGCGTGGCGCTGGGTTTGCAAACCAACTGGTATACGGGCGAACAATGGGTTTTGACCGAGGCCCATTTGCAAGAACTTGAAGCCTTGGATATCCCCCAAATCACCCTACCGGAACGCTATCTGCTGCTGTTACAAATGGGCGACGAGGTACTCGACTATCGCGATGCGGTAAGCTACTACGCTGGTGCCAAACAATACGTCGAGACGGGCGGTGATCATGGCTTTACCGATTTCGAACGCCACCTTTCTACTATCCTGGATTTTTAATGCAGCTCATTTTTGAAGAAGACGGCCATTTCAAGGCGGGTTCTATTCTGTCCGAGTCCGACGCGACCGCGCAGATAGAAGCCGCCTCTGGCAAACGCAGCAAAATCAAGGCGACCGCGATTTTGCTACGTTTTGCTACGCCTGCTGCCGCAGAGGTGATGCACACCGCGGAAACACTAACGCAGGAACTCGACGCTGATTTTTTGTGGGAAGTCGCCGGGGCGGATGAATTTGGCTTTGAGCAATTGGCTCAGGAATACTATGGCCATTCGCCCGCGCCCGCCGAAGCGGTGGCCCTATTACTGAAGCTGCATGCATCGCCGATTTACTTTCATAAAAAAGGTCGTGGCCGCTATCGTCCTGCCCCGGCAGAAACGCTGGCAGCAGCCAAAGCAGGGCAGGAGAAGAAACGGCTAGCTGCCGAACGGCAGTCGCGTCTGGCGGCTGAATTAGCCGCGTTTCAATTACCCCCAGAATACGCAGTATTGATCCCCCGTATTTTGATTGCGCCGGATAAAAACACGTTGGAGTACAAAGCGCTTGATGAGGCTTCGGCTGCGACCGGTTTGTCACACTTGAGATTAATCGAACGCTGCGGCGCGATTCCGTCGCCAGTGGACTTTCATCTGGCGAGTTTTCAGTTGGCACATTTCCCGCGCGGCACGGGCTTTGAGCCAGTGATGGAACCGGTTGATCCGCCGACCTTGCCGCACGCCGGGGTGTCCGCATTCAGCATGGACGACGAGGCCACGACCGAAATCGACGATGCGTTTTCGGTGACCTGGCTACCTTCCGGCAATATCCGCGTCGGTATCCATATTGCCGCCCCTGCGCTAGGCGTTACGCCGGATTCAGCACTGGATGCGGTGGCCCGCGAACGGCTGTCGACGGTGTATTTCCCCGGCGACAAGATCACCATGCTGCCATATGCGTTTATCCATCATTACCCGCTGGGCGAGACGCACGACTGCCCGGCGTTGTCCTTGTATGTAGAAGTGGCCGCCGATTTGCGCGTGATCGCGACTGAAACTCGGCTCGAGCAAGTACACATTGCCGCCAACCTGCGGCACGAATCGTTGGAGCAATTATTCAATAGCGAGACCCTGGCCAACTCTGAAGTGCCCGATTACCCTTACCGTCGTGAACTGGAATGGCTATGGGTATTTTCGGCCGCACTCGAAGCGGGTCGCGGCAAGGCCGATACCGTGGATCGCGTGGATTACAACTTCAAGGTGATTGAAGGCCGTATCGAAATCAGTACGCGCAAACGCGGCAGCCCGATTGATAAAGTGGTGTCCGAGCTGATGATTTTCGCCAATGCGCATTGGGGTGGCTGGTTGGCCGAAAAGCGCGTGCCAGGTATTTACCGCGCGCAAAATAACGGCAAAACGCGCATGACGACTTCGCCTGAGCCGCATCAAGGCTTGGGCGTCGCGCAATACGCGTGGTCGTCGTCGCCGCTACGGCGTTATGTTGATCTGGTTAATCAGCGGCAAATTATCAGCCTGGTGCAGGCGGTTGACCCGGTCTACCCACCGCGTAGCGAAAAGCTGTTTTCGGTGGTGCGCGATTTTGAGCTGGCCTACGATGCGTATAACGACTTTCAGCGGCGCATGGAGCGCTACTGGATGCTGCGCTGGTTGCAGCAGGAAGCGATTAGCGAGGTTAGCGCCAGCGTGATTCGCGAAGATCTGGTGCGCTTTGATAACTTGCCGATGGTCACGCGAGCGCCTTCTGTGGCGGGCATTGCACCAGGTAGCCGGGTGCGTTTGGCGATCTCTCAGATTGATTTACTCGACATCAGTTTTCATGCGGAATACGTTGAAACTCTGGGCGTACTGGCTGACACTGCGGCGGCACTCTCGTAGAATCTAAGGCCTTCTTTGTTCCAGCCCCTCCACGTGTCTGACGCCACCCCAAATTACGCCGACTGGACGACGCGAATTGCGATAGCGCTGCTATTCTCGGCCGCGATACATGGCATGGTGATGTCGACCAAATTTACGCCGATCAATCCGCGTTTGTTCGAAGACAACACCGTGCCGATTGAGGTGGTGCTGGTCAATGCCAAAAGCCGTGAAGCCCCGCTTGATCCTGATGCGCTGGCGCAAGTGAATTTGGCCGGGGGCGGCAATACCGACGCCGACCGGCGCATGAAAAGCCCATTGCCCGCCAGTGCCGAGACCCGTTCAGGGGGCGCTGAAGCGGTATTGCAAACACGTGTCGCCTCGTTGGAGCAGCAGGCCAAGCAGCTGTTAACCCAATTGAAACCGGACGCGCCAGCCGATCACACCCCTCAAGCGCTGCCGCGGGAAGCCCCCCAAGTTAATCTCAACGTGAATCAACTCGCGGTGCAGGCGCGCGAGATGGCGCAGCTTCAAGCGCGCGTGTCGCAGCAATGGGATGAATATCAAAAACGGCCCAAGCGCGCGTTCGTCGGGGCCAATGTGCGCGAATATGCGTTTGCGCGTTACGTCGATGATTGGGTCGCCAAAGTGGAGCGCATCGGCAATCTGAACTATCCTGAAGCCGCACGTCGACAGGGCGTGTACGGCAGCCTGAAGCTGACGGTATCGATCTATGCCGACGGCAAAATCGAAAAAATCGAAGTGGATCGTCCATCCGGTTCCAAAGTGCTAGATGCTGCGGCCGAAAAGATCGTCCGCCTCGGTGCGCCTTACGCTCAATTCCCGGAAGATATGCGTAAGAAGACCGATATCCTGTCGATTACCCGCACCTGGACTTTCACGCGGTCCGACCAATTAGTCGGTACGGAGTAAGACACGAGCCCTCCCCACAATCTTTTTTTACCCCCATCGGGATTTTCTATTGGATGGCGACAGGCGCCAGGCGGAAAATTTCCCCCGTTTAACCTTATTCCGGAGTAATGCATGGCAACACGCGACACCCTATCCCCCCAAGAAGCCAAGTGCAGTGGCGGCGCTGATTACGCAGCATTAGCGCTGCAGGCCTTGCAGGAACCGGCCGACGCCGCATACGCCAAAGAGTTGATGGACCGTGTGGCGGATGATTGCCAGTTCACCAAGGATTTAGCCGCCTGCGCGATTGTGTACAAGGCGCTGGGCGAGCAGGCCCGAGCAGAAGAATTGCTCGGCACCGCCGAAGACTATTGCATGAGCGGCGAAGAGCAGGTGGCGCTCGCCGAAGCCAAATTCAAAGTGCTGGGCGATAAGGCGGCGGCGATCAGTGCGTATGAAAAAGCGCTGAAAGAAACCAATAACCTGGATCCGTTAATCGAACTGGCGAAAAACGTCATGGCCGTGATCGGCGACAGCGCGTTCGCAAAAAAAGTGCTGGAGAAAGCCGAAGCCAAGGTGTCACGCGCGGTGGAATTCAGCAAGCTCGCTAGCACGGCCGCCGGGCCGTTACAGGACAAGGAATACGCCGCAGCCATTTTCAATAAGGCGGCTGACAAGCTAACCAGCGTGCCGGATTTGCTGGCGCTGGCGGGCGAAGTCACCAAAACGCTGGGCGACCCCACGCGTGCCAAGGCGCTGTATCAACGCGCGCTGGCAGGCGCAACTGATTTTAGCGCTGCCCGCACTCTGATCGAATCAGCCAAACAGGTCGGTGATACCGCCTTTATGCAAGAGGCTCTCACTAAGGCGGGCAATCTGGCGTCGACGACGGGCGAATATATCGAGCTGGCTGAAGGCCTCGCGAGCGTGGGCGACAAACCGGGCGCGACTGTGCTGCTAGACAAGGCCGAAGAGGCCGTCGCCGGACTCGACGAAATGCAGAAACTCGCTGATGCGGTCGAAAAATACCTAGCCGATGATCAGCAGCGTGTGACCCGCGTAAAAGCCAAACTGGCCAAACGCCAGGCCAACCACACGCGCTATCTGGAATTCCAGCAGCTGGAAAAAGACGCCAGCAGCGTGAAGCAATATCTGGCTCTGGCTGACCGGGTGAATACTGAACTGGAAGACCCGTTCTACGCCGCCAAACTGATTGAAACCGCAGAGAGCATGCTGAATGGCAGTGGCTACCAGTTCTCGCGTTACAAGCCGGTGCTGTTGTCGGTCGACAAGAATCTGGATGACACGGTCTGGCTGTCGCGCTTGCTCGACCGCGCGGCCGAAAACGCCACCGATTTTATTTCGTTCAAAGATCTTACCGTCACTGCAGCTCAGCTAAAACATCGGGAGTTGGGCGTGAGCAAGGCGCGTGCTTATTTGGCCGCGCACGAAAATGCGTTGTCGCAAAATCCGCAGGCTTCTGTATATGACTATGCAAAATTGGCCGAAGCGGTGTATGCCGCCACGCAGGATGCGGCCGCTGCAGGTCGCATCCTGGAAGGCGCACGGGCACAAGCTAAGGACCACTTTGCACTAATGCATCTAGGCCGCCTGTACGCCGCGATGGGCGACACGGCAAAGAGTGACGAGCTATTTACCGCCGCGGCCGCTGCGTGTCATTCAGGCGATGATTGCATCCAGTTTATTGACCGTCTCAAGGGCTA
Organism: Nitrosomonadales bacterium; assembly: GCA_043779595.1. GTDB lineage: Bacteria > Pseudomonadota > Gammaproteobacteria > Burkholderiales > Thiobacillaceae > Thiobacillus. The sequence goes on from JAYWDZ010000003.1 coordinate 9,594, forward strand.
CGCGCTGCCAGGCACCACACTGCGTAAGTGGTATGCCGTGTGTGGGCAAAATCTTTCCACCCCCGCGGATAAGCTACGTTGGACCGAAGGCATTGCCGATACGTTGAACGATAAGGTCTGGGCGACCGAAGCGTATTCCGAGCTGGCGGGCCAGATGCCCCCTGAACTGACCGCCCGCTTTGCGCAAAGCCGGCAATCGCGCGCGGAGATGAGTTTTTATGGGTCAGTTCGCCGTCATTGATTGGCAGGTGATAACCCTATGAGCAGCCCGGTTGCACGGGCTGTTTTTATTTGTAGACTGTGAACGTGATCCCTTCAAACTGGAGCGCTTAGAGTGGAAAACTTGCCGTTGAACGATATTTCGACCCCGACTGGATTGGGGTCGAGCCAAGTTCGCATGTCTCAACTCATCGATACGGTGCAGAAGAACTGCACCATTACCGATGCGCGTCATGCTCGCGATATGACAATGTGTACCTTTCTCTTGGAGATGCGCGAATACTTTCGTTGGGAAATGGAAATCCCGTTTCATGCACGCGTACCCAAAGACGAGCTGGGCGACTGGTTGAATGCGCGCGAAAGCATCTGGAACACGGTAGAAGAACAAGACTTTGAAGCGCTGCCGCTTGCAAGCGGTGTAGATCCCTTTGAATCCGAGATCGTCAATCGCGAATTAATCCCGCACGGCTTGGTGTACAGCAGTGGCTTCGGGCGTTTTCGCAAGCCGCATTTCGTGCTCGCGCAATTGCAACGCCAAGAACAACGCGAAGGGCTGAACGTGTTGGTGGCAGGCTGCGAATACGCGCGCGATTTGATCGCACCTCCGGCTACGCTGCGTAATGGCACCATCTTCTTGCGGATGGACTCCATCCGTCGCCTGCTGTGGAATAAATACGAAGAATGGCAATGGCGCGAGAAAGACACCGCATTGGGGCGCGCATTTACCCACTATGGCTTTGAACGAGATATTGAACGCGGCCTGGACCAAATGGCCGAAGCCGAAGCCGAGACGATGATCCTGCACGAAATTGGCGAGGCCCGCGCTGAAAAACTGTTAGGGGAGGGCTGGGGCACGATGCTCGGCCAACTGGGCTCCAAGCACGCCGAGCTACTCGCGCGGGCGGTGCGCGATCATCTGGCGGATTGCCTGGTGACGCTGCCCACGCTGATGCAACGCCAAGCCGACGGCTCTCTGCATTTTTACATTGCCAACCTCTCGGGGTTGCGGCGGGCATTGTTTCCCGCGCTGTCTCAGGCCTATGAGGACTGGCAGCAGCACAACGACACCCACAAGCTTGCTACCGTGATTGCCCAAGGTGAGCAGCATTGGCTGGAAGTTGCGCGCAAACTGCTCAGCGATTTTCAGCGTGATACCCAAAATGGGGATGCCCGGCTAAACCATCTAGCCGGGCATCCCGAGAACATCAGTTTGTAGACCAGCGCGCTGGCTGGCGGTTTACAGCGGTACGCTACTACCCACCAGATCAGTAATGCTATCGAGCAATTGCTGCTCTTGGTACGGCTTGCCCATATACACATTCACCCCGATTTCCAACGCATGATTGCGATGTTTTTCTGCGGTGCGCGACGTAATCATGATGATGGGGATATTTTTCAGGCGCGGATCGTTGCGCATCACCCGCGCTAATTCAAATCCATCCATACGCGGCATCTCCACGTCGAGCAGCACCACGTCGGGAATTAAATCATGCATTTTTTCCAGCGCATCGACCCCGTCTTTGGCAGTGTCCATGCGATAGCCTTCACGCGTCAGCAGGCGGCCCGTAATTTTGCGTACCGTCAGCGAATCATCCACCACCAGCACCATGGGGGCTGCCTTAACTTCCGGCGCATCCAGTACGTGAGCGGAAATATGCTCGCGTGTTTCTTTCGGTTGACTCATCCAGCGCAACGCCAGCGGGACCGGATTCAAGATCAGAATCACCCGGCCATCGCCGCGGACCGTAGCGCCCGCAATCCCTGTCACGCGCGCTAACTGCGGACCAATATTTTTCACCACAATCTCGCGTGTGCCCTCGATCACGTCTACCAGCATCGCCGCGTGGCTGTGGCCGCTTTTTAGCAGCACTACTCGATTGAAACGTTGCACCTCATGGACGGCTTCAGCATTACCCAACAGATGCGGCAAATAAGTGAGCGGATAACGCGTGCCACGCCATTCGATTTCACCTGCTGCCAGTGCTGCTGCCAAAGGTTCGGGTTTGAGCTCCAGCACTTGTTGCACCAAAGTAGTGGGCAATGCGTAGTCCTGCTTGCCCGCGCTGAACATCACCGCCTGCGTCATCGCCAAGGTGAGCGGCAGATAAATGCTGAACTGGGTGCCCGCTCCCCGCGTGGAGCTGATATCAATGCGCCCGCCCAACGCGGCAATTTCGCTTTTCACCACGTCCATGCCGACGCCACGCCCGGATACTTCGCTGACTTGCTCTGCAGTGGAAAAACCAGCGGCAAAAATCATCTGCGCTAACTGTGCCTCAGAAGGCTCAATCCCTGGCGTTAACATGCCTTGGTCCAGCGCTTTTTCGCGGATGCGGGCGTAGTTCAAACCCCCACCATCGTCTTTAACTGTCAGCAACATTTCGTTGCCGGATTGCTGCGCGCTCAGCGTAATTTCACCGAACTCGGGTTTGCCTGCGGCGACTCTGGACTCGGCGCTTTCAATGCCGTGCGCGAGCGCATTGCGCAATAAATGTTCAAGCGGTGCGGTGACTTTTTCAAGCACCGAACGGTCGATTTCCAGATCGCCGCCCTGAATATCCAGCTGGGCGCGCTTATCTACATCGCGTGCGGTCTGGCGCACGGTGCGGTAGAGCCGCTCGGCGACCGAATACAGCGGCACCATGCGCACCCGCAATAAATTCTGTTGCAGTTCACGATTCAATCGGGTCTGGTGCAATAACGCTGCATCGGCTTCGCCCAAACGTGCGAGCAGAATATGGTGCACGGTCGAAATGTCGTTCACGCTCTCAGCGAGAAAGCGCGTGACTTCCTGGAAGCGGGTGAAGCGGTCAAACTCGAGCGGGTCGAAATGCTCGCCTTGTCCTTGCGTGATAAAGGTCGACTGCATTTGCGATTCAGCCTGGATTTCGACTTCGCGAATGTGTCCGCGGAGTCGGCCCAGCGCTTCGGACAATTCGCCCACGTGACGCTTGAAGTTAAACACTTCGCTTTCAATACGCGAACGCGCAATCGCTACTTCGCCGGCCTGGTTCACCATGCGGTCTACCCAGTCGGCACGCACGCGCAAAGTTAAGGCTTGAGCATCGCGCGAATTGGGTTGTGCGGTCGCCGTGTCATCCGTAGTCGCCACAGATTGCTCGCCGGACGGAGCCGCATGCAGTTCTAGCGGCGCTTCGGCCGACGCGTTCACGGGTGTTGTCTCGCCGCGTTTCAACTGTTCTACTGTGGTGGCCAGACGATCGAGCTGCGCTTCAATGGCCTCAAAATCGGCGGCGCTGGCTTGGACCTGGCCATCGATAATGGCGATCACGCGTGACTCCATCACGTGTGTCAGCTCGCCCAGGCGCATTGCGCCGACCATGCGGGCGCTACCTTTCAGTGTATGCAAGTTGCGACGGAGCATATCCAGCGCGGTCTGATTATTGGGCTGGGTTTTCCACAAACGCAATTGCGTGCTGGTGTCCGGCACCAGGCTCTCTGCCTCCTCAAGGAAGATGGGCAACAATTGCTGATCAATTTCGTCCGCAACGTCGCGGCGTTCAAACAAAGGAGCCGCGGCTTTGGGCGCGTCTGGGACCAGATCGGTGAGATCGAGTTTGCCGGATTGGAATACACTAGTTTCTTGAGGTATTGGCGTGGAAATATCTGACGGCGCCGCGGCCTGTTCTGGCAGCTCTGGGGGCGTCGGCTCGACAACGGGTTCAACCACTGCCTCAATCACGGGCTCAATTACTAACTCAACTACGGGCTCAATCACTGCCTCAACCACCGGTTCAACCACCGGTTCAACCACCGGGGCGGCGTATTCAATGATTGCTACGAATTGTGCAAGCAACGGAGCGTCAGCCACGGGCTCGGGGGTTATGACAACTTCAGAGACGGCCGCATCCGGAGGCATGCCGAACTGGGACATGAGGTCGGCGGCAATCAAAGTTTCGGTGCTGGTGTCGTCATCCTGAGGTTCAAACGGCGCGACATTGATTGCGCGTTCATCCGCTAACTCGCCCAGCGCTGCTATTAAATCATTACCGGATTGCGGCGCGGCAAACGCTGCGATTTGCACCAGCATTTCATCCATGCGCTGAACGATGTCGGCCGCCAGCGCATGATGCGTCGCGGGCATGGGCGAAACCTCGAAGCGGTTCCAATACAGCTCCAGTGCGTGCGCCAATGTCGATAACTCGGTAAAACCAGCTGTGCCGGCTATACCGCATAAAGTGTGGATGGCACGTAATGCCGTCTCGCTGATGGGGCCGGACTGGGGGGCGCTTAAGCGAACGATTTCATCCTGCAGTGCTGCCAGACGTTGTTGGGCCTCGGCAATAAAAATATCGAACAAGCCGGTTGAGAGATGCACTTGCCCAACCAAAATGTCTTCGGCATCGCTTTCGGTTGAAGGGGTAAATTGCTCTACAAACGTCTCGAATACCGGCTCATCGAGAGGTGCTTGTGGCGCGGTGAACACGGTTTCGAATGGCTCGAAAACCTCCAACGCTTCAATGGCCTCAGGTGACTCGATAGCTTCAAGAGGTTCGATAAAGTCGAATGGCTCGATAGCGTCCCAAGTCTCAATGGTTTCAAGTGACGGGAACGCGTCAAATGATTCGAGTGCTTCCAAGGGCTCAATCGCTTCAAGCGGCTCGAACTCAAAGTTCTCTATTCCAGGCGCGAGCGAGGTCTCGTCTGCGAGCACATCGTCTGGCACGGCTGAAATAGGCGCGGCAGACGTGTCTTCTTCCGCATCGGCCGTCATAGCATCGGATAGGGCCATTGGGTCGAACGTGGCTTCGGCAACAGAAGCATCCGACGTGGTCTCGATATTTTGCGGCTCAGCGGGGTAAGCCAAACCTTGCGCCACCAACTGGGTGCCCGCGAGTAACGCAGGCACCGCCAGTGCGACAGGGGTTGCGGTATGCAAAGCCCCCACCCAGCTCTGGAAAAGCGCCCGCGCGTCGGACATCAAGTCCAAAAACGGGGGGGTGGCGGGCTTGTTTTCAGAAAGCCAGGTGTTCAGGAATTGTTCCATGCCCCATGCGGCCTCGCCCAGGTCGATGAGGCCCACCATGCGCCCGCTGCCTTTCAAAGTATGGAAGGCACGGCGAATAATAGTCAGGCTTTCGCGGTCGTCGGGCTGGGTGCGGCAAATGCTCACTGCATCTGCAATCGCCGTTAATACCTCAGCCGCTTCTTCGAGGAAAATCTCCAGCAATTCATCGTCACTATCTACGGGCACGATGGCCATCACCGTATCAGCGGCAACGACTTCTATGGATGAGACATTATTCTCCAGAGGCAAAGCTTCTGGCGCGGAAAGCACAGCCTCCACTTCCGCTGCTTCGACCGGGGCTGGCAACTCGTGTTGGTGCACCGCTTCGGTTGTAGCGGGCATGACTGCTTGCAGAGTGATGTCCAGCGGAACATCCAGTCCAGAATGCTGGTCGCGCGGTGGCAGATTGGCGTGAGTGAGTAATGAGACCTGATTGTCCAGTTCGGGCTTGGGCGCGGAGCTGGCACGGCTCGCCGCCAGGAGCGCTTCGACGCCGCGTTTCAGCTCTGCGTCATCGATCAGCTCGGCATCACGACCTAGTTCAATCAGAATCTCAAGAAACTTTTTTGAGGATTCCTCTCCTCCTTCATCGCGCCAAGCCAGATAGGCGGAGGCCACTTTTGATTTTCGTGCATCCAGACCGGCCTCAATGGAGTCTTCGGCAAAGGATTCGATTTCCTCGTCTACTGTAGACAGGCCAAATCCCGCCAGCACCGGTTGCAAAATACGCACCGCATCTGCACGCCCTGCGCAGTGCGCTTCAATGAATAAGCCCAGGCTTGAAAATGCATCGGCAATACGGTCTTTGGCGTCGTCCGCGGGATATCCATCCACTGCATAATTCTCTACTGCCTTGACCGCGGCGCCCAATAGCTCGGCGGCCTGGTGCAGCTCGAGCATGATCAGTGCCCCTTGTGCCTGCGCGGCCAAGGGCGCGAGTTGCGCCAAACCTTCACGCTGCCCGGCATCACGGAAGAATAGATCGAGTACATCCTCGATCTGCTTCAGATTCGCCGTGACTTCCTGCGCTAAATGATGCAATAAGTCACGTTCAGCTACCGCCTGCGATTGGACATCAAGCAATGCCTCTGCTTGGGGCATTGCGCGGCCCTGCGACAGCGCTTGCAAGCGTTCGCTCTGGCTATTCGCGTGAGTCGAAAAATCGGGGCGGAGGACTTCTTCGGATTCGACTGCATTTTGCAAAAACAGCAAAGTGGCAGCAATTTCCAGATTCATTTGCTCTTGCAGCTCAGCGCTCAAACCCGTTGAGGCCGCCGCTGCATCAGACAGGGTGCGCAGCAACGGCGGCAATGCCTCTGCCCCCACCAGCACCGCCTGGTCTTGCATACGGCCCAACTGCGCCTGAAAACTTTCGTTCTGGCCGGCAGTCGCGCTTTCGACATGGGTATGCCAAAAATCGCGTGCATTCTTAAGGCCAGTCTTTAGCGAGCCCAGCACCGGGCGCAAACGCGCGAGTGTTTCTGGATCGAGCAGGCCTTTACCGGGCAGGTATTGATCGAGAGAGAAGGTGGCCCGTACTTCGGCGGCCCGGCCGTCGATCGTTTGGCTTTTGGCGACAAAAAATAGCGCATCCCGTAGCAGGCGTTCTGCCACTTGGGGCGATCCTTCCATCAGACGACGCATTTGCAAGTCTATACGGGCCAGTAGTTGCTTGACGTGGAAATCGGCTTCGACACCTTGCGCAATCAGGCTGTCCACGAAACCGACGCAGGCCCACCAAAACGTTTGTGCAGCCTGTGAGGGAGCCACTTTTTCAACCTCGGCGAGCGCTTGCCGCATGCCCTTGAGCCCCTGCTCGGCGCCTTGCCCACGCAGGAAAGCCAACAGACCGCGTTGGAACATGCTGCGCGCAGTTTTAATCTGCGCGGATAAATCGTCACTGGATTGTTCGACAGCGCGGGCCATGCCCTGAACACGCGAACGCAAGTCAGGAAAAAATAATTCGCCTTCGAACACACGCTCCGCGCCTTGCAACTCGCGTAAACGGCGATAAAGCGGGAACAAGGCCAGTTCACCACTGCCACGGCCATCGGCCAGTTCTTTAATCCAGCGCGATAAACCTTCGATGGTGTTGCGAATAGCGCGGAATACTTCATCGCCGGAAGGCTGGCGGCCTTCATGCACATCGGCCAACGTGACTTCGAGAGCTGATGCCACCGTGGCCGCGCCTTCAAGGCCCACCATGCGTAGCGCCCCCATCACCTGGTGCGCATCATCTCGCGCCAAACGTAGCGCATTGGTGAGATCTGCATCGGCAGTAAACGCCTGCACGCGTCCGAGCGCTGCCTGCAAAGCGGCTTCAATGTCATTCCGTACCCAGTTGAGTGGGCCGGTATCGTATTTAAGTATGGCGCTCATAGCGTGCTATCCCCAGCATGTGGTACAGGAAATTTCAGTATTCCCTGTTGTCAAAATTCCAATAACGCTGCCAATCAGGCCAGTTTGAAGCCGGCAACCGAACCTTGCAGTTCTTTCGCCAGTTGCTTCAAACCGCCAATCGAAGTTGCAGTTTGCTTTGTTCCTTCGCTGGTTTGCGCCGAAATCGCTTTAATGTCCTGCATGGTCGCCGCTACTTTTGCGGTCGACTCGGCCTGGTCTTGCGTCGCAGAAGAAATACCTGCGATCAGGTGGGCCAGCGTTTTAGACACTTCACTAATTTCAGACAGCGTTTTACCCGCAGCATCCGACAGTTTGGCGCCTTCGACCACGCCCTGCGTCGAGACTTCCATCGCGGCCACGGTGTCGTGTGTATCGGATTGAATCGTTTTTACAATCGCGGCAATCTGCTTGGTCGCATCCGCCGAACGTTCAGCCAGACGTTGCACCTCTTCTGCCACCACCGAGAATCCGCGGCCGGCTTCACCTGCCGACGCCGCTTGAATCGCGGCGTTCAGCGCCAGTACGTTGGTTTGCTCGGTAATGTCGGAAATCAGTTCGACGATTTCGCCAATCTCTTGCGAGGATTCGCCCAGGCGTTTGATTCGTTTTGACGTTTCCTGAATCTGTTCGCGCAGTCCGTTCATGCTCGAGATCGCGTTCTGCACCGCTTGCTGGCCCTTTTCAGCTGCCGCCATGGACTGGTCGGCCACCCGGGCTGACTCGGCCGCGTTGCTCGATACTTGTTGCACCGATTGCGACAAACTGACCACCGCAGCCGAGGTTTCTTCAATTTCTTCAGACTGGCGACGGGTAGCGGCTTGCAGCGAGTCGGAGATTTGTCCGGCTTGGCCGGTTGCTTCATCCATTTGCACGGTGGCGCTGTTAATACCCCGCACCAGGCTGCGTAATTCTTCTACCGTATAGTTAATCGAGTCCGCCACCGCACCGGTTATGTCCTCGGTCACGCTCGCGTTCATCGCCAGGTTGCCTTCGGCCAACTGACCCAACTCGTCCATCAGGCGCAGAATAGCTTCCTGATTTCGGGTGTTTTCCTCTTCGCTCTTTTTAGCGCGGGATTTGGTTTCATTAATGTTCACCAAGCCCAGGAAGACCAAGCTCGCGACAGACAGCAACGCAAAGACTGCCGCTGCAAGATAGCCTGTTGAACCCAGTGAGTGATAGGTAGTGGAAAGCTCAGCGGTATCTGTCAGCAGTTTGTCGCTGCCCACAAACAGATCGTGCGCGGCCTGCTTCGACTGTAACAAGGGACGGGAGTTGGCAAGCACCGCGCCCACGGCCTCAACCATATCCGCCATGTTGGTGCCGACGTCTTCCAGTGTTGCCATGCTGTCGGCGTTGGTCGCTGCTTTTCCCTCCATCAAACCTTGCACCGTATCTTTGAACAAAGACACGTCTTTTTCTAATTGCAACACCACACCGGTGTCGATCAAGTCAGCGGAGAGCAACGCGTTGGCGTTTTTAGGCAGACGTTGACTCAAGGTCACCAGCAGGTTGGCGCGGGACACTTCCCGCACGCTCATCCCTGCTTCGCTTAACTGGTTGGAAAGTTGCTCGGCGACTTCAAGCAAGTCCAAGCTCAATTGATTAATCTTTTTAACGTTTTTACTCAACACGACCAGGTTTTTTTCCTGGTCCAAAATAAGCTTTGCCTGCGGGCGAGCCTTATTCCATTGCGTAGTAATGTCCTTTAGGGTGACTTGGGCTTTGGCGGGCGAGGCAGGTACATCCGCATCTCCTTCGATCAATCCGGTCAGCGTGGTTTCGAAACTGGCTTTACCGACGCTCAGTTTTTTAAATGCATCGCGGTTACCCAGCACCGCTTGTTGTGCCGCCAGCGCCATGCGCTGAGACAACATTTGCAGCTGGCCGGAACGCGCCTCGTATTGCGCTTTATTGCCGACTTGTATTGAGCTATAGATCGTGAAGCCCGCCGCCAGCAGCAGCGAAAAAATCAGCATGCCGCCGGAAACGAGATATTGCTTGTCGATGGGCATATGGCCTATCAGGGGCATTTTGCCGGCTTCGCGATCCGTTACCTTGCGCAGGCTTTGCATGATCAGCGTAGTGTGTTCTGCGCCGCTCGTTCCTTTAAAGGATCCTGCTACACGACCTGCCAAACCCTTCAAGTTCATTTTTGTAATTGCCATATCCATCGTCCCATACTCCTATATATCAGGCGCACTGCGCCAAGTTCACGTTTACCGCTGAGCACTAGCTCCGTGCGTCTGCTTCAACCTTCATAAATTCGGCATTATTTAATAAAGCCGGGAAATTCAGATCAATCCATTCGTCTTGTTCCGCATCCCTGTATTTGCGTGCAATCCACGGTCGGTCAGGAGGTGCCTCAAGATTGCTATATACGCTTGCGTTCTTGAGTCCCAGAGTACGGGTAACTAGCAGCGCGGCATTCACGCTGAACTGGTGGTGCGCAATGACCAAACGGCAGCTGGAGGTATCGGCTGTGGGCGTACCCGTCAAAAAGTCCGAAAAATCGGTCACCGCAAAAAGATTACCGCGAATGTTGGCCATACCCCGAAACCAGCGCTGTGTACCCGGTACCGGGATAATAGTGGGGACGGGAATCACTTCTTCGGCATGGTCTAGTGCGACCAGCCAGTTGTCTTTGCCGACGCGGAACCCCAGCCGCGAGAATGCTGTCTCGCGCGTCGTCGCAGCCTGTAACTGGCGCGACAGATTGGTCTGAAATTCCCGAAGGTTAAATTTCTTGGCCATTTAATTCCCCGCCTGACTAGCCTAGCGACTTGATTTTGGAGAGCAGCTCTTCGGGCTTGATCGGCTTAACCAGATAAGCCTTGGCGCCTTGACGCATTCCCCACACCCGGTCTGTCTCTTGCCCTTTGGTCGTACAAATAATCACTGGAATATCTTTCGTGACTTCTTCTTTGGTGATCATGCGGGTGGCCTGATAGCCATTCATCCCAGGCATTACCACATCCATCACAATCAGATCAGGCAGCGTCAGTTTGGCTTGTACGACCGCCTCTTCGCCGCTTTCGGCCATGCTGACCAGATAACCATTTTTGACCAGCAACTCCGACAGAAAAAACCGCTCCGTGGGTGAGTCATCTACTACAAGAATTCGACTGATAGCCATATTTGTTTCTCCTTAAAAAAATCAAGCACCCACCGCTGCGTGCTCGCGCACCGCGGTCAGCAACGTATCTTTGGTAAATGGCTTAGTCAGATATTCATCCGAACCCACCATGCGACCCCGCGCGCGATCAAACAAGCCATCCTTGGACGACAGCATGATCACTGGGGTGGTACGGTATTTCGCATTACGTTTGATTAACGAACACGTTTGATAACCATCAAGACGAGGCATCATGATGTCGACAAACACCACGTCTGGCTGATGATCGGTAATTTTGGCCAATGCGTCGAACCCGTCCTGCGCCAAAATGACCTCGCAGCCTGCCTGGTTCAGGAATATTTCTGCGCTGCGACGGATGGTATTGCTGTCGTCTATCACCATCACCTTCACGCCCTTCAAACTTTCAAATTCCGCCACGTTGCCTCCAGAGTTCTCGATTGAGGCAGCATACGATGCTGCTTCTACGAACCAATTACGGCAGAGACAGTAGCTTCTTTAGGCAAGAAATCGCGTGCAAGCCAAAAGCTGCGGGGCATCTAACAAATCGCGGCGTAGAAATGCCAAAGGGCCACCGCATGCGATGACCCTTTGCCCAAGAGGTGCCGTATCGGCCGCCTCCTACCTCAACGTGCCTAGATCAGGAAGACGCTTACTGCCATGCGTTTTCAGCATCGTTCTCGCTCTTGCCGCCCGCCACCCCAGTCATGGTTTCAATGATTTTGTTCGGTAACGAAGAAATGCGCATGAACTGCCCCATTCCCACCTCCGGGAAGGCCAGCGCAATACGATAACGGCCGTGCAGGGCATGCACTTCGTTGTTCATGACGAACACTTCGTAAGGCAGGCCGGCAATGCTTTCTTCCATTTGGATGGTCTTGAGCCATTTGCCATCGCCCAGACTCTCATCGTTCATCGCAACACCAAACACCGAAATTTTCTTATCGGGGATTGATATCTCGTAAATTTTAGAGGTTTGGCCGACGTTTTTGGCCAGGTTTTCACGCACGGTCTTGACGGCCTCAGCATAACTCGCATGCTCAGCCAGCTTGTTTTTAGACGAATCAACCCGTTCCATCCCCATCATGTAGCGGTAATTTGAAAGTTTGACCGCAGTTTCATCTCCCCCAAATCCCCCTTTGTTGCCCAGGGCCTTGGAAAGTTTGTCACTTAGCGTTTTGGAAGTCCCCTCAGCTTTAGCGAAATTTTTGCGGAGATAGGCGCGAAACCAGTAGTCCGGGTTCATATAAGAGACCGTACCATCCGCCTTAACACCCACGCGGACAGGGGCGGCCAATATGGCGTTGCCGCCCAATGCGCCCACTTCACTCAATACTGCATCGTCAGTCACGATGATCACGCCATGGGTGGGTAGCTTCTTAGGAAAATATTTACCCACTACCTTAAACCCAGCGCCTTTGAGCTTGGTTTCCACTGCCGAGGCAACAGCCTGCGTATTGTCGCCGTTGACCTTATCGCCATAAAAATAAGGGCTAATGGCCGAAGCCACGCTTGATATCAAACACAACGCCGTCACTGCCAATGCTCTAACAGTCAAAACCATGGTCTTCTCCTTTATAGTATTTGTAAGTCTCATCCAATGGGTTCGCACCCAAATTGCGGAAGCAGCCCATTTTGGACGGCTACGTCTGCTGTGCTGAGAAGCTTATCGACTGTGAGTTTTTTTTCTTTAATGCGATAGGCCGTATTTAGGGCTTACAGCAGCACCATTTCGAAATCGTCCTTGCGTGCTCCGCATTCTGGGCAACTCCAGTTGACCGGAACGTCGTCCCAACGGGTGCCGGGGGGAATGCCATCATCGGGCGCACCTTTCTCTTCATCGTAAATCCAGCCGCACAACAGGCACATCCAGGTTTGGTATTCAAGGGCTTCAGACATAGGGACGCAGGGAATCGGATAAAATCGGAAATCCATTCTAAAACAGCCTCCCCCATGCCGCCTATTTTTTCCCCCAGGCCAACGCCTCCCCTGGTGTTGAGCTTCGCCGCCAGTGATCCCACCGGGGGCGCGGGCATCCAGGCGGACATCCTGACGCTGGCCAGTATGGGTTGCCATCCGCTATCGGTAATCACCGCTCTCACCGTGCAGGACACAGCGGGTGTCGATGAAATTCTGGTCATTGAGGCGGAATGGGTCGCAGACCAAGCGCGCATGCTGCTCGAGGACATGCCGGTGGCGGCATTCAAGATCGGCATGCTCGGCAGCGTTGAGACCATAGCGGCGATTGCTGAGATTCTCTCGGACTATCCCGAGATCCCTGTCATCCTCGACCCGGTACTTACCTCGGGGCGTGGGGACGAATTCGCTACCGACGACATGATTGCCGCCATGCGCGAGCTCATTATTCCGCAAACCACGATCATCACGCCCAATAGTAATGAAGCCAGGCGGCTGGCGTTGTTCGAGTTTGAGGACGAAGAAATCACGTTGCCGGAATGCGCCGCCCGTCTAATCGAACTGGGCTGCGAATACGTGTTGATCACCGGCACGCATGAAAACACCCCGCGTGTATTAAACAGCCTGTTCAACACCGACGGCATGATGCAAACCGACGCCTGGGACCGGCTTCCCGGCAGTTATCACGGCTCGGGTTGCACGTTGGCGTCAGCGATTGCGGCCACACTGGCATATGGGCAAGAAATGCCGCAAGCCGTGCGCGAAGCGCAGGAATACACGTATGAAGCATTAAAAGCCGCGTTCCGCCCCGGCATGGGGCAATACATCCCGGAACGTTTTTTCTGGGCCCAAGATGAGCCGACCGAAGGCAATGCCTAGCTCTCACTTTCCTTCCGGCCTATACGCCATCACACCCGAAACCGCCGATACGGCGCACCTACTGGCGCAGGTCGAAGCCGCACTGACGGGTGGCGTCGCGGCGGTGCAATACCGCGATAAATCCGACGATGTCGCGCGACGTCACGAGCAAGCAAGCGAACTGGTGGCGCTGTGCCATCGCTTTAATGTGCCGCTGATCGTTAACGACGATTTGCGTCTGGCCGATTTGTGCGACGCTGATGGCGTGCACCTTGGGCGCGATGACGGCAGTGTCGCCAAGGCACGCGTGATTCTGGGGCCGGACAAACTCATCGGCGCGTCGTGTTATCAAAGTCTGGAGCTGGCACTGGCAGCGCAGGCGGAGGGGGCTGATTATGTGGCGTTCGGCAGCTTTTATCCTTCCCTCACCAAACCGCACGCCGTACGCGCCGAAACCGCTCTACTGTTTGCGGCTGCGACCCGTATTCATGTGCCTATCGCAGCCATAGGCGGCATTACTCACGCCAACGCGTTAACGCTACTCGACGCCGGGGCCGATAGCCTTGCGGTGCTGAGCGCGTTATTTGATGCGGACGACATCCGTGTCTCAGCGCAAGCCTTCAACCAATTATTTGAATCCGAAACTGAACAGTGACCTTCCATGAATCGTAACGAGCAACTCTTTGCAGCCTCACAACAGGTCATCCCCGGTGGTGTTAACTCGCCGGTTCGTGCATTCAAAGGCGTCGGCGGCACGCCGGTATTTTTTAGCCGTGCCCAAGGTTCACGGGTGTGGGACGCCGATGGCCGAGAATATATCGACTACGTGGGTTCGTGGGGCCCGGCGATTCTCGGCCACGCGCATCCCGCCACCGTCAAAGCCGTGCAAGATGCAGCCGCGCGCGGCCTATCGTTTGGCGCGCCGACCGAAGCCGAGCTGCAAATCGCCGAGCTGCTCGTCAAGCTCGTGCCCAGCATCGAAAAAGTCCGGCTGGTGTCGTCCGGCACCGAGGCGACCATGAGCGCGATTCGGCTCGCGCGAGGTTTTACCGGGCGCAGCAAGATCGTCAAATTTGAAGGCTGCTACCATGGCCATGCCGATTTTCTGCTGGTCAAAGTCGGCTCGGGCGCGCTGACGTTTGGTAATCCGACGTCTGCGGGCGTCCCCGCCGAAACCGCTGCGCAAACACTGGTGCTGGATTACAACGACGTTGCGGGCCTTGAGCGGACCTTCGCCGAAGTCGGCAAAGACATCGCCTGCATCATCGTCGAGCCATTCGCCGGCAACATGAATTTGGTCAAACCCACCGCCGCGTTCATGACCGCGTTGCGCGCGGTGTGCGATCACTATGGCGCGCTGCTGATATTCGACGAAGTGATGACGGGTTTTCGCGTAGACATTACCTCCGCACAAGGCCTGCTGCGCATTCGCCCCGATCTCACCACGCTGGGCAAAGTCATCGGCGGCGGTATGCCGGTCGGCGCGTTCGGCGGGCGCGCCGACATTATGGATAAGCTCGCGCCACTGGGGCCGGTGTATCAAGCGGGTACTTTGTCGGGCAACCCGGTCGCGGTGGCGGCGGGTTTGGCGACCTTGCAGGCCATTTCGGCGCCAGGCTTTTACGACCGTTTGGCGGCGAATACGCACACTCTGGTTCTGGGCCTGCAACAAGCCGCTCAAGAAGCAGGCGTCACCTTTTGCGCTGATAGCGTCGGCGGGATGTTCGGCCTGTATTTCGCTGCGAAGCCGCCCACGAGTTTTGCCGAAGTGATGCAGATGGACAAGGAAGCCTTCAACCGCTTCTTCCATGCGATGCTCGACCAAGGCGTGTATCTCGCGCCATCGGCGTTTGAAGCCGGGTTTGTCTCGGCCGCGCACACAGAGGCCGATATTGCCGCCACGATTAGCGCTGCGCGGCACGCGTTTGCTGTGCTATGAGCGAAAAAAACCTTTACACACAGAGACACGGAGGCACGGAGAAAGCCAGAAAAGTGCTGTGTCTCCATGCCTCTGTGTCTCAGTGGTGAGGGGTTTTAAATAAATGAGCGACGAACTCTCGCCTGAAGACGAACTACGCCTGAACGTGCTGTTCACCACTGACCTCAAAGCGGTGCGCATCGACGAATCGAACATGACGCTGTGGGCAAAAACGCCGCAAGGCGAGGCCAGCGTGCCGCTAAAACCCAACGATCGTCCCGACCGTTATCTGAAGCGCGTGCGCGAGCAACTCTGCGGCCACACGCTCGGTTCACCGGGCGGCTATCCGGTGCACCTCACGCGCTGGACGCGGCAAGGGCAGACTGGCCTGTCCGCACAGCACCTGACGCAATTACTGCTGATCGCCGAAGAAGAGGCCGTGGTCGCCGTAGTGCATTCGCCCGCGCTCACCGACGAGCTCGCGCACTACGCCTGGTGGTGCATGCCCACACTCGAAAACGCACGGCTGATGTTGATGCGCGATGTGGTGTCGAAAGGCAGCATGGGTCGCATCCTGGCGCAGTTTCTGGTCGAGCATCTGGCGTTTTTGCACGAAGACGACGTTGGCATACTCGATACCGTCGCGGTGATGATTTATTCCGGCGTGCTGACCGAGGCCGAGCGCGTCGCGATCTGGCGGCGCGGCAACCATCGCAACGCGTATTACGTGCCTTTCCTTGAGTTGTGTCCGGACACGCTGCCGCAAACCAAACCGGCGCGCGCCGATTTCGAAGCGCAGCGCGTTGTCCTCGCCACGCTGCCCGATAACGCTTACGCGATCATGCTGAGCAAGGCGCTGTCGGATCAGGGTCAGACCTTTCTGTACGCCACCGGCGTGATCCTAGACCGACCCGAAGTGCAAGAAGTCGTCAACCATTGCCTGCAAGCGCTGAGTCAATGGTGCGTGCCGTTGCGCGAAATCGATTCAGCGAGCCGCGACACTGCACGCAATGCGCTACTCGCCGCTGCGCCCGCCCTCGCCGCAGAATGCGCTGCGCTCGACGCGCTCGCCGCCGTCGACGAAGAAACTGTGCGCCCGATTTTTATCAAGACCACTGCGATCGGCTCGTTGATGCGGCGCAAGATCGAACCGATTGTTATGCCGCTGCTGGCGCAGATTGCGGTGCTGAGGAAAGCCCCGTGATGAAGTGACCAACTCTATGCACACCAAACAAAATGCGGCCACCGGGATGGCCTGCGGGACGGGGGTTTTTCGGATTTAAGCCGCAGCAAGTTTCGTCTGCCTATGCGGGGCAAGATCAGGTTGATTAAGATAGATTGTTTAACAAAATAAATAGGTTAATTTTATATCGTGTCCGACCCTATTTTGACTGGAGGATAGAGATAAATGATGGCGAGAAAAAACGATGCGATGCTGACCCTTTTGGCTGTTTTCATGGGTTTACTACTTTCATCTAGCGCATTCGCGGATAAACCCGAACCGCACACTGGCCTATGGCTCAAATATCAAATGGATACGTGGGAAAGAGTCAACGCCCAAAATGGAACAACAGACAGTCCTAAAGATGCGGCAGATTACGGCCTCTTCATCGGCTACATCAACGGTGTAAGCGAGGCGCTGTCGGGTTTGTCCGTTTGTATTCCCTCTGGCTCCACGTACGATCAATCATACGCTGTGGTCGCAAAATACTTAAAGGACAATCCCGAGAAATGGCACCTATCCCCTTTTCGTCTCACATCGTTCGCTCTTAAAGAAGCGTTCCCGTGCCAAAAAAGGAAAAAATAATTGCCATGCGCTCTTCGAACGCAGCGGCCTTTCCAGAAACATGCCACCCCGTACACTATGAATACTGATGATTGGCAGGTTGTAACAGGAATATCCAGTGCAGTGATCGCGCTTTGTGCACTTGGTCTTTCAATTTGGCAAGGGATTCTGGCCCGGACGCACAACAGACTATCTTTCAGGCCGCACCTTACGACGTGGGTACATAGCGATGCTGAGAAAGGCTTCTACGCGGTTGAGCTAATCAACAACGGAATTGGCCCTGCTGTCATCGAAGAGTTCTCCGTCAAAGTGGACGGGAAGCTGGTATCAGGAGATGGGACGGAACCGATAGCGAAGGCACTGAAGATCGTGCTTCCAAATCTTCCATATCGGTCACAACAATCTTATTTAGCGACGGGTTACTCGATGGCCCCAAAGGAGCGTTGTACAGTTATCGCTGTACAGTTCTTGGGCCAACCTCTGCCATCGAAAGAGTTCGTGGAGCACGCGATTAACAGGGGAGACTTGGAGATTTCCTATAAGTCTTTCTATGACGAGCGGTTTCCGTTTTCCACTCAAGAAGAGAAGTCTAAGAAACTATTGCAACCCACATGATGCTCTGTATTTACTGGTGCCCGAAGATGACTCGAGCACTTACCGGGAAGCCGCTTGAATGCTTGATGTAGCTTGTTTGCATTCAAGAGTGATATGGCAAGAGTGATATGGGGTCAGACACGATATTGGGCACTCAGATTTGCCTTTTGCATTTATCATTCCCCCGTGCTCTCCGGGCTTCCTGTGGTTGAATTTACCAGGATTAAGCAACTTCAAAACAGTTTGCGTATCTTGTCGTAACCCCGGCCGATTTCTTCCGCCAGTTGCTTGGCCGCAGCCTTGACGTCCCTGGCGCTGTCTTCGGCGGCGTCACTTAATGGGCCGACTTTGGCGCGCAGTTGCGTCAGTTTGCTTTCCATGTGTCCCCATTCTTCCAGGGCTTCCAGTTTGGCCAGATGGGCCCGGACAATCAGTTCATCGCGTTGCTGGGCCAGGCTGTCCAGAATCTTTTGTATTTCTTCGCGCGTATCCATACAGTTTCCTTTCTGATTACGATGGGGGTATCTGGTTTCTACAATATAGCCCGGATTCGGGAGAGGGTGGGTTTGAATGGGTGCCAGGACTCATGGTCTCGCCGCAGCCTGTGGTACAGGCTGCGAGTTTCACAACCAGGTAATACGCCGCTGTAAAGTGGTCAGGTCGACCATCACGTCTTTGAGTATGGTGCCGTCGTCGGCGGACCCCACGACGAGCGCTTTGTTGGCGACGGGTGCGAGGTTGTCGATTTTGAAGCGGGCCTTGCCGGTTTGTTCGCGCAAAAAACAGCGCTCGTCAAAAAACAAACGGTCGCCGCTGGCGTCGATTTCGTCCGAGTCAATAGTGTCAAATCCAATCATCGCGCTAATGTCCAACAAGCCGCCCGCGAGCATTACCGGGGTAATGGTTTGCGTGGTGGCGTCGATCAAAAAGGCTTTCATGCGCTTAGTTTAGACAGGCTTTTAACGCCTTCAAACAATAATCCACATTCTCTTGCTTGGCCGAATAGCCCATCAAACCGATGCGCCAGATTTTGCCGGACATGTCACCTAAGCCCGCGCCGATTTCCAGATTGAATTCGCTGAGCAGCCGCGCGCGGCTTGCCGCTTTGTCGACACTTTTGGGCGCGTCGTGTGCCTGACCGAGGGACAATGCAAAGGTTATGGCTCGTTCCGAGCATGCGCGGCAACCATATGAATCTTGGTGGCCCTCCGTCTCGGGACTTGCCGATGGCTTGGCGACCGTTTTTAATGCGCCGGTGCCATCGGGATGAACCTTGTCAGATGGGCAGTAAGCAATTTGTTGACACTCCCTGGCGAGACAATTTTGTACGGAGCCGCGCGGCAAGTTCATGATAGTTTCTCTACACGGTCAATCCATGCATTGAAAACCGCTTCGGCAGCCGCCTCGAGCGCTGCCCCATAGTCCTTTGCTTGCGCACGCAGCAGGCATGGATCAATGCTTTCGCTCATTAGTTGGGCCGCGTACCCCACTAGCCATTGTTCGATCCGTTTTGCAGGTACTTCTAGGTGGAATTGCAGTCCCAATGCGTGGTCGCCGAGTGCGAAAGCCTGGTGTGCACAAATTTGCGTGTATGCCAGTCCATCCGCGCCCGATGGGATGTCGAACTGATCGCCATGCCAGTGCAACATTGGCACATCAGGAGGTAGAGCCGCCAACACGGAGTGGTGTCCCGCGTCGGTCAAGTTGATGGGGGAGAAGCCAATCTCTTTGACGCCCATCGGACGCACTGCGGCTCCCAAGGCACGCGCCATCAATTGTGCTCCAAGGCAGATGCCTAAGAGGGGAAGTTGAGCATCAAGCCGCTGGCGTATTAGCTCCAGTTCTTCTGTCAGGAAGGGATAGATTTGTTCGTCATACGCTCCGATTTGTCCACCCAGTACGATCAGGAGATCGATTTTTCCTACCTCCAGCGTCCACAATTCATGCACGCCGATATCGTAGTAGTGAACGGTGTAACCACGCCTACGCAGTAGCGGCTCAAGAGTACCCAAGTCTTCGAAGGGGACATGGCGTATAGCAATAAGTGTTTTCATTTTTGTACCAACATAAATAAATACGAGCCTCTTTCATCTTTAATTTTTCCAAAGAGTTTAAGCATCGATTACTCTAACTTTCGTGTAACTTCCTTCCCTCATATCGCCCATAGTGGCTCGATCATGGATGCCCCTCGGCTGGAATTATGCGAATCACAAATTTTTCCTTATCGCCAATTGAGTCTCCAGCTAAAACAAAACCACGCAGAATTTCCTCATCCAAAAACTCTGCGACAATGCCCCCAGACGTTTTAGTTGCACGCCACGCGCCTATCATTGAAAACTTTGGTTGTGCGACTACTATCGGACAGGAGGTGGTCTTAACCGTTACGACAGAATGCGCTTTTCGCAAAGGCGCTGCTTCCCCAATAATGTTTCGTGCCGCCAAGCGAGCCGCTTGCATAAGCGGTGCAATAAATGGTTGCCACTCCCCAACTATTTCTGCACAGTCACCCACAGCGTAGATGTTTGGTGCGCTTGTTCGTAGATAAGCATCCACAGCAACACCAATGCCAACTGCTATGCCGGATTCGCGTGCGAGCTTCGTTCGTGGCCTTACTCCAATCGCCTCCAGCACGACGTCGGCCTTAAGTATTTCTCCATTGGACAGGGTAAGCACATGGGCATCGAGACATTTATGCAGGCTGGTCACCTCACATCCTGAGTGCCAATTAACACCTAGTTTGGCAAGTTCCTGCATCAGAAAATGCCCCACTTCAGGCACAACGAATCGTTCCAGTGGCCAAGCACATCGGTCCACTACATCGACTTCATATCCCGCGAGTGCCAAGTCGTTCGCAAACTCGCAACCTATTAGGCCAGCACCAATGATGGCGATGCGCTTTTTCCCAAATATTGCTCGACGAAAAATACTATAGTCATTGAGGTCGTTGACGGCCCAAGACATTCCACATTTGCTCGAGACGGGTAGGCGCACAGATTCCGAACCCACGGCCATGACGAGTGATGTGTACGCGCTTTGGCCTCGGCTCGTTACAATCCGCTGGGTATTGATATCGATGGAGTCCACAGTCGTGTGATTGAATACTCGCACGTTTAATTCCTGTTCCATCTGAGTAAAACTTCGAAGTGCCAATTGCTCTGGCGTCTTTCGCATGGTTAATGCATTTGATAAAGCTGGCTTCGAGTAATACGTTCCAGTATCTTGCGTGATGATATGGATGGTCGCATCACGGTCTAGTCGGCGTAGCTCTCTCGCAACTGTGTAACCTGCTAAACCCGAGCCGATGATGACTATCGGGGACTGTGCATTTTGCTTTTTGTTCAAAATTAGCGCCTTTGTATTAGCAAAAAGCTTAGGGTATTTCTTGCATCATGAAGTCGCTCTTGGATGCTCCACACTCTGGACACACCCAATTCGAAGGAACTTCAGCCCATCTTGTACCTGCCGGGATACCTTCGCTTGGAACTCCCAAAGCTTCGTCATAAATCCATTCGCAAATCATGCATCTCCAACGTTTCATGACCTGATCATGCCGCAACAGCGCGGTGCTTAAGTTCCAGCACTTGAGCAAGCCACTCATCCCAGAAGTGGCGCGCTTGCGTTTGCAATTGGGCGCCGAACTCCAAAGTGCTTTTCCTGAGGTCGTTAGCGGAAATGCCTGGTGTACCAGCGATCTCACACGCGTGGCCGATGAGCCAACGTTCAAAATCAGCCGGCAATATCTCTGGGTGGAATTGCAGGCCCAGCGCGCGTTTCGCATATTTGAATGCCTGATTGCGGTAGCTTGGCGTGGAAGCAAGGAGCGTAGCGCCCGTCGGCAAATCAAAGGTGTCGCCATGCCAATGCAGAACCGACGTGGCGCGGCTATCCAGATACCGGAAGGCGGGCAATTGCGGCGTGTTACTTAAGGACAGCGGGGACCAGCCAATTTCTTTGCCGGACCCCGGGTAGACCGCTGCTCCAAGCGCGCGGGCCATCAGTTGCGCCCCCAGGCAAATCCCCAAAGTCGGTCGGTCTGCTGCCAGACGCGTTTGCAGGATGTCCACCTCGTCAATCAAAAACGGATAACTAGCGTCCTCATAGGCGCCTAATGGCCCCCCTAGCACAACCAATAAATCCGGCTCTAGAGGATCAAGGGTTTTAAGATTGTTAACCCCCGCTTCGAGATACCAAATCTCGCCTCCCACTTGCTCTATGGAAGCGGCGAGGCTTCCCAAACCCTCAAACGCTACATGTCTTATCGCGACTATTTTCATCATATTTTTCCTGAAAAAAACTAGTTAACCGTTAAGCCGCGATCAATAAAATTGCGGCGACACGCTTCATCATCCAGCATCCCGCACTCGCCAGCGAGTGCGGTTATACCGCTGAAATTCACCCGCTGCAGCGCCTGTTGATTGAGGGGCCTGCAGTCCTTGATCATTTCCGTTACCCCTTTGACGCGTAACTGGACCAGCATCTGGTGCCAAATATCCAGTTCAAGATCTGCAAACCACAAAATGGGATAAGGGAGCATTTCGGAGAAGAATCGCCGCTGTTCTTTGTTCAAAGCGCCATAGAAGCACTTCACTAAAGACTTGAAAATTTGACTATGCGCCAATTCGTCGTGGCGATGCGCTGCTACAGTCTCTCGGTTGAGAGGTTGAATAGTTTGATCTTCAGAAAGCAAATGTAAATAATCGCTGACAAAAATCTCCGACACAATGCATGTCGCCAGCTGAACAAGCTGTTTTTTCCACACCTCTGAATATTTAGACTTCTCCGCTTCCATTAAGCGGACAAGATTGAACGTGGGAATATGGATGTACTGTAGACCGCGTTGTTCACGCGTCACACGGTTGGCATTTTTTACTAACAAAATATGATAGGCCTCGTCTACCAAAGTCTCGCAGACGATCTGCTTTGTGGTTTCATCTTTCAGGCCTGGAATCTTCTCGTCCAGGATGTCAATACACGCCGGACTCACGATTGCTGTTTCAATCGCAACGGTTTTTTCGTTATAAGCCAACCAGCCGCAAGAGAGGATCTGTCCTTGCGTCTCTTCATTTAATCCGAGGTAGATAGGGTGATCTTTAAACGGTAAAAGGTCTTCCCGAAAATCGGCACATGTGGCGTCGTAGCGCAGCTCTAGCTCATTTTGTTTGACTTGGGCGCGGTGGTGCCAGCTGCCCGCAATCCGGTTTAAGAGGTTTCTGACTTTTAATAAATCCTCCGGTTGCTGACGAGTGATGGATGCGGGCGATAGTTCTGAAGTTGCAATGTGCATGAATGACTCCTGATGAACTTAATGATTAGCCACCGGCGCCCAGTCGGGCGCCGTTAGACGGGGCTTTATTGATAACGACCTGAGATGAATTCGCCGTGTGGCATATCCAGCCCGTCCTGCATGCCCCACACTTTGACGATTTCATCAGTGACGGGATCGATTTTGATGATGTGGTTGCTAACGAAACTACTTACGATTACCGCCGTTTCGTCAGTCGTCGAAAGACTCGTATGGCCGTTGACAAAATCGGCCGGCAATTCGTGACCAGGACGCATGCGTTTGATGAATACCGGATGATTGATGTCAGCAATATCAAAAATTGAGATGTAACCCTCTTGACCAAATACTGAGTCCATAGAGTCTTCCTCAGCCACGTACATCTTGTCGTGTGCGATTGAAACGGAGGAGGCTGAGCGATAAATGCCCGGTGCATCCACGCTGCTAGCGGTTCCGACGATCATTTTGGATGTGCCATTCTTGGCGTCGATAAGCCAGATGCTTGGACCAATTATCGAACCACCTGTGGGCGTGAGTGAAGTCGGTCCGAATTGCATCGTCCCCACTACTGCATAACGATTGTCGATCCAGGTCGTGTAATGTGAAAACGCCGCATATGATGTCTGGGTTCCAAGCGGAATCGAGTGTTTCCAGCTGACCGCACCCGTGCTTTTGTTCGGCACAAAAACCTCTATGGTGCCTTGATCCAGGTGATAACCCGCAGAGATGCCCAGCGTGCCCGCAAGATTAAAATTGATTCCATGTTTTTGGGCGCTCCTGTTACCAAAGCTATTGATCTGGACGGGTGTTGTCACCCCCAGCGCATTGGTCTTGAAGCTACGAATGCGATTGTCCGTCCACCCAGTGGTGAAACTAAATTTTGTACCCGGCAGCATCGTGGGCGCATGTATTTGTGAAACCGTGGGAAACCACCAGGGGGGAATGGGCTGGGTGCCGCTCGTTTGTGTAACCACAGGAAAACTCGGCTGTGTACCAGGCTTGTCAACCTCCAATACATGGGTCAGCCGAATATCGGCCCGTCCTGCATTGAAATCAATGCCGTCAACTTTAAGCGTCACAATGGATGCGCCGTAGGTCTCATTAGTATTGGTGCTGATATAGATCGTTTTTTCATCCGGGGTCACCCAGGTATGCTGGCACACCGCTGCAGGCATACCTGGCAATCCGGCCAATGGGTGCTTGATCAATATATCTCTATCGAGATCGATCAAAAGCAATTCGCAGGACATCATATTGACTGCGGTGTATAGATGGTTCGCGAACGCGACAGGCGTAGCTAAACCTAGAGCGGTTGCAAATAAAATCGCATTGGAACGCTGCGCTAATTTGATCATGTGTTTCTCCTTTTCGTTAATATAAAGTTAAGTAAGTATTGCGGCGATGCTGACAATACAAGCGCAAATACCCGCTTATCGCCTGTTGTAGTCATCAAAGTGGGTACCCCATATTGCGGGCGGCTTTTTTGTTGTCGCCTCCTTTTACTTCCTCCAGTAAAACCTGGTAACGATGTCTCATAATCTAGCGGAATACTATTACAATTAGTAGTCCTAAATAATTTATTGTTAAAAAAAAGCTGAGCTTAGAGGTTACGTTTTTGATTCACTAAGGTAATGGTCAAGCCGGTTAGCCCAATTTTCCACCCGCCCCGTACTGAGTCGCTTGCTCAACAAAGCCAGAAGCGGTTTGCCAATGCCTTCGGCATGGACTAACTCTTCCATGCCGCGTTTGCCTTCTTCGCGTTTATAAAGGAGCGACACGACACGGGCAATGTTCCACTGTGGGTTCGGTCGCGATGAAAAAATTAACTCGTCCTGTGGACTAGCAAAACCCTCTTTTAGGACGCTGTAATACCACCCTGTCATGCCCGTCTGTTGCATATGACGAGCGAAATGCGCACTACCAAAGCGAGCATTCAATTTCCAGCAGGGTTGCCGTGGTTGTGTAATCTGAATCACACTCGACCCCAATTTAAATACATCGCCAATGCATACGTCAGATTCGGTCAATCCATACGTAGAAAGATTTTCTCCAAATGCGCCAGCCGACAGCGACATAGGGGGGGCGAGTAAATATCCGTACCAATAAGGGTAGTGGTCAAGCGGGTAATGGTGCAGCGCCTTCTCTAACCCGCCGTGATGCGCGCGGTCTGCTTGCTCGTCACCCGCTAAACCGGTGAAGGTGACGCGCGCTGGCCTATCCACTGGTCTTTTGTGGATTGCACTCAGCGTCCCTTTAGAATCAAACGGCGCCACGCGCCCGACTAGAAGTGCCTTCAAGTTGCAGGACTTAAGCATGTGACACCACATCGGGCTTTATCGTTTTATATTCCCCCAGCAGTGCACCCACACTCGCGCCGAGCGATAAATCGTCTATCGCACCGAATTGCTGCATACGGATACGCCCATGTTGATCAATCAATACTGTTGTGGGTGTCCCTTCCATCCGGTATTCCTGCATGGTTTGCGGAATGCCGTTCGCCTTGGAGTGCGCATCAATAGCCACTGGAAAAGTAATTCGTTGTTCTTTCACAAAAACGGCCAGCGAATCCGGCGTCATCGCGTGGTGGTGTTCAAACACAGAATGTAGGCCGATGGTCATCACTTCTGACGGGTCGAATGCATTTTGCATCCGCTTGGCAAGTGGAATACTGTGATGTATACAGCCGTAGCAGAGCATTTGAAAAACATGAATCACCACAATTCGTCCTTGTAGCGCGGCGAGCTTAAGAGGAGTGGTGACATTAAGCCACGCTGTCGTCTGCATCTCTGGCGCTAATCGTATAGCAGTAGTCATATCGATTCCTTTCGCAGCTAATCTCGTCACAAAGATGCTTTTTCGCGACGAGGTTCCATTCCCTTACTTGAGGGCCGATAGCGGGGCACCGTAATTGATGTGAAAAGCCTGGCCGCTGATCACCAGCGCAGGAACCGATACGACACCCGCATTTTCTGCTTCGCTTACGCGGTTTTTTGCTTCACCCAGATGAACCATCTCAACGGAGTAGCGATTTTTGTCCAATGCTGCGGCGACTTCTTGTTCGGCCGAAACGCAGACGGGGCAGCCTGCGTGATAGAAAATTGCTTTTTGACTCATGGTCTTTCTCCTTAGGTTTAAAAATGGGCGAAAATGCCCGTCACTCCACTTTGCCCGGGAGCGATAAATCGCCCGATGCAACGTCGAATACATTGGCTACGCACAGCAAAGGATTGTGTGCGCTAGCATTAACTCGAAGACCCGCAGTTACGCCATCAAACGCGGCACCCTTGATA
This sequence comes from Nitrosomonadales bacterium, assembly GCA_043779595.1. GTDB lineage: Bacteria > Pseudomonadota > Gammaproteobacteria > Burkholderiales > Thiobacillaceae > Thiobacillus. The sequence continues at coordinate 36,019 of JAYWDZ010000003.1, forward strand.
ATGTCGAGATTGTCAAAAGGAACTCGCACTGTTAGTGTTTTCTTTAAAAAATTGGGCGCGTACCCAGGACTGTCGATTAGCAGCGGGACACCCGGCCACGTTTTGGGGAGCTTGGGTTTTGTGCCGTCTTTGATATCAATTACTTTAAGTGCGCCTTTCCCACAGGCATCGTCTGGTCCTAGCACCACCCAGTGGGTGTGCCAATCGGTGCCTTTGGTCGGGAACAATGGGGTGTCATCGAAGTCCGGATGAATCGTGACAGCCAGCGCAAGAATGCCCGCACCTTTTTCGAAGCCCACTTCAGCCGGATCAATCTTGGTTGGCCATACATAAGAGTAGACATCACTGTTCTTGAACTTGCCCGTTTTCTTGGGCTTTACGGCACCTGCGGTACCGCTCACCTCCATGCTGAATTCCAACCAGTTATTTTGATCGTTTACGCGGATGTCAGTCTTCACAATATCGAAAGCGGCATGCTTGGCGGCAACCTGCTTGAGCGAGCTGATGGGGGCCGCGTGTGTGGTACCTAAAGCGAAAAGACCGCTTAAAACCAAACCAATTGAATTGCAAGCTTTCTTATTCATATAGGACTCCTAAATATATGGGCTAAATTAAAGAACTTTTGAAGCAAAAGCAGCCCGATTCCTTTGCTGTTCTAAAACGGAAGTTTCTTCGTGCTCTGAGCAGTCCACCCTCATAAATGAGACAGGGAGGGGTTGGCCGACCAAATGGCAATGATGGGGAGCATCTTTGTTTGGGTGACGATGGGGCTCAAAGAATTTACAAGTGAGGCACATACGTAGCGCGGGCAGAACGCCGCTGGCTTGAAACTCGCCGATCAGGCGTAATAACATGGCTAGCAGCATTTCTCGCTCCGAGTCGCTAAAGATTTTGAGCGCCCTCAATACAAATTCGTTGGACTGTTCAACTTGCTTGGCAATTTTCTTGCCGCCTCGTGCAAGTTTGATAGCCAGCGCGCGACGATCATCGGCTGCGGGTGTCTTGGTAATGAGACCCTTTACCACCAAAGCCGCCACTGCATCACTGGCCGTCGCGGACGTCACCCCCAGTTGCTCGGCCACTGTAGAGAGCCTGATGGCCTCAGCACGTGCGAGGAGCAATACAAGAATTTCGGATTGGGTTGGCGTCAACCCTTCGCGAGTGGCGGTCTTCCAAGCGGTGCTTCTTAATGCAAGCGAGAGCCTACCGAACGCAGCAGCGATGCGCGAGTCAATTTTAGACGTGATTGAATTCCAAGGCTCCATATCTACAGTATGTCGGAATCGAATAAATTGTCAAGCACTCCTAACTAATAGATGTCCTATATCGCAAGGTAGCGTTCCTTGGCCTGCCTGAATATCCTTGGCGCCCTCTTTTGCGGTGCCTTTTGACGGACCAGGCATACTCCGCAGTTGCGACAATTGGCTTTCCACGTTTTGCCATTCGTCCATTGCTTCAAGTTTGGCGAGCTGGACTTGTACGATCAGCTCGTCATGTTGTTGGGCAGGTTTGTCCAGAGTTTTTTGGATTTCTTCGCGCGTGTCCATACGGCTCCTTTCTCATTGCGATTAAGGTTTCGCTACTTAGTAATATAGCCCGAATTATGGATTCCGGGCGAGAGCATCTAAGTAGCGGGTGCTCAGAGCCAGGTGATACGCCGCTCTAGCGTGGTCAAGTCGATCATCACTCCTTGTGGATGGTACCGTCTTCAGTTGACCCCACGACGAGCGCTTTGTGGGCGTCCGACTCGATGGTGTCGTAGCCGACCAGTGCGCCTATGTCGAACAAGCCGTCGGTGAGCATCCCCGGGGTGAGGGTGCGCGTGTGGCGTCGATCAGGATGGCTTACATGCGTTCAGTTTAGGCAGGCTTTTAAGGCCTTCAAACAATAATCCACATTCTCTTGCTTGGCTGAATAGCCCATCAAACCGATGCGCCAGATTTTGCCGGACATGTCACCCAAGCCCGCGCCGATTTCCAGATTGAATTCGCTGAGCAAGCGCGCGCGGATGGCGGCTTCGTCGACGCCTTCGGGCACGTAGATCGAGTTCAACTGCGGTAGTCGCGCGGAGGCTTCGACTACGTAACGCAGGCCCATCGCTTCGAGTCCGGTCTTCAGTTTTTCGTGCATCGCACGATGGCGCGCCCACGCGTTTTCCAGGCCTTCTTCTTCCAGGATCACCAGTGCTTCGTGCAGACCGTACATCGGGTTGATCGGCGCGGTGTGGTGGTAGGTGCGTTTGCCCGCCGACTGCCAGTAGCCGAGCACCAGGTTTAGATCGAGAAACCAGCTTTGCACCACGATCGTGCGTGCTTTTAGCTTAGCGATAGCGCGCTCGGAGAACGATACCGGCGACAGGCCCGGCGTGCACGACAGACATTTCTGGCTGCCGGAATACACCGCGTCTATACCCCATTTGTCCATCAGCAGTGGCGTGCCGCCCAGGCTGGTAACGCAGTCCATGATTGTCAGCGCGCCGAATTCCTGCGCGATTTTGCCAAGAGTTTCGGCATCGGACTGCGCGCCGGTAGAGGTTTCAGCGTGCACGAAGGCGAGGATTTTGGCATCGGGGTTCGCTTTGAACGCGTCGCGCACTTTATCGGGCGACACGGGCGCGCCCCAGGCGTCCTCAACGACCACCGGCACGCCGCCGGTGCGTTTGACGTTTTCCAGCATGCGCCCGCCGAATACGCCGTTTTTACAGACGATGACCTTGTCGCCGGGTTCGACGAGATTCACAAAGCACATTTCCATGCCCGCCGAGCCGGGCGCCGAGACCGGAAAGGTCAGCGCATTTTCAGTCTTGAACGCCATGCGCAACATGGCTTTGATCTGCTCCATTAGATCGACAAACGCCGGATCCAGGTGGCCGATGGTGGGGCGCGCCATCGCGTCGAGAATGCGCTGCGGTACGTCGGAAGGGCCGGGGCCCATCAGGATGCGTTTGGGGGGAATAAAGGAGGTCGTCATAACTTGAGGTCTAAGTGGCAATTATAAAAAAACAAAATTTTAACTCTTATGCGATTTAAAGCGTAACGCGCCATAGCGCAGGGATAGCCAGGTCGACTGCGAATCTTGCTCGCGCCACTACCAGAGGGCGCGCTACAGTCCACCATGCGCCGCCCAAAAATCAGCGGGAGTACGTATCGGGTAGTGATCGCCCAGCGAGAGCAGGCGCTGACCCATCAAGGGCCGCATTGCGGTGAGCATGCTGTTAAAAATTCGCGTATGTGTTTTTTCTTGTTCGGCCAGCATCAGTTTGATTGCGTAGCGTTGCTGCGGCATCGCAAAACACGCGGGGCAGTTTTCGGGAATCACGGGCAGTTGAGCGTTGGAGGCGAAGTCGCGAGTCTGACGTTCGCGTACGTAAACGAAGGGGCGGATTACGCGAACATCGCCCGCGTCGTTCAGATAGTGCGCCTGCATCGTGCGCAGCTTGCCTCCAAAAAAAGACGACATCAAAAAGGTTTCAGCCAGGTCGTCCAGATGTTGTGCCAGTGCCAGCACGTTGTAGCCGTTCTCGCGCGCGACGCGGTACAAAATACCGCGCTTCATCCGCGAACAATACGCGCAGAAGGAGTTGCCCTCCATGCGGGTTTTGGCTTCTTCCAGCACTGGTTGCGATTCCAGGAAATACGGCACGCCCAGTTCGGCTAGATAAGCCTGCAACGGGCTGGGGTCGTAGTCGGGCGATTGTGGATCGACGGTGCAACACGCGAGCTCGAATTTAATGGGTGCTTTTTGCTGCAAGTGATGGAGCGTGTGCAGCAGGGATAGCGAGTCTTTACCGCCGGACAATCCGAGCAAAATGCGGTCGCCATTTTGGATCATCTGATAGTCGCCGATGGCACGGCCGGTTTCCGTGAGCAGCGAGCGCGAAGGTTTAACCCAGGTCATAGTCATGTGCAGATTCAGGCGGAAAATTGCAGCGCATGCAATTGCGCATAGCGGCCGTTTTTGGCAATCAGTGCGGCGTGTTGGCCGACTTCAACAATGCGGCCCTGTTCCAGCACGACGATGCGATCGGCGTGCTCAATCGTCGACAGCCGGTGCGCGATGACCAGCGTAGTGCGATTTTCCATCAGCGTTTGCAGGGCGGCCTGCACGTGGCGTTCGGATTCAGTATCGAGCGCGGACGTGGCTTCGTCGAGGATCAGGATGGGCGCGTTTTTCAGCAGCGCGCGCGCAATTGCGATGCGCTGGCGTTGCCCGCCAGACAATCGCATGCCGTTTTCGCCGACCTGCGTGTTTAAACCTTCAGGCAGTTTTTCGATGAATTCCCGTGCGTGCGCGGCGACGCAGGCTTCGCGGATGCGGTCAGGACTGGCATCGCGCTGCGCGCCATATGCAATGTTTTTGGCCAGCGTGTCATTGAACAGCACGATATCCTGCGACACCAGTGCAAGATTCGCGCGTAGGCTGGTAAGCGTCAGCTGAGCGATGTCGATGCCGTCGAGCAGCAACATGCCCGAGTCCGGGTCGTAAAAACGCGGCACCAGATTTGCGAGCGTGGTTTTACCAGCGCCTGATGCGCCTACCAGCGCGACGGTTTCGCCGGGTGCAATGGTCAGCGTGACTGCATCCAGCGCCGCCTGGGTTTTGCCGGGATAACGTACTGTGACGTTGCGGAATTCCAGTTCGCCGTGTGCGCGCGCGAGCGTTTGTGTACCACTGTCGCGCTCGGCGTCTTCGTCCAGCAGACCAAAAATGTTTTCCGCCGCGGCCAGTCCCCGCTGAAGTTGCTCGTTGACGCCGGTCAGACGTTTGATGGGTGCAAACATCAGCAGCATCGCCATGAAAAACGCAACAAAACCGCCCACGGTATTGCGGTCACCGGTGGCCTGTCCGGTCGCGAGATAGACGATTAAGGCCAATGCAATTGCCCCGAGAAACTGGATGAGGGGATCGTAGGCGGCCGCAGCGGCAATGCGCTTCATCTCAAAACGGCGGGCGTCGTTAATGGCTTCTGCAAAGCGCTGCCGCTCGTAATCTTCGCCGCCAAAAAGCTTAACCACGCGGTGACCGGATACGCCTTCATCGACGACCTGCGTGATGTCGCCCAGGTTTTGCTGAGCACGACGCGCGAGGCCTCGTAAACGCTTGCTGGCGGTCTTGACGATGAAAGCAGCAAGCGGGGCAATCGCGAAAACGATCAAGGTCAATGACCAGTTCAGCCACAGCAGATAGCCAAGCAGACCCAATACCGTGAGGCTGTCGCGCACGAGGGTGGTCAATGAATTGGTTGCAGACTGCGTGACCTGCGTGACGTTAAACGCGAGGTGCGCGATCAACTGGCCGCTGGCGGTCTGGTCGAAAAAACGCGTCGGCAGGATCATCAGTTTGTCGAACATCGCCGCACGTAAATCCATTACCAGTCGTGTGCCCACCCACGCCATGCAATAAGTACTGACGAACGTAGCCAATCCGCGAATCAAAAACAGCGCCAGAATCAATAGCGGGATCAGATGCAAAAAATGCTTGTTTTTCTCGACAAATCCTTGGTCCAGCAAGGGTTTGAACAGCGCAGGCAAAGCCGGTTCGGTCGCCGCAGTGGCGATCAGGCCAATCAGGGATAGCGCGAACATGCGCCAATAAGGTCGCACAAACGACAACAATCGCCAGTACAGCGCGCGGCTATTCGAAGCGTACTGAGGGCTTGGCATCTAAAGCAGAATCAGGGTGGCCAACCCCAGAAAAATGAAAAACCCCATGCTGTCGGTAGTGGCGGTCAGCAGCACAGATGAGCCGATGGCGGGGTCGCGTTTCAGGCGATTCATCAAGATGGGAATGTAAGTGCCGGCCAGCGCGGCGACCAGTAAATTCAACATCATCGCCAACGCCATCACACCGCCTAGCGCAATGCTGTCGTACAGCAGCCAGGCGAATAAGCCCACGGCTGCGCCCCAGACGATGCCATTCAATACCGCTACACCCAGTTCTTTAATAATTAAACGACGAGCGTTGGCGGGAGTGATTTGGCCCAGCGCCAGCGCGCGCACGATCAGCGTCGTGGTCTGATTGCCGGAGTTGCCGCCGATACCCGCAATGATTGGCATCAGCGCGGCGAGTGCGGCAAGCTTTGCGATGCTGCCCTCAAACGCGCCGATGACGCGAGAAGCGATGAAGGCCGTGCAAAGATTGATCGCCAGCCAGGTCCAGCGGTTGCGCGCGGCACGCCAAACCGACGAGAACAGGTCTTCCTCTTCTCTCAAACCCGCCATCGAGAGCATATCGGCGTCCGCGGATTCGCGGATGTAATCCACCACCGCATCGATGGTGAGACGACCAATCAAACGGCCTTGATTGTCGACCACCGGCGCCATCACCAAGTCGTAACGTTCGAACGCCTGCGCCGCGTCGGTTGCTTCGTCCTCAGGGCGAAAAATCACCATGTCTTCCACCATCACTGCGGCGACGGAGGCCTCCGGATCAGCGGTCAGCAGGCGTTTAATTGGCAATACGCCTATCAGCGCCTCGCCGTGATTGACTACAAACAGTTTGTCGAGCTGATCCGGCAACTCGCCCAGCCGCCGTAAATAACGCATGGTCACTTCCAGCGTGACATCTTCGCGGATGGTGACCATGTCGTAGTCCATCAACGCGCCCACGGTGTCTTCGGGGTAAGACAAAGTCGATTGCAAGCGCGCGCGTTTATTGGCGTCGAGCGAAGTCAGCAATTCTTGAATTACGTCGTGCGGCAGGTCGGACGCGATGTCAGCGATTTCGTCGGTATCGAGCGATTCGGCGGCGGCCAAAAGCTCGGCGTTGTCCATGCTCGCGACGAGCGATTCGCGAACCGAATCTGAAACTTCCAGCAGAATTTCGCCGTCGCTGTCGGCGCGTACCTGCTCCCACACCAGCAACCGGTCTTCCAGCGGCAGCGATTCCAGAATGTAGGCGACGTCGGCGGGATGCAGCGCTTCCAACCGCTTTTTCAGTTCGGCCAGATTCTGTTTGTGGACTAGATTTTCAACCAGCTCGTGGCGCGCGCCGCCTTGTTTGTGCACGAGCTCTTCCACCAGCCGCATTTTGACGAGCAGGGTTTGCACCTGCTTCAGGCTTGCTTCTAGTGTTTCCTGAGATTGGTTTTCAAACGAGTCGGTCATGGAGGTGGATCATGCGATTCGTCATGGCGGTGCCATGCTTGGAGCCATGAATTGTAACGCGCTGAACCGCTTTATCAGCGCGGTATTTGCGCAGAACGCATGTACCGCGCAATGGTATTCACACGTCGTTGGTATTGTCGCGAACTGCGATGGTTTTCGTACCAGCGCGGATTAGGCACCATCGCTGCCATTCTCGCCGCCTGGCTTGCATCCAGATTAGCCGCAGAAATTTTAAAGTAGCGTTGTGCCGCGGCCTCAGCACCGTAAATCCCTTCGCCCCATTCGATGATATTGAGATACACCTCAAGAATGCGATGCTTGCTCCAGGTATATTCAATCATCAGCGTGATAATGGCCTCCTGGCCTTTGCGTATCAAGCTGCGATTCCCCGACAGAAACAGATTTTTGGCCAATTGCTGGCTAATCGTGGAGCCGCCTGCGATGAGCTTGCCTTTCTTTAGGTTCTTTTCGACGGCGGTCTGCATGCCTTTAATGTCAAAACCTTCGTGGTCCAGAAACTTGCTGTCTTCTGCCGACACAATGGCTCTTTTCAGTTGAGGTGAAATCCGCTCATACGCAACCCACTCATGACGCAGTACGGCGTCGGGGTTCTTACCTTGCATGCGGCTAAGGCCTGCACTCATAAACGCACTGGACGAGGGGTTATGGTTAGTCCACCACCACACGTGGGCAAAAACCCAGAGCTGATAGAGCATCACCAATGCAAGCGCCGCCAGCATCAGCTTTTTAACCAATACCCCTATTTTTTTCATTGAACGCCGCGTAGCGCGGCCATGACCGACTGTGTCTCTGGGCGCACGCCACGCCAAAAATAAAACGCCTCTGCGGCCTGCTCGACCAGCATACCGAGCCCGTCGGCAATGTGCGAGCCGTGTTGCCGCGCCAGCCTCAGAAAAGGGCTGGACTCATTGCCATACATCATGTCGTAGGCCAAAGCTTTGGGTTTAAAAATATGGGGGGGCAGGGCGGGTAACTCTCCCCCTAAGCTTGCCGAAGTGGCGTTAATCACGAGGTCGAAGGGCTGGACAAGATCCTCCAAACCGCAACCCTCCACGGTCTGGTAGCCGTACTGCCGGAATTGTTTAGCCAGGTCGATTGCCCGGCTGGCAGTGCGGTTGGCGATGACTAATCGGGCAGGATCGCATTCCAGCAGGGGGCCGATTACGCCGTGTGCGGCCCCCCCTGCGCCCAGCAGCAGAATATGTTTATTCGCAAGGGGGACATCCAGATTACGCGTCAGGTCGATCACCAAGCCTGCACCGTCAGTGTTGTCACCTATCACCGCATCGTTTTCAAATTTGAAGGTATTCACGGCCCCCGCGCGTTCAGCTCGCTGGGTGCGTTGGGTACACAGCGCAAAGGCCTGTTCCTTAAACGGCACAGTGATATTGGCACCTTTGCCCCCATCCACCTGGAACTGCGCGACGCACTCGGCAAAGCCATCCAGTGGCGCAAGGATCGCCTGATAAACCAAGTCTTGAGCCGTCTGCTTAGCAAATAGCGCATGGATTATCGGAGACTTGGAGTGGTGTATGGGATGCCCGAATACGGCGTAGCGATCTGTCATGGCCGCGAATTCTACTCGCCTGGCCCATGTCGGTAAAAATCAGGGTTGACCGTTCGTGCCTTAAAGTTTGAGACGGGAAATTTGTAGTCAAGCTCAGGGCTGGGTTTGATGCGCTTTTACTGTGCATATTTATTGAACTTGCACCATAAGAGTGCCAATTATTATTAGACTAAGCTTACGCTCGCCGTCAAAGAGGCCTTATGGCACAATACTTACGGTCTAATACATGTGGCATGGTTGGTGCGCCAACGTGCCCAGGCAAGTGAATTGTAATTTTAATTTTTGAGGGGAATTCCGTATGTCCGTGGCGAATGTTCTGAAGATGATTAAGGAAAACGAAGCTAAGTTTGCTGATCTACGTTTTACCGATACACGTGGCAAAGAGCAGCACGTTTCCATCCCTGCACGTCTAGTCTCGGAGGAATGGTTTGAAAGTGGCCATCCGTTTGATGGCTCGTCCATTTCCGGATGGAAGGGAATTCAAGCTTCTGACATGCTGCTAAAAC
>JAYWDZ010000004.1:0-2568 GCA_043779595.1 Nitrosomonadales bacterium
TGGTGCTGAGACCAACGCCCGGGCCGCTGTAGTTGCCAATCGCAAAACCGACCGGTGCGTTGGCGCCAAACCAGGTGCTAATGAAAGTCGCGTTGGTCGAACCGTTGCCTTCGATAAAAATCACCGACTGGCCGGCCGCGATGCTGGTCACACCGGTTAGTGGGGCGCTACCAGAAATGGCGGAGCTGTCGTCCATCGACCAGCCCGTGATGTTGACGGCGGACGCGCCGGTGTTGGTGAGTTCGAACCAGTCGGCGAGAACCGGCGAGTTGCCACTGCTCCAGGGGGCGACCTCGGAAATGATGATGGCAGCATACGATGGAACGGCATTCATGGTGGCGAGTGCGGCTATCAGGACGAGCAGGGGTTTGTTCATGGTGTTCTCCTAAGTGATTTATGGAAGGGCAAAGAGTTAGAAATAAAAATGCGTAAGCGTTTCGTCGCAATTTCTAGGAAGTACACCACCATATCTACGCCCGATGACCGTGCAATGACACCATCGGGCGTAGATATGAGCCAATCAGCTTAAAGGCGATACAAGCAGGCGAAAAAAATGGACGGGCAAATCGCTCGTCCATTTAGTGGAGTGAAATACTAAAAAAAGTTGTTCCGGAATACCAACCGCTTATTTGCAACTGGACAGGGGGTCCTTGCAATAGGGCACGTTTTCCGAGCTAAACACTTTAGGCTTGCGCGGATCGATGGTCAGACGCAGCCACTCCGCCGGGGCGTTAGTGGAGCCCTGAACAGTAATGCGGGTCAGATTGGGCACGGCCTGGGTGTGATGGATTACGCCCGTGGTGCTGGCGGGATCAGCTAGAGGAGCGTCCGTACCGTAAACGTGGGAGTCGCCGTTGAGCAACAAGACCGGGCCGCCAAAGTTAACCACCATGTCCGCTAGTTTCTGTACATAGGGAGAGTAATTGAATAGCTCGTTACTGGCCACCGCTTCCGGATCCCACATATCCGCCTGCTGGCCGATGACCACCGCCTTGGCATGAGCTTTTTCTGCCAGATGGAAGGCAGCTTGCAGCCAGCGAATATCGGCGGCCGTGCGCTCGGCCACTTCCTGATTCTGGGCTATGGGATTGGAGAATGCAGCGCTCCAAGCCAAGGTATCGTTATTGGAGCCAGGCATATTCACCATCACGAATAGCACCTTACCGTCCACCCACATTGTGTTCTCGACGAACTGAGCGTCAGCGGGATAAGCCGGATCGAAATACCGGGCCTGACTCCAGACCGTCCTCTCGTCCTTGCCCAGGGTGTGACCGGGCTTGGCGAAGAACAGACTGCGCACAGCAGCCAGTTCCTTGAGAGGATCGCCACTATAAAATTCCTTTTTCTTTTGGCAATCGGTCCATTCATTATCGCCGGGGGTATAAACGACGGGTTTATTGAACTGCTGAAACTGGAAATAAACCTTCTGGTTCCATCCCGGATTTGAAGCCGCAATGGGGGGCAGGATGTCGGCGCTGGTACAAGGCGCGCTCCCGGCGTGAATATCACCCACATGCATTACCAGACTGACTTTTTTATCGGCGTTGATGGAGTCGACCAGCAAGGGCGCGTTATTGAGCAGGTTCTGGGTATAAGGCCAGTCACCGAACACCGCAATAGTGATAGGCATGGCGGATTTAAAATCATCGTGGTCGAAATCCTCAGCCATAGCCGAGGACCCTATCGCGGACAAGGCAATGAACAGTGCCGATGAGAGTTGAAATTTTTTCATGCTGATCTTCCTTTGATAATTTTCATTGTGGATGACGGTGGCGGTCATGTCTCGTATGGCCCACGACCTGGGTTAGCGTGCGGATATCGTCCGCACGCCAGAAGCCGCGAAGCAATCAATAATGGGTGGTCTAAATACTGGCTACGCCTTTGCACAAGGATGGCTTGTTTAGCACCTGTTATTTAACAGGTGTGTAGATTCTGCGTAGACTTCATTGCAGGAATATTTCAATACGGCGCGTTTCTCAGTATCGAAACCTGATTTGCTGTAGATAGCCGAGGCGATGGATGTATGGACTGCGGAACGGACATTGAAGATCACGCCATGTCCCTCTTTTACGAGTCATTACGCCTTAGCTTATCTGTATCAAAATTGAGATAGCTGATCGGGGTAACAAGAAGGAATGAGCCAGACTTACACCGTGACTCAGCCGCTTCCTACCATTAATCGTTTCAGTAATCCTTGCGTATTTGGCACACCGGGCAATCCGGATCGCGGGGTACCTTCAGCACACGCATTTCTGTCGCCAACCCGTCCCACAATAGTAATTTACCCGCTAGTGTTTGACCGGCCTGCGCCAAACATTTCAGCGCTTCCAACGCCTGCGCTGTACCGATCACGCCCACCAGCGGCGAAAAGATACCTGCTTCCACGCAACTCAGTGGAGCCTCATCGACCTGTTCCGGGAACAGGCATTGATAACACGGACTGCCAGACTGGGCCGGATTAAATACCGCAAGCTGCCCGGAAAATCCGATGGCCGAACCCGACACCAGCGTTTTGCCCGCATTGAAGCAAGCACGATTGATCGCGTGGCGGGTCGCAAAGTTGTCGGA
>JAYWDZ010000005.1:0-6378 GCA_043779595.1 Nitrosomonadales bacterium
TATTTGCGCCCGCTGTATGACGCGCTGTATGACTTGATGGGCTATGACAAAGTCGCACGTTTGATCGAGCGGCAAATCATCGAAGTTGCACCGCTTGCGTTCATGCGTGGGCGCACGTTGAACCATGCGTTCATTATTCTGGACGAGGCGCAGAACACCACGCCGGAACAGATGCAAATGTTTTTAACCCGAATCGGTTTTGGCGCAAAGGCGGTGGTGACGGGCGACGTGACGCAGATCGATTTGCAGCGCCATCAAAAAAGCGGGCTGGTCGATGCCGAGCAAGTTTTAAAAGACGTGCGCGGCATTGCCTTCACGCATTATCTAGCCGAAGACGTGGTGCGGCATCCGTTGGTGCAGCATATTGTGACGGCCTACGCCAAGCATCGCGCCGAACAGGAGTTGCGTGCCACGCGCTGACTCATCTGGCCCTCATCCGCCTGGCCCAGTATTGTCGCTCGCGGTGCAATACGCCAGTGCCGCGCAAGATCTGCCCACGCGTGCACAAATCCGGCGCTGGCTGCTCGCGGCGCTCGATCAGAATGCTGAGATCACCGTCCGCATCGTCGACGCAGAAGAGGCACAAACGCTCAACCGCGATTTCCGCCACAAAGACTACCCTACCAATGTACTCACGTTTGAATATGGTGATATCGGTCAGCACGATCACGGTAACGGCGTGCTGGGCGGCGATATCGTAATCTGCGCCGAGGTAGTAGCAAAAGAAGCCGCCGAGTTGGGTAAAAAACTGAGCGATCATTACGCTCATCTCACCATTCATGGCGCGCTGCATTTACAGGCGTACCGCCACGAAGCCGAAGCCGATGCCATCATTATGGAAGCGCGCGAAGCCGCTATACTGAAACGATTTCGGATTGCCAACCCTTATCTTGCGAACACTTTGACCCATGGAGCCTGACAGTAAACCGAGTCTGCTAGAACGCATTTCCCACTGGCTGATGCGCGAACCCGAAGACCGCGAACAGCTGATCGAGTTGCTGCATGGCGCGTACGAAAACAACCTGATGGACGCCGATGCACTGGCGATGATCGAAGGCGTGTTGCAGGTATCCGAAATGCGCGTCGGCGAAATCATGGTGCCGCGCGCGCAAATGGACGTGATCGACATCAACGACGCGCCCGAAGTATTTATCCCCCATCTGATCGAAACCGCGCACTCGCGCTTCCCGGTGATGGACAAGGGTCGCGACGACATCATTGGCATCCTGCTGGCCAAAGACCTGTTGCGGCATTACGCCGAAGACGATGCCGATATTCGCGGCATGCTGCGCCCCGCAGTCTTCATCCCCGAGTCCAAACGGCTCAACGTGCTGCTGAAAGAATTCCGCTCCAACCGCAACCACATCGCCATCGTCGTCGACGAATACGGTGGCGTCGCGGGCCTGGTGACCATCGAAGACGTGCTCGAACAAATCGTCGGCGACATTGAGGACGAGTTCGACTTCGACGAAACCGAAGACAACATCGTGCGAGAGCAAGAAGGCACCTTCCGCGTCAAGGCCTGCACCGAAATTGAAGACTTCAACGAAACGCTCGGCGTCAATTTCTCGGATGAAGAATTCGATACTGTAGGCGGCCTGGTGATTTCGCGCTTCGGCCATGTGCCCAAGCGCGGCGAATGGGTAAGCCTGGAAGGCATGAATTTCACCGTACTGCGAGCGGATAGTCGGCGCTTGCATACACTGCGGGTGATGCGCCATGAGGTGGATATGGGAGGGCAGTTGCCGCTGGTTTAATTGATCAGTATCAAAACCCATACTTGATGGGTGCCCGAGTTATTTTTAACGCTTGCGGTTTATAAATGAGCATTAATGCCGTATTGGTATGCCCTTCCCACAATATCTGCATGAGGTTTTAGAAAAATAAGGCGTTTTTTACTTAGCGTGTTGAAATAATTTAAAGCGCCGATGAGCCATGTTCAAAGTAGGTTAAGGCTAATTCGAATGATATTTTTCAAATAGTATGGGGACTTTTCCCTTACTGGTAATTACACTTCGCCCCCCCGGAATAAGAGCATCCGCATCAGGATCGTTACTATTGTTCAATACCCAACTCTCGCTAATACGTTTGTGAAAAACCCAGTCCTGCAATTCGGGTACGAATCGAAAGGTAATGTAATCTGTCCAATGCTGACCGCATGCGACACTGTGTTGTACGGTGAAAAAATGTTTATATATCACCAAGCCTTCACCGCTGTCTGTAAAAGGGTCACATTGGCCCCCTTCATCAAACCTGAAAACCAAATGATCATTTCGTTTCGCTAACCGATAGCTGTTATCTGTATTTTGAATAAACAGTAATAGGGGTCTAAGTGGACTGACTTTGTTGCCAATGAACTCCGCCTTCGGCTTGTGTGGCACCACAATAAAATCCAGCAGTTTGTCAGCATTTAACAAACCACTGCCAAAAGCAAGCACGGCGTAGTCACCAGGAATCTGTTTAAGGATGTTCATTGGTAAAGATTGGGCCAAGGAGAAACCCGATGCGGCTAATAACATGGCATAAAGCAGAGCGTGCGTTTTTTTATTCATGGCGTTTCCAATATTTTAGCGGCGCTTCAAGTTATATAGTCCGTTCGATGGCTGCCCGTTTGCGTAGTGCTAAAAAATTTGTTGACGCTGAAAGCCGCCGCCACTCCTCAACAGCCTATACTTCTTTCATCCTGTTAAAATCCCAATTCAATGCATAACAAAAACCGCTGGAGCGAAGTTGGTATCAGTCTATTTATCACCACGTAAAATACTCGCTTACACGGCAACCGCACTGTCTATTATGGCGGGTACAACACACGCTGAAGATGCGCCACAGATACCGCCGAACGCCAATATCAACCCTGAGTTAATCAGCCCGTTAAGCCCTGAACTCTCCGCGAAGATAGCGAAGATCAAGCAGGACACCATGAAGCACATGATCAAGTTCAAAGCGGGAAGTTTTCAGATGGGCAACCCAGGCTATTATGGCTTTGATTCCGCCGATACCCGCCCCCTCCATAAAGTCACGCTGGATGGGTTTTCGATGATGGCCTACAAGGTCACGTATGAAGAGTTCGACGTGTTTACCGACAGCGTGGGTGAGCAGCGGGTGAATGTGGACGATCATCGAAAAAAATACCGCGCCCCACGCAAACCTGCGGGCGTGAGTTGGTATGGTGCACAGGCGTATTGTCAGTGGTTGGGCAAGTTGACAGGGAAGTCGTTTGATTTGCCGACCGAGGCACAGTGGGAGTATGCGGCACGCTCGGGGGGCAAGCGGGTGTTGTTTGCGACGGATAATGGAAAAATTGACAAGGACCGTAATTATCCGGATAGCTGGAGCCTAAAAGGAGCCGATGCGGGTGTAACCCCTGACATTGGTAAATACCCTCCCAATCCTGCCGGGCTGTTTGGCATGATTGACTACGTTTCAGCAGAATGGGTACAGGACTGGTATGACCCGACCTATTACCAGCGCTCGCCCGACCGTAATCCCAAGGGCGGGGCTGAGAAGGATTCGGTTGACCCGGAACATCCCGAGTTTGGGCCTCGAAAAGTTTTGCGCGGTGATCCAAATGGTAACAATCCAGCACTGGCTAATTATGTATTTACACGCGGGCGCTCAGGTTTGAAATACGACCCTCAGCCTGGCTACTCATACTACGCGGGAACCCAGTTCCGCTGTGTCATCAACGTAACCCCCCCTTCGCGCTAGGCCATGGACGCTGGATGTTGCAAAGGAAACTGCGCTGCATAAAAGTTGGGTTCATCGTTGCGCAGGAACGGGCGCTGGATTAGCGGCTGCGCTCTAGCAAGCTGGATTTCAGCACGGTTGATGGTGTTGGCGAATGAGGTTCCCGCCAGAATGGTGTTGATTGAGGCGATGACCGCGCCGCTCCCCGGCGCGTCTCCCATAGCGACGGTAATGCGATCCAGCGTGTTGCCCAGATGGCTGCCCGTTTGCGTAGTGCTAATTAATTCGTTGATGCAGAAAGCGGCTGCAACTTTCAAATCGTAGTTGTCGGCATATTGAGGTTGTTGCATCACATCCCGAATGCTGGCGAGCATCGCTCCGCGCGCTTCAGGCGGCATATAAGCAAACCAGCCCCATTTGGCGCGCATTTTTTGTTCAAGTTCTTTAATGAAATCTGCACCCTGCTTTTTAGCAGCGTTGACGGATTTTTCATATTCTTTGCTAATTTTTTCTATGAACACTATTGACCCATTTGTAAAGTCCCCCAATGCTCGCCCCTGCGCTACCACCATGAACAGAATTTCGTTATAGGCCTTAAAAATCTCGCCCTGCATCAACCCCATCAACTTCGTATAGTCCGCCTGCTTTAACTGATGCGCCACGCACATGAAGAATTCACCAACCTCCGCCACGCCAACCTTGGCACCCAAAGCGCCTTCGCCGCCGAGCCCCAGGCAGCCCCCTGCTTTGACAGCAATCACGAAGCTGCCTCGTGTGAAGCCCACTTCCAGCCCTAAGGTCGCCGCCAACCCTTGTATCAGCGAAGCATCAGCGCTGACTGATCCCACATCGACATATTCTCCCCATGTGCTGTTCAGGTCTTTCTTCTTCGGCGATTTTGAATCGATAAAGCCTTCTGGATTGAGCCACTGCATCGCGCCCGCCAGACCGATGCCTTCCTTAAGCCCGGCAAACAGTTTGACTTCACCCTTGCCGCCCACTTTGGCTTTCGCGCTTTTGCCTGATTTTTTCGGGGTGCCGCGCAAACCTTGCTGGCCCCTGGTTAGCATCAAGGCTACGCCCGCCTCCAGCGCAATACTCGCCCCGGCCACCGCGTACAAGGTCATATCCCCGCGAAAGCGGAAATGTCCGAGGTCGAGCGCAATACCTGGGGCCGCTGCCTCGGCATGCCACCCCGCAAAATGCGGGTAGTAGCCGATGGTCTGGACTTTCGCCTCGCCTATCGCAAATGAAGCCTCAGCATTGGCTTTGACGTTGAACTGCGCGGCGTTGGCGGCGCGCTTAAAGCGGCTTTGCCAGTTTTTATCGCGCTTATCGTAAAGATTGCCCTGAAACGGCAGGAAGTTGGCTTCCAGCCCTGCGCCTGCCGCCCAGCGCAGAAGCTGGGCTTCGGATTTAAGATCGATGTTGCGATGTGGATCATTAGGGTCGGTATTGATTGCCGGGCTGATGGCGTTGAAGATGCCTTCCGCTATTTGTTTGTGCTCGCGTTCCAGAAACTCCTTTGCCTGCGCACCCATGGTCTGCGACCATTCACTCAAGAATTGCCCGGCGTATTCATCGCCGTCCTTGGGTTTGAGCTTCCATTTTTTGCTGAATTTGGCCTTGTCCTGTACCTTTTCTGAAATGCGGCGCTTGATCTCGGCAGCATTCAGAGTGCTGCCGTTAAGCAGCTTCTCTTTGGCAGGCTTGCTTCGTTCGGCCGGGCCGTCAACTATGTAGATACGCTTGTCGTCCAAGGCGCTTTTGAGTTTGTCCGCCGGGATATAAAAAGCTTTTTGGCCTTGCTTACGGGCGAGGGTAAGCGGCAACACCTCGACTAGTTTATTGGGGTCGGCGTTTAAGTCGGTGATTTTTTCTATACGGGTTTTGGCGGCCTCGCTTTTTGCACTCAGCGTGGATAGGGCTTGATCGAGTTCGAGCTGAGCTTGTTTAAGATCGGCTATCGCCGGGTTGGGTTGGCGACGTAGATCAATCAGCGCCAGGGATTTATCCGTGACGGCTTGATTGGCCTCTTGCAGTTCCTGAATCGCCAGGTTGTTGGCTTCGCCTGCTTCGCAGCAGGTAAACCACTCTTCAGGGTAGAGCGCAATGAAGCTATTCTGGTCGGGTCGATAAAGCAGGTAACCGTCGGTCAACATGCACGGGACATCGACACAGGAGTTTTTAATGGTATTGGTTGTTGCTGTTTTATGTGGCAGTACCGCGCTCATATTGTTTCCTGCCTGTATTGGCAAATGTGAATCAGAGGTCCAACACAAATACTTTGAGTTGCTCTGCTTTGGCGGTATATACCCGCGTCGTTCGCCCTTCTCCATCCGCGCGGCCTTCGGCCAATACCGCGCCTGCGGCGTTTTCGATACGGTATTTTGCGTGGGGAATCACAGCACCGGTTTCTTCGTTTTTGATGATGAAGGCTTCGTCGTAGAAGGTGAACTTTCCTTTGGGCAAGGTCGCAGCGGCGGCGGCAGCGCTAGCAGGCCCGGTATAGCTCTTGGTATTCCCCTTCAAACTAATCGCTCCCCCCGCCTGTAACAGAATCTGCCCACCCTGAATCGTGATCGCGCTGCCGCCTGCGGCAAGCAGGATCTTTTGCGGGCTGTCGGCTTTGATGGTGGTTTGGCTGCTGATCGTGACGGACTTTTGCGCGTGCATCGCCAGCGCGCCGCT
>JAYWDZ010000006.1:0-6371 GCA_043779595.1 Nitrosomonadales bacterium
CGGGTTCGCCTACCGTTTTAAGTATCGTGTGTGACACCACACGCTGCCGCGAAACTTCGTCAAAGTCCGCGCTGTCTTCGGGCCACAAGATCGGTCCCGGCGCAACCGCATTCACGCGCACTTCCGGCCCCAGTTCACGCGCCAGCGATTTGGTCAATCCCACCACCCCGGCCTTGGCTACGCTGTACACCACATAATTTTTGAGCGGGCGTTCGGCGTGGATGTCCGCAATATTCACAATACAGCCGTGGCGTTTTTTGAGTTCCGGCGCAGCGGCCTGGGCAATAAACAAGGGCGCGCGCAGATTGCTGCCCATCAGGTTTTCCCAATCGTCTATCTTGATATTGCCAATCGGCGTGGGATAAAAGCTCGACGCGTTATTCACCAGCACATCCAGGCCGCCAAAAATTGTCACGGTCTGGCTGACTAGGCTTGGCAATATCGCCACGTCCAGCAGGTCAGCCTGAATCAGTGCGACCGAGTCCTCACGCACCGCATTCAATTCATCCTGCAATGCTCGCGCCTCAACCGCCGAGCTGCGATAGTGAATCATCAGGTTCGCACCCGCAGCATGCAGCAGGCGGGCGGTTGCTGCCCCTACCCGTTTTGCACCGCCGGTAATTAACACCACTTTGCCCTGCATTCGTATTCACCTCTATAGTCTCGGGTTCAAATGCATTATCGCCCAAACCCGCCTCTGCCATGTTACCCAGCCCCAGCCCCGACGCACTCGCCCACAGCCAGCGAGTTACCGAATATATTCGCGCCGAACTCGATGCCCATACCAACTGGATAGACTTTGCGCACTACATGGAAATGGCGCTGTATGCCCCGGGCCTCGGGTATTACACAGCCGGTGCGACCAAGTTTGGCGCGGAAGGCGACTTTGTGACCGCGCCCGAAATAAGCCCGTTATTCGGCCGCACACTGGCATTGCAAATCACCCCCATCCTGCACGACACGCACGGCGATGTGCTGGAGCTGGGAGCGGGGAGTGGCAAACTCGCTGTTGCTGTATTGCTTGAACTGGAACGTCAACACGCGTTGCCATCGCAGTATTACATCCTCGACCTCAGCGCCGAACTCCAGCTCCGGCAACAGCAAATGATAGCCAGCCACGCCCCCCATCTGCTTGACCGGGTGATCTGGCTTTCCGCGCTCCCCCCTACTTTTACAGGCGTGATTTTAGCCAACGAAGTTCTCGACGCACTGCCAGTCCATTGCATGCAATGGCACGACCAAAAACTCTACGAGCGTGGCGTAGCGTGGGACGGCAAGGGATTCATCTGGCAAAGCCGTGAATGCCGTGCAGGCGCGTTATGGCAAGCCGCACAGAGCTTGCCGACCGATGCGTTGATTTCGGCTGCACCCTACACCAGCGAAATCAACCTCGCCGTCCCCGCGCTGATTCAAACGCTGGCCGCCACGTTGAGCTGCGGCGCGATGATTTTTATCGACTACGGTTTCCCGCAGCGCGAGTACTACCATCCGCAGCGCCACATGGGCACACTGCGCGCGCATTATCGCCACCACGCGCTGGACGATCCATTCTGGTTGCCCGGTTTGTGCGACCTGACGGCTCATGTGGACTTCAGTGCGCTCGCGCAAGCCGCGAGCCAAGTGGGTTTGCAACTGGCCGGCTATACCAGCCAGGCGAGCTTCTTGATGAACGCAGGCATCACCGAACTGCTGATGCAAACCCCGCCCGACAACGCAGCTGCCTACCTGCCTCAGGCCAATGCCGTGCAACGGTTGATTTCACCCGCCGAAATGGGCGAATTGTTCAAAGTGATCGCTTTCACCCGCAACCTCGATTTGCGATGGTCAGGATTCGCACGCGGGCATTCTTCCCACACCTTATAAGGATGAGCGATTACATTTACTGTCACTCCTTTGGCCAGGTATTAGTCCTATACTGACTGACTGACTGACTGCAGAAGGAGCGCCTATCGCATCCCGTGATTCACTACGCAAAATTAGGATTGTTATGGAAACAATAACTTGTTGCGACACCAGATAATCGAAAACCTCACCGCATCGCACCCCAAAAAAGCTGAGGAGGCGGCGATTGTCATATGGGAACAGATGGCAACCCAGATAATTTCGATTATCGGCGTGGGGGGATTCAACTCGCTTTATGCCCGTAGCTTATTTCTTAGCCCATCCAGCTTTCCCGGGCTCGCGGCCAGCACCTCGTCGCCCCAACCTGATCAGCGCTTCGCCGAATTAAAAAAGCATTTCGAAGGGCAATCCCCCGCCAAAATCATCGAAGCCAATAATCGACTGCTATGCACTTTCACCGACATCCTCGCCACGCTGATTGGCGAGGAGTTGACGTCCAATATTTTACGTTCGGCCTGGGGCGATCACGCACCGGGACAAGATCAGCAAGAGGTCTAAAAATGAGTGAAAAAGTAAACATACGTCGTCTGGCAACAGGCGTACCTGGGCTCGATAACCTGTTGGGTGGGGGTCTGCCGGAATTCTCATTCAATCTGATAGCGGGCACGCCGGGCAGCGGCAAAACCACACTCGCGCATCAGATCATGTTCTCGCTGGCGAGGCCGGATAATCGCGCGTTGTTCTTCACCGTGCTCGGCGAGCCCGCTATCAAGATGCTGCGCTACCAACAGCAATTTGCGTTTTTTGATATCAGTAAAATCAATAATGCGATCCGCTTCGTCAATTTGTCGGAAGACCTGCTGGGGGGGAATTTTGACCGCGTGCTTGAGCGCATTGCCCAAGAAGTGAAAGACTATGCGCCCAGCCTGGTATTCGTCGACTCGTTTCGCTCGGTGGTGAAGTCGGCAAAGCGCGAGGATCAGGACGCATCAGACTTGCAGCGTTTCGTGCAGCAACTTGGCATGCAAATGACCAGCTGGCAGGCCACCACTTTTCTGATCGGTGAATATTTGTTGCCTGAAGCCGAGTCCAGCCCGGTTTTTACCGTCGCAGATGGCATTCTGTGGCTGTCGCAAAGTGTGCACCGCAACTCCATGGTGCGCAAGATACAGGTGGTCAAAATGCGGGGGCAGGGCCAGGCACCCGGCTTGCACACCTTCCGGATTAATGAAGACGGCATCCAGATTTTCCCCCGCGCGATTGTCGGACACAGCGGCATCACTACGGACGATAGCGAGGCCGCGAAGGAAAGCGGGCGTCTTGCGATGGGCATAGCGGGTCTGGATGAGATGATGGGCGGCGGGCTACCCGTGGGGTATTCGCTGTTATTAGTGGGGCCATCCGGTTCCGGGAAAACAGTGCTGGCGACCGAGTTTCTTGCCGAAGGCGTGCGTTGTGGCGAGCCTGGGGTGATCGCAGCGTTTGAGAAAACGCCCCACCAATTGCTGAGTGACAAGCTGAATACGCTGGTCAAAGCTGGGCACGTGGGGGTGATCGACACGCGCTCGCTGGATTTATCGATAGATCAAACGCTGCATGATTTGATAGCCATGATTACGCGCATGAAAGCCAAGCGCGTCGTGATCGATTCGCTGTCGGGGTTCGAGCTCGCGCTGGCGCCCGAGTTTCGCGAAGACTTTCGCGGATCGCTGTACCGGATGATCGCCGAGCTGACCAATATGGGCATCACCATCCTGATGATTGCGGAACTGGAAGACCGCTACACCGATTTGCGCTTCAGCCCGTACGGTAGCGCGTTTCTGGCCGACGCCATTATCGTGCAGCGCTATATCGAACTAGATGGGCAATTCAAACGCGTGTGCTCGGTGGTCAAGGTGCGCGGCAGCGAGCACAGCAAGGACATTCGCCTGTTCGACATTATCGACCAAGGCATCATGCTGGGCGAAACCTTAACCGAATATGTCGGCATTACGTCGGGTCGTCCGATGGTCGGTGCCAGCGCCCCCCCAGGGGTGATGGAACCGTTGTGACCAGCAGAGACAAGGAGGGGACCGCTGCTAT
This sequence comes from Nitrosomonadales bacterium, assembly GCA_043779595.1. GTDB lineage: Bacteria > Pseudomonadota > Gammaproteobacteria > Burkholderiales > Thiobacillaceae > Thiobacillus. The sequence goes on from JAYWDZ010000006.1 coordinate 3,925, forward strand.
CCCTGACCCCAACTCCACGGGCCTGATTAAACTGCCCCCCCGGAAAGTCATGGCTGTCCGTGGCAACGATAGGCGGCGCAGGGAAAATGCCCTCATGGAGGATGAAGCGGCTGTGCTAAGCCGCGAGAAATCAGCCTCATCCCGAGAAGATGCCGCGTATATGCGGGAAAATGCTGCCCACCGGCGCGAAGATGCTGCCCATGTGCGCGAAGACGCGGCGCAGATCCGGGAAGGGGAGGCCCATGCGCGCGAAGGCGCGGCCACCTCCCGCGAGCATGAAATTCGCGCGGGACAAACGATGTTGGCGGCGACGGATAAGCACATGCTGCAAATGCGGCAGGCAAACGAAAATCTGGTCGTTGCCACCATCGAATCGCACAATCTGGTCGATCAAATCCGGCTGGCCCATAGCCAAATGGACCATTTAGCCCACCACGACGTGCTCACCGATTTACCCAATCGATTATTGTTGATGGACCGGCTTCGCCAGGCGATTGAACTGGCGCGCCGTCAGGGCAAGCAGCTTGCAGTGATGTTTATGGATCTGGATCACTTCAAGCACATCAATGATTCGCTGGGGCATGCGGTAGGCGACCAGTTGTTGCAGTCAGTGGCACAACGCCTGTTGGCGTGTGTACGCCAGTCGGACACGATCAGCCGCCAGGGTGGCGATGAATTTTTACTGCTGCTCCCGACTATTGAGCACGCAGAAGACGCCGCATTGTCAGCCCAAAAAATGCTGGTGGCGCTGGTGCCACCGCACACTATTGATCAGCACGATCTGCATATTGGCATCAGCATCGGCATCAGCATCTACCCAGACGATGGTCGAGACGCGGAAACGCTGATCAAGGGTGCGGACACCGCGATGTACCACGCCAAGGACAGCGGGCGCAACAATTACAAGTTTTTTGAGCCGAGCATGAATGTGCGCGCTGTGCAACGCCAATCCACCGAAGCGAGCCTGCGTCGCGCGCTGGACCGGCACGAATTCGTATTGCACTATCAGCCGAAAATCAATTTGAAAAGCAAGCTGATGGTGGGCGTTGAGGCACTCATCCGTTGGCAGCATCCGGAACGCGGCTTGCTGCCGCCCGCGCAATTTATCCCTATCGCCGAAGACAGTGGTTTGATCCTGTCGATTGGCCGCTGGGTACTGCACGAAGCCTGCCGTCAGGCGCAAGCCTGGCAGCAGGTGGGCTTGCCCCCGGTTACGGTCGCCGTTAATACCTCCGCGCTCGAATTCCGCGCTCCCGATTTTCTCGACAATATCCGCGCAACCCTCGATGAAACGGGGCTGGAGCCGCGTTATCTCGAACTCGAATTAACGGAAAGCGTGCTTATGCGCGATGCAGATGCGACCAATCGCATGCTGCATACCCTTGCAGATATGGACGTAAAACTGACAGTGGATGACTTCGGTACCGGTTATTCCAGCCTGAGTTATCTGCGCCAATTTCCGATCGACACGCTGAAGATCGACCAGTCGTTCGTGCACCAGATTACCAGCAGCCCAAGTGATGCCGGCCTCGTCAGCGCGGTCATCAACATGGGTAAAAGCCTTAATCACCGTGTGATTGCCGAAGGTGTCGAAACCTCGGAGCAGCATGACTTTCTGCTCGCCGAACAATGCGATGAAGGCCAGGGCTATTATTTTGGTCGGCCGATGGTAGCGGAAGAACTCGCCTCGTTATTGCAAACGGGTCTATCCCCCGCACTTCCCGGCTGATGACCCAGAAAACCCTTCCTCCCCTGGCTCAATCTGGCGCCCCCCGTGAGCCTCAAGAAGGCCTTCCCGCGGCCAACGAAAAAGACATTGGGCCCAGGGAAAGCGCCGTTCTAGCCCCTGAGACCGATGTCCCGATGCAGGAGGCTAACGATGCGCACGTGCTCAGGTTGCAGCAAGCCAACGCACAGCTGGTCATGGCGACTATTGAAGCGCAAAAGCTCGCCGAACAAACTCAAGGCATAAGCGAGCAACGTTACCGTACGCTGTTCGAATCCATCGACGAAGGCTTTTGCATCATCGAGAAAATGGGGGGTGAAGCAGGTGAGCCGCTGGATTTTCGCTACATCGAAGCCAACCCGGCCTTCGCGGAGCAATCCGGTATCGGCGGCGTGGTCGGAAAAACCCTGCGCCAAGTGATCCCGGATGAATTCGAGGAATGGCTCGTCACCTTTGACACCGTTCTTAAAACCGGCGAGCCGATAAGATTTGAACGCGGACTCAGCACCCAGGGGCGCGTGCTGGAACTCCACGCCTTTCGGGTTGAAGACGACACGCATCGGCGCGTGGCGATTAACTTTAAAGACATTACCCAGCGCCGCCAGACTGAGGAGCAGTTGCGCCAGAATCGCGACACGTTCTTCAATCTCGTCGAGAATGCGCCCTTCGGCGTGTACGTCGTGGATGCGCAGTTTCGTATGTGCCAGGCCAGTGCCATTTC
>JAYWDZ010000007.1:0-2550 GCA_043779595.1 Nitrosomonadales bacterium
CGATTACGGCCGTGCTGCTTGGCATAATAAAGCGCCTTATCGGCTTTATCGAGTAGCGTCGACGGCAACTCGCCGGCGACCATTTGCACAACACCGATACTGACCGTTTTCTTTCCAACCTGTGGAAAGTTGTACATCTCCACGACTTTGCAGAAACGTTCAAGAATGGGTAGACCCATTTCCAATTTAACATTTTGCAAGATGACGACAAACTCCTCTCCACCATAGCGGAACAAATAGTCATAAGGACGAAAAGATTGATTCATCAGGTGCGCGAAATGCACCAGCACTTCGTCGCCAAATAGATGGCCGTACTTATCGTTAACTTCCTTGAATTTATCCAGGTCCAGCATAGCCACACACTTGGAAGTTGTCTCATAAGGAGCAGCTTGCGGATTACTCGTATTCTCGCCGAAAAGATGCGGCATCCTGTTCTCTAGGGCATGACGATTATGCAGCCCAGTCAGCCCATCTTCTTCATATCTATCGAGAAGAAACTGCTGGCTCTGCCATACCTGCGACAGTATCTCAATCATATACAAGGTTTCTGGATCGGCGGTGGGGCAATCAATCACCAACAACCCAATGACATGGCGTGCCCCACGAACTGGAAAGATGATGCGTGTAGACGAAGAATTCTCCGCCGATAAGCGGACCACCCGCTTGGTGGTAATACATGCGCTGAAACCCTCGTGCTGTACCAGGGGCTCGCCCAGCCATACGGCATTGCCGGTATTGCGCACGATGAGACCCGAGGGATTATCGGTGGGTTCGCGGTCACCCCGGGCATTAAAGATCTCGTAGACAAGGACTGTCGCCGACGCGGCGACCTTGTGCACGTTTTCTATTAGAGACGCAGTCAGCTCTTCCTTGTTATGACGACCGATAAGCTCAACTAGCGCTTCAATGTTATTCTTGGAAATCATGATTCACGATGGGTGTCACGTAACGGACTCAGTTCGCCGACAATAAAGATGATTGATTACTAGCATATTAGTGAGCCGGATAGCAAGGGCCGCCTGGCCTAGGCGGGCAAGCAAATTTCGAGTGTTGACTGAGATCAAGAACTGCCACTAGGGCGAGGCAAAAAAACGCTGGCGCATCTCTTCCAGCCCCAAGGCATGCAGCATTTCACTAAGGCGCTCGGTGGCGCGCTGGCGCGGCAGATTTTTATAGCTGGCAATAATGAGTTCGTTTTTCATGGAGTGCTCCCAGCCCACCAGCTCGGTGACGCTCACTTGATAGCCATGGGCCTCCAGTTGCAGGCAGCGCAGCACGTTCGTGGTCAGGCTACCGAATTCACGGGTGTGGAGCGGGTGTCGCCAAATTTCACTTAAGATGTTGTGAGCCGTGGCCCTACCTTTATTTTTTCTGAGCACTGCGGCCACTTCCGCCTGGCAACAGGGTACTAGCACAATGAAACGAGCCTGTTTTTTCAAACCGAAATGTATGGCGTCGTCGGTGGCGGTATCACAGGCATGCAGCGCGGTCACCAGGTCTACCCTCGCCGGCAGAAGCTCCGATGCTATCGACTCGGCCACCGACAGGTTCAGAAATAACATGCCAGGAAAATTCAGCCTTGCCGCCAGATCACGGGATTTTGTAACTAACTCCTCCCGCGCCTCGATGCCGTATATTCGCGACGCGCTCTTCAGTTCCTTAAAAAACAAGTCGTAAAGAATAAATCCTAAATACGATTCTCCGGCGCCGTGATCAACTAAGTGTATGTCGGCATGCGCTTGTAGAATTTCCTGCAGCAATGGTTCAATGAACTGGTAGAGATGATACACCTGCTTGAGTTTGCGCCGGCTATCCTGATTCATCCTGCCGTCGCCGGTGAGGATGTGCAGTTCTTTTAACAGCGCAATGGATTGGCCGGGGCGTATTTCGTGCATATCAAGAATCTGAAATCATTGAAGGGCCAGTATACTTGAAATAGCGGCGTCCCATCGCTAAGAGCGCCTAACAAACTGGATGCCGGTGGGCAGCCCAGCTAAGCTTAGCGCATGATGCCTACTGAAGCGGTACTCACTGTCGCTGCCTTACTGGGCCTGCCCCTTTTTCGCGGGGAAAGCCCCGACGCCCTGGAATGGTTGCTACACACTGCCACGCTACGCACATTGGCCGAAGGTAAGATACTGCTCGAAGCCGGCCAGATCAATAATACCCTCTTTCTTATTCTGCACGGACAATTGCGGGTGCAATCCGACTCCTCAGGTATGCAAACCCTCGCCCTCCTGGATGCTGGCGACTGTGTCGGAGAATTGTCTCTACTCGATGGCGCACCGGTCTCCGCTTATGTTGTTGCCGCCTGTGATTGCCGCTTACTAGTGATACCCGAGGCTAGCCTGTGGCGGCTGATTAGCCATTCCCACGTGGTGGCGCGCAATCTGCTCTATACCTTGTCTTTGCGCGTGCGCAAAGACAACGCCGTCCTTCTACAAAGCATAGCGCAGCAAAAACTGCATGAACAAAACGCCAAACTCGATGCGCTTACCGGTCTCCATAACCGTCGCTGGCTGGATGACATGTTGCCGCGCCTGGTCGAAC
>JAYWDZ010000008.1:0-16195 GCA_043779595.1 Nitrosomonadales bacterium
TCTAGTCTCGGAGGAATGGTTTGAAAGTGGCCATCCGTTTGATGGCTCGTCCATTTCCGGATGGAAGGGAATTCAAGCTTCTGACATGCTGCTAAAACCCGATCCCACATCCGCCTGGATGGACCCCTTTTTCGACGAAGCCACTATTATTTTGACCTGCGATGTAATCGAGCCCGCAGACGGTAAAGGGTATGAGCGTGATCCGCGATCCGTGGCTAAACGCGCTGAAGCTTACTTGAAGTCCACCGGCATTGCAGACACCGCTTACTTTGGCCCCGAGCCGGAATTTTTCATTTTTGATTCGGTGACCTGGGGCGACGACATGTCGGGTTGCCACGTCAAAATCAATTCAGAAGAAGCGGCCTGGTCGTCTGCAGAAAAGTTTGAGAACGGCAATACCGGCCATCGCCCGGGGATCAAGGGCGGTTACTTCCCGGTGCCCCCAGTCGATTCGCTACAGGATATCCGCGCGGCCATGGTGTTGGCGTTGGAAGAGGCGGGCGTGCCAGTCGAAGTATTCCACCACGAAGTGGCGACCGCAGGCCAATGCGAAATTGGCACCCAGTTCAGCACACTGACTAAACGTGCTGACTGGACCCAGATGTTGAAATATATTGTGCATAACGTCGCGCATGCTTATGGCAAAACCGCGACCTTTATGCCGAAACCCATCGTCGGCGACAACGGCTCGGGTATGCACGTGCACATGTCGCTATGGAAAGACGGCAAGAATTTGTTTGCCGGAAATGGTTATGCCGGCCTATCCGAACTGTGCATTTATTACATAGGCGGCGTGATTAAACACGCTAAGGCGCTGAATGCCATTACCAACCCTGGCACCAACTCTTACAAGCGTCTGGTGCCCGGTTTCGAGGCGCCGGTGATGCTGGCTTACTCGGCGCGTAATCGCTCGGCTTCGATCCGGATTCCAATAGCAGCGAGTGAAAAATCCCGCCGCATCGAAACACGTTTCCCTGATCCACTCGCCAACCCTTATCTCGCTTTTGCTGCGCTGATGATGGCAGGTCTGGATGGTATTCAGAACAAGATTCACCCTGGCGATCCGTCCGACAAAGACTTGTACGATTTGCCACCAGAAGAAGACGCAAAAATTCCCAAGGTTTGCCATAGCCTTGAAATGGCGCTGGATGAGCTGGACAAAGACCGCGAGTTCTTAACCCGCGGCGGCGTATTCACCAATGACATGATCGACGCGTACATAGAGTTGAAAATGCAGGAAGTGACCAAGTACCGCATGACTACTCATCCGGTAGAGTTTGCGATGTATTATTCGTTGTAAACGAGTAGCGCAAACGCAAAATAAGGCGGCGAAGCCGCCTTATTTTTTACCCGCGCCCTCAAGATGGCAAAAGTCAGGCCGTTAATCTGGAGGAAACTCCTATCTCACTATGCGAATCCAGACCCTACTTTTATGTGTATCACTTGTGCCTTGTGTGGCACACGCTGAGATATACAAGTACATTGACGAAAACGGGCAAATTACCTTCACCGATGTTTACAAGCGGGGATCAAAGCGCATTGATTTGCCTCCTGCACCGGCCAGTTTGTCTCTTGGAGGCGGCAGTAAATTACAGAAACGTGCCTCGTTTCAGCCCAGCCCCAGTAATTTCCCTCGCATCGATACGGCTACGCAACAAAAGCGTGACGACATTCGCCGTCAGGTGTTGCAAGACGAAGTGACAGCAGAACGCAAAAATGCCGATGAGGCACGTCGCCAGTTAACACTCGGAGAGCGCTTACAGCCGGGCGAAAAGCTAAGTGATAGCACCTATGTTAGCCGGGTGAAAAAACTGCGCGCTACCATCTCCGAACACGATCAAAACGTTTCCGCTATCCAGCGCGAAATTAATAACCTCAAATAGCGTTACCATCGCATAAACGCCAACTGGCATAAACGGTGCTAGCTTAGCACTATGCGCACTATGCCCTCTCAGACTGTTCAATATGCAGGGCTTGATCAACTCGCGACGGGTGTCGTGGTTTTCAGTTTTGCGGGCACGATTATCTACGTCAATCCTTCCGCCGAGACACTGCTAGGTGTGTCGGGTGCGTTGCTGGTCGGCGAGTCTGTGCGTCAGGTTTTTGAGCGCAGTCAGGAATTGTTGGCCGCGATACAAACCGCCGAACTCACCCGCGAAACAGTGATTGAATACGAGCTCGATGTCACTGTGAATGCCCATCCACCTTTACGCCTGGGTTGTACGATTACGCCTTACGACGCGCCGCAGGAAGGGATATTTATGGAGCTGCGCAGCGTCGATCCACACTTACGTATTGCTCGCCTGGAACAAACGCGTTTACAGCAGGAAGCCAATCGCGAGTTGTTACGCAATCTGGCACACGAAATCAAAAACCCGTTGGGTGGAATTCGCGGCGCAGCGCAACTGCTCGAGCACGAGTTGCCGCGAGAATCCTTACGTGAATACACCCAAGTTATCATCAAGGAATCAGATCGTTTGCAGTCTTTGATGGAACGGTTGCTCACGCCTCATCGCACGCCCCGTTTTAGCGCGGTCAATATCCATGAAGTGCTGGAACGCGTGCGCAGTCTCATTCTGGCGGAAACCCCTCACGGTATGAGCTTGCAGCGCGACTACGATACCAGCCTGCCCGAGCTACGTGCTGATAGCGAGCAGCTTATCCAGGCAGTGCTAAACGTAGCGCGCAACGCGGTTCAGGCGATGCATAGCGAGGGCAAGATTATTTTTAAAACCCGTGTATCGCGCCAAAGTACCCTTGAGAGTCGGCGCCATCAACTTGGATTAAAGGCCGAAATTATTGACAACGGCCCGGGTATCCCTGAAGAAATCCGCGAACAGATTTTTTATCCGTTGGTCTCGGGTCGCGAAGGGGGTAGCGGCTTGGGCCTTGCTGTGGCACAAACATTGATTGCGCAAAACCACGGCACCATCGACTGCGAAAGTTATCCTGGCCACACTGTGTTTTCCATTTTTCTCCCCATTACCGTGTAATAGCCCTCATGAATAAATCTCTTTGTGTCTGGATCATTGACGATGACCGCTCTATCCGTTGGGTACTGGAAAAGGCGCTCTTGCGCGATAACATTCCCTGCCTCACCTTCAGCGCCGCGAGCGAAGCCTTAGCCGAGTTGACGCGCAGCCAGCCCAGTGCGGTGGTATCCGATATCCGTATGCCAGGCGTGAGCGGCTTGGAGTTATTGCAGCAACTCAAAGAGCGTTTGCCTAAAGTGCCGGTCATTATCATGACGGCTTATTCCGATCTAGACAGCGCAGTGGCAGCCTTTCAAGGTGGCGCGTTTGAATATCTGCCCAAACCTTTTGACGTGGATCAGGCAGTAGAGCTGGTTCGGCGCGCGTTAAGCGAGAGTGTCAGCCGTAATATTTCAGAAGCGAGTGACGTACCCGTGCCTGAAATCCTCGGACAGGCACCTGCCATGCAGGAAGTATTTCGGGCGATAGGTCGGTTGGCGCAATCGCACACCACCGTACTGATAAATGGCGAATCCGGTACCGGCAAAGAACTGGTCGCCCACGCGCTGCATCGCCATAGCCCGCGTGCGGCCGGGCCGTTTATTGCACTGAATACAGCCGCTATCCCGAAAGATCTGCTGGAGTCAGAGTTATTTGGCCACGAACGCGGCGCGTTCACCGGCGCGGCTGCGCAACGCCGGGGCCGCTTTGAGCAAGCCGATGGCGGTACATTGTTTTTGGATGAAATCGGCGATATGCCGGCCGAATTACAGACGCGTTTATTACGTGTGCTATCTGACGGCCAGTTTTATCGCGTAGGTGGGCACTCGCCGATCAAAGTTAATGTTCGAGTAATTGCCGCGACTCATCAAGACCTGGAAGTGCGGGTGCGTGAAGGCTTGTTCCGTGAGGATTTGTTCCATCGTCTGAATGTCATCCGGCTGCGTCTGCCCGCCTTGCGTGAACGCACTGAAGATATTCCGCTACTCGCTCGCCACTTTATGCAAAAAAGCGCCCGTGAGTTAGGGATCGAGGCAAAAACATTATCCGATGCCGCCATCAAAAAACTGACCCTTTTGCCATGGAGCGGCAATGTGCGGCAATTAGAGAATGTGAGCCATTACTTGACGGTGATGGCGCCAGGCCAAGTGGTGGAAGTCAGCGACTTGCCCAGTGATCTCACACACGGTGAAATGCCTCCTTCAAACGGCGACTGGTTACAAAGTCTGGCTGCCGAAGCCGGTGCCCGCTTGGCCCGCGGCGAAGCTGCCATTCTGGAAGAGCTCACCCAAGCCTATGAAAAAACGTTGATTGAAGTAGCGTTGCGCCATACCGGCGGGCGAAGAATCGAAGCCGCGCATTTACTGGGGTGGGGGAGAAATACCCTGACCCGTAAAATTAACGAGTTAGGTATGGATAGCCATCCTGCCGCTGAAGCGTTGGATAACCTGTGAGCCGCAAAAAAGCCGACTCACGTCGGCTTTTTTAAAAAAATGAACCGTAGAAGCTAAGTTGCCGTGGCTTCGGTTAACAACGGTTGAATCTCACCCTTTTGATACATTTCAATCATGATATCGCAACCACCTATCAACTCGCCCTTTACATACAGCTGCGGGAAAGTAGGCCAATTGGCGTAGTGCTTCAAATTTTCAAAAATCTCCGGGTCGGCTAACACATTGACCGCCAAAAAATCGTTGACGCCACAGGCTTGCAGTACCTGAGCGGCTTTCGAAGAAAACCCACACTGCGGAAATTGAGGTGTGCCTTTCATATAAAGCACCACATTGTTACCGGTAACTTGTTCGCGAATTCGATCTAAAGCGCTCATGATAATTCCTAAAAATACTTGACTAGAATAGTCGGGATTATACGTGCTGGAGATAGCCCGTCAAGGCTAGCTTAGCGTTATGGATTATAGATTTATCCAGCAAAGAGGGGGTACGGAGCGTCCCAATGGGTTGCTGGTCTAGACGCTGTCGCTTGGTTTGTGACTGTTTTACCCGTTCGGCAACGGATGCGCCACCCCAGTAACCCCAACCCAGCGAGTAACATACCCCAGGTTTCTGGCTCCGGCACGGCGGTAACTTGCCATCCAATATCTTTCATTGCGGCGAAGTCGAGCTCAGTAAAGTTTTTACGCTGGCCAGCAGCAATACCGGGTGTCATGGCGGCTTCCTGTTCCAGATATTTAGTACCCGCCGCCCAATGTCCATCATTGGTGACGGAGGGGTTCGGGGCAAGAGTATTAACTGCTGGGCCCGTGAAAACGCCATTGGCTACATAATGGTAATAGGAGTTTGCGGTGCCAAAGCCCAGCAGGTGGCCGAGTTCGTGCACCGCAACAGAATAAAAATCAAACCCTGTAGTTCCCGCGGGAGGTGCATCCGTACCAAAATAATAATTGACAGTGTTACTATTATTGAAAGACAACGTACCTCCCCAAGGGCCAAAATCAGGTCCAGGCACGCCCGGCGCGCCTTTCTGCCCTCTACTGGCGGCATTGTCGAGAAATGTCTGGGTCCCACTCGCGCTATATCCACCCGGGCCACCTTCCCCGAGGACATTGCTTCCCAAGTTATACGCGCCCACAAAAACGACAATCTTGTCGGCCGCGATGTCGTAGCTGAGGGTAGTATTGTAGAAAGGAGACACGGTAGTGTGTGTATTGGAGGGGTTATCAAAATTTAAATTAAATTGATTGCCACCCGATGACTTGATCTCTGTAAGGCTGTCAGTAAATCTCGACTCGAATACGGAGGCAGCAGCATTCAGTAGAGTTTGGCGTGAAGTGTTTCCGGCGCCGGTAAAGAAACCACTGTCATATCTATAATCAAAAACGATATTTATGTTGGCCTGCGCGGGCTGGCTGGCGATGCAAAATGCGCTTAACATCAAAGTGTAGGTAAGTTTCATTTTGATTAAACCTCTCGGTAATTATTTTTAGCAGGATTAAATTAAGCCTAAAAATCTCGGCCTCGAACAGAAATCATGGTTAATTTATTTGCGCATCATATCCCAACTCAAAGAAAGCTTTATGACACAAATGGGGGAATAATAAATGAGGCGGCATACGCAACCAATGCGCGCGCACGTAGGCGGCTTTGCGGGCCATGGGGGTGAAGGCATCACTGCAACTGACGTGATCCGGAGCAAGAGCGCGCGTGAATGTGGCGTCCATTAATGCCAAGATGACGCGGGAGGGGGCGGAAGGTTGTAACCGATGAATAAAACTCTCAGGTAAAGGTGTAGCGAGAAAATGCTGCACATAGCGCACTGCATAAAATAGTGGACGGCCCAATCCAAGCTCCTCTGCGCGGCCTTGTAGCCTTTCCCAGAAATTTGGATCCTTGGAAAAATGCTGAAACAGCAAATCAAGGTCGGTTAAATCGCGCAGGCCATGGGGTAAATCGCCATCATGAAATAAATGGGTGGCTGAATGCAGCAGCATATCTTCGGGTGCCAGCACGCGAATATTTTCTGTATCGCCTACTGCAATAGCCCGACTACGAAGTTTTGCCGAGTCGGGATGATAGCGCGCCGTGTCGGGCAGAATGGCATGATGGACATCAATGACCGTAGCGCGCTTAATGTGCTGCATCGGTGGAATTTCATGCATCAAGCGTCGATAGTAGCGATCATCGTAGGCAGATAGGCCACTCGGGTGCCAACCGCTTAACATTAATGCAGCTTCAACCGGGCCCAATAATTCGCGCGGTACCAAAATATCTATGTCATTAAACATACGTCCCGTGGCGGCTGGTAACTCTGCCATCACGTATGCGGCGCCTTTTAATATGATTGGCAAAAACGTGATGCCAGACAAAGCTTCAGTGATTTTCTCAATTTCCCAACGCACCGCAATTTGCTGCTTTTCAGCAAGCGTTGCTGCAGCGTCAAGATGGGAGCGGGCTTCGTAAGGAACCGCGTCCAATTGACTGTGTAACTCCAGCACTCCCCGTAACCGGGCTTGCAAGCCCGCGCGACGCGCTTGGCGAATGAGCTTATCCCAGTCCGCCAGCGAAAAGCCGCGGAGGGTGTAGGGGTTACGAAAGACCTGTGAGACGAGGTCGCGAGGAGGCGTCATAACCGACTTAAGCAGCGTGGGAATCAAGCGCTCGATCTGCCAGTTGATTGAAGGTTGAAATAGCTTGATCCAGCCGACTATATTGAAAATCGTAACATTCCGTTTGTTCGATCAACTGCGTGCCTACGCGGAAACCATCCGCGCCCAGATGGCTGTAATTGAACGCATTTTGCGCCAAGAACATAAACGTTTGCGCCTTTGAGCGGGGGGTGAGGGTGGCGGGGCTATTGGGAGTCCATTTCGGAAATATTACCCAGCCCGGGCGAGCTGACTCATGTTGCCTGCGAACGCTTTCTTTGGGTGGGCGCATATGGGCCACTGTGCCTTTACTGGTGTCGTGCGAAGCGCGATTAATGAAAGCCTCCGAGCTAAATTCACGTATTAACGGAATGGATTCGTTTTTGAGACTGACTGGACGCGGCAGTGGGCGTATCCATCCGGTTTTGCGGTCGATCAACGTCAGTTCGTCAGAGAGTAATCGCCAGCCAGACAACACCAATCCCGCTGTCAATGTGCTTTTCCCCGAACCGGGAGGGGCTGGCAGGATCGCAGCTAGCCCATTTTTTTCGACCACCCCGGCATGGATAATTAAATACTGGTGAGCATGCATCGATACACACCAATTCAAGCCCCATTCCAGCATAGGATAGGCTTGATCCAACGGAAGTGGTTTAAAGGGTTGTTCGCCGTCGAAAAAAAAGTTTACCTGAGGTCGAAACCAGCGTCGCAATAACCCGGGGGAATTGATCTCTACATGAAAGTCGGCGAATGCCAAGTGGGGATCTCGCACTTCAAACTGGCCGTACAGCTCAAGTAAACCTTCTGCAACTCTAGGGAGCCTCGATTGCACTTTAAGAGAAAAGGGACCTGTGCGTAACCAAACTCCGGGCCCTGCTAATTGCTTGCGCAAATCCGTGGCCGATAATTGAAGAAGTTTCAAGGGCGACTCAACAGGCCAATATGCTGCAAGCTGTGCATGGCTTCATCAGTTAATTGCTTAAAGTCAGAATCAGGGGCGACATTGAACATAAGCGCCAGCCGGTTAGGCGCTTCATATGCGTTCATCTCAGGGTGTTGACTGCTGGTTTTGTACAGGGCGTAAGTCAACGGCGCTAAATAATGCGTATCGCCCGATGCTATGTCAAAGACTACAGCCTCGTCTCCGAAACATTTGATTTGAAAACGAACCATCGATCATATTAGCCAGGATGGGAGAAAGCCTATGGTGTTGAGATCGTGCTGAAATTAACTCATCGTGGTTTTGAGATAAGTCACAATTTGCTTGGAGTCCCACTTCACGCCTGCGGTGGGCTCAAAATACCCCTTAGTCACCCATTCATTCCAGATACCAATAACCGTTTTTACCGACAGTACGTCTTTAGTTCTTTCTGAAGCTGCATTTAATAGAGCAGCAACGATATAGGCACTCAGACCGTCAGGATCCGTTGCACCTTGATAGGGTTTACCGTTCATAACCATAATTTGGTTTAAGGAGAGAGATGCCCCCTTGACCTTCAACGTACTGCCTCTCGGGGGTTCGCCAAAGATATTGCTGAACTGCGTACCTCCCGTCCAATTTTCAGGTGAGGCACTACAGTTTGGGCCACTACATTTGCCTTGATCGTAGCCAGTAGGCCATGAATTACCCGATTGTTTCCAAAAGCTGGGAGTCCGACCTTGGCAGACGGGTGTAGTGCCGTGATGGCTCAAGTTTCCCGATGCAGCCGCTGAGGCGGTTACACAAGTCGCTGCAAGGACGGGCTGACTTGCTAATGTAAAGATCGCCGACACACCAAAACCTGCACCCATGAGTCTTCGTCGTGAAGCGTCGAGTTGTGTATTCGGCTGGGGATTGATCTCCTGCGTCGTATGGGGGTCGGAACCAGATTTGTTTTCAGACATGGAGAACCTCGATTGAGCGTTAATGCATACGGCGTTTTAATTTAGCCTATTATTGTTTGCTTAATCAGCAAAAATTGGGCCACGTCCCACTAGGTGGCTGTGCTCTAGATATACCGGGCTTAGTCCACTTCAATTCTTTGATTCTTGTTGAATTTGTAAATTATTCCGACGCCATCCTTCACTTATTCGATCATTCCCGCTTAAATCTTGCCATGTGCGCAAGGATTTAAAACCTGCAGTGCGTAAAGCGTTTTGAATGCCCATACCTTGAGTGTAGCCGTGCTCGAGTAACAGGCTGCCGCCGTCTTTCAAATATGAATGAGCTTGGGAAATTATCAATCTCAGGTCATCCATCCCCTCTTCACCAGAAGCAAGGGCCAGTCGGGGTTCAAACCTTAAGTCCCCCAAACTCAAATGGGGGTCCAACGCGGAGATATACGGCGGATTACTGACAATTAGATCGAACTTCCGCAGCCCCAATTTACCAAACCAGTCGCTATTGACGAATTCCAGCGTAGCCTGCCATTTACCCGCATTCAATCGTGCTACTGAGAGCGCGGCATCCGACCTATCAATAGCGGTAATCTTTGCGAGCGGACGTTCGAGAGCCAGGTTAATGGCGATACAGCCACTTCCTGTTCCCAGCTCTAGGACTTCGAAAGCGGGATCATTAGGCATACGCGCCAAGGCGAGTTCTACAAGTAATTCTGTTTCCGGGCGAGGTATTAATACGTCGGAAGTGACGTGAAATCCACGACCATAAAATTCTCGTTCGCCGGTGATATACGCAATCGGCTCGCCGCTAAGTCGCCTATCCACCAGTATGTGATACGCCGTAACTTGCTCGTGCTCCAACCTATCGAGGTCATGCGCGACCATCCAGGCGGGGTTCGCATTCCATGCGAATGCGGCCAATACCCGGGCCTCGAGACGCGCGACGGGCTTATCGAGGGCGAGCGATTTAATTAGGCAAGTGGTGGCGTCAGCCAGTAAATCTGCCACGCAAGTCGAGGTCACGCACTGAGCTTGCGTGCTCATCTTTCAGATTCACCTGACAACGTCGCCAGTAATTCGGCCTGATGTTCCGCTGCCAGCGCATCCAGTAGTTCGGTCAAATCGCCATCCATCATCGCGTCGATTTTATAGAGCGTGAGGTTAATCCGATGGTCGGTAATGCGGCCCTGCGGAAAATTGTAGGTGCGAATCCGATCAGAACGGTCCCCGCTGCCGATGAGGCTTTTGCGGGTGCTGGCTTCTTCGGCGTGTTGCGCCTGCATTTGCCGGTCTTTAAGTCGCGCCGCCAGCACGCTCAGGGCTTGTGCCTTATTGCGATGTTGCGATCGGTCATCCTGACATTCCACCACCAGTCCGGAAGGCAGGTGAGTAATGCGGACCGCGGAATCGGTTTTATTGATGTGCTGCCCCCCCGCGCCTGAAGCGCGATAAGTATCGATGCGCAGGTCCGCCGGGTTAATGTCGATTTCGCTGACTTCGTCGGCTTCTGGCATAACCGCAACGGTGCAGGCGGAAGTATGGATGCGACCTTGGGTTTCGGTTTCGGGGACACGTTGGACCCGATGACCGCCGGATTCGAATTTAAGTCGCGAATAAGCGCCGACCCCAACGATACGAATGATGGCTTCTTTATAACCGCCTACTTCGCCTGGGTGTTCCGAGACAATTTCAACTTTCCAGCCGCTGCGTTCTGCGTGGCGGATATACATGCGCAGCAAATTTCCTGCAAACAGCGCCGACTCATCACCGCCAGTGCCAGCACGAATTTCCATAAAAATATTGCGTGCATCGTTCGGGTCGGTGGGCAGCAGCGCAGTTTGGAGTTGGGTTTCAAGACCTAGAATCTTGGCTTCACCCTCAGCCAGCTCAGCCTCAGCCAACTCACGCATATCGGGGTCTGCCAGCATGTCGAGCACGCTTTTTTGATCGGCCAGCACACGGCAATATTGACGATACAGCATCACGACCGGAGTGATGTCGGCGTGTTCACGCGTGAGCTTGCGGTAGGTGTCCATGCTACTCGTCGCGTCAGGCTGCGAAAGTAACGCATCCAGCTCAAGCAGCCGCTCGTCGGCGCGAGCGAGCTTATCCGCGAGGCTCGCTTTCATTCAGGGTGCAAGCCGTAGAGCTGACTGATGATTTTCGCGATCTGTTCGCGTTCTTCGCTGGTAGCGTAGTTAAGTGCACGAGTGGGAGCGTGCAGTAATTTGTTGGTGAGGGTGCGGCTTAACGCCTCGATCACCATTTGGGGATCGCTGCCACTAGCGAGCGCTCGGGTGGCTTTTTCAATCTCGTGGCGACGATGCCGCTCGGCGGTATCCCGTAGCGCGCGAATGGTTGGCACCAGTTCGCGTCCTTCCATCCAGTGCAAAAAATTGGCGACATTGGTCTCGATGATAGCCTCTGCCTGAGCAACTTGAGCGACCCGGCTATCGGTGCCTTCTTGCACTACTTGTCCCAGATCATCTACGCTATACAGGAACACATCGTCCATGTCCGCAACCTCGGCCTCGACGTCGCGGGGTACCGCCAAATCCACGATAAAAATCGGGCGATGGCGACGTTGTTTGATCGCGCGCTCGAGCATGCCTTTGCCCAGAATGGGTAGCGGACTCGCGGTCGAAGTGATAATGATGTCGTAATCAGGCAGCTCCTCCGGCAATGCAGTGAGCGGAATCATCCCGGCATGAAAGCGCTCGGCCAGCGGACGTGCGCGCGCTTCAGTGCGATTGGCCACCGTCATGCGGCGCGGGTGCTGCGCCGCAAAGTGGGTCATGCACAGTTCAATCATCTCGCCCGCCCCGATGAAAAGGCAGGCCTGATCACGCACGCTGGGAAAAATGCGCTCGGCCAAGCGCACCGCAGCGGCCGCCATCGATACTGAATTCGCGCCGATTTCGGTGCTGGTGCGCACTTCTTTCGCGACCGAAAAAGTGCGCTGAAAAAGTTTGTTCAATAACAGTCCAAGCGTGCCCGCTTCTTCGGCGGTGTGAACCGCTTGTTTCATTTGCCCCAGAATCTGCGTCTCGCCTAACACCATCGAATCCAGGCCGGCCGCGACGCGAAATGCATGCTGTACGGCCTGTTCGCGGGGCAAGGTGTAAAGGTAGGGACTCAACTCGCGTCGTTCGATTTTATGAAACGCGGCCAGCCAGTCCACCGTGGCTTCCGGCTGCGTAGTATTGCAATACAACTCCGTACGGTTACAAGTAGACAGAATCGCCACCTCGGACGCACATTGACTATCGGTTAATTCGTGCAAGGCCTGCGTGAGCTTTTCCGGACCGAATGCCACCTGCTCGCGGACCGCGAGTGGGGCAGTGTGGTGGTTGATCCCGAGGGCGAAAAGCTGCATGACGGCGAGTGGGCGTTATTCGAAGACTGCTATTTTACGCGCCTCCTTGGTAGGGGGCGCAAACTCGCCCCCATTGCATCATAATAGTTAACTTCTTTATGAAACGCTGACTTATGGTTTACGCATTTGGCGCTTGCTAAGAGATAAAAAGCTTGCTTGATAGCGAAACGCTCTCATGTTCCCTATCCGGCTCCTCTGTTATGAGTAAGTTGCGCCAGTAGGTTCATAGGCATAATTATGTGTGTAGCTAGATCTATGCGGTACCGAATCAGCAGCGTTGATACCCCCCCGTTGATGTTTTTTTGCAGCAGGCGACTGGGAAATTGAGTGGCGGACATGCCATATTGATACACCCTGTAGGGCAACCTTGAGCTGACATTCTCAATTTTACCCCCGATCCCACGCCAAGATTTAGCATTTTTATCAAGGCACTATCCGGATTTTTGCAGCTGATGCCTACTATATTTCCGTTCTTGTTAGCGGGGAGGGTATTGCATTGAGCGGATTGATATGCGTCTTCTTTTGTAATTTGATCAAGAACACGTTGAACTTTTTTAGGGGCGCCTCGTAGTTCTACATAGGCACCGACCGGCGCTTCTGCGGCCCAAGCAGGTAGTGCATATACCATCCAAAGCAGCATCAGTTTTTTCATTTTCATTCCCCTTATAAAAACCAAGAAACATCTAAAAACCAAGAAACATCGTTACCACACAAAATGGAGCGTACCGTAAACCAATCGGCCAATACTGAAGCGAGGGCAGAGTGGATCAGGATCAATATACTGATACTGTGTGTCGCTCAGATTCCGTACGCCGATTTGGAATTTACCCTTGTTTTGGGGCAATTGCCAGATTACCGAAACATCTGTTTGATTAAACGCATCGCCGTAAGATGTGAGTATCCCGGTACTCGTCACTTGTTGTAAGCCTGCTACCCAATTTCGGCTCCAATTCAAATGCGCGCTCAATCTGGTATTCACAAGCCAGCGCATATCTAGTTGGATGGCGCGCAAGTTCTGATTGCTGACCGAATCCAGGCGTGAAATCCGATCATCGTTACGTGTTTTTTCGTACTCGCCAGACAAACCAAGACCCCAGGAAAATTGGTGGGGCTGCCAATGCAATCCGCCGCGCGCGTTATGTATTCGCTGAAATGAAAAAGAGGTTCGCCCTACATTAACCATGTCCGCAAACGGCTCGGCGATTGCGCGCGTCTGCCCGCTGGCATCTATCAGCCAATCCGGGCCTAACTGTCGATCCAGGGCTATAGCAGCGGCGCGTACCCGCTTACCGGCGTCGCCTGGACGCGTTTGTACAATACCCGCCAGGCTAACTGGTGCCAACTCCGCGTTGCCTACACTGTTCATACCCAACCCCTGCCAGACAGCCAAGCGCAGATGAGTTATAGGGTTGGGTGTAAAAACAATACCCATGCGGGGCAACCAGCTTTGCGCCACGACTTTATTCCCATCAGGAGTCTGATTCACTATTTGCCCCCAGCCAACTCCCCAGTTAAATTCCCATTGAGAATTAAGCTGATCTTGGGCGGTCACATACACTTGATGCGACTGGCTGGTGTTGATGATCAATCCAGAAGCCAACAGTCGGGAGCGATAGGCTTGCGCGCCCACTTGCAGGGATTGGCCAAAGGCATAGGTTCGATACTGCACCTCGCCGCCAGCAGCCCTACTACTACTTTCTTGTGAAGAAAGGAAAGGCGGCAGGCTGAAATCTTCAAAATCTATCCGCTGTTGCGTGCGTTGACGGCTGAGTAGTACATGTACTTCATCCCCATTAATCAAAGAATGGCGTAGACCCAGACGGGTGACCTGACTCCGATCCTGAATTGCTAAATTCGCGCCAAACAGAGGATCCGCCGGGAGTATTGTTTCGCCTCGATCTGAACGATAGTTTTCGTATAAGACAAATGCTTGTGTGCGTGTCGTAGGCAGCCATTGCACCACCCCTCGCCAAGTGCTGTTATCAAGCTCATTGAAAGGCCCAAACCCATCTGTAATAAATTTTTGCTGAGTAAAGTTAATGCCCAGCGTGTCGCTGCCCAAGCCGAGGCGAAACTGTTCGCCGCGGGTGTTATGGTTGCCAATCACGCCATCGAGCTGCAATGCGGTATCTTGATTGAACAACGCACCATAGTCGTTATAGGTGGGGAGAGGGGCCGTTAAGCCGCTCACCACACCATGCTGAGGAGTTGCGCCCCCGGTTTCACCCGCACCATCCCCATAAACATCTAGAGATACCGGCATGGCACCTGGCGCATCGTTGAACAGGCTTTGTAACACTAAACTCCGTCGCGCGGATTCTGCAAAGCGTACGCCTTGCAGAATTTCGGCTTGGTCCTTTAACGTGACCGCACGGCTATTGTTGGTATCCGCTAGCGCTTGAAAGGCTAACTCATGGAGACCTAGCCTGCGCTGAGTTTCGGCTAAATTCGCCTGTAACATCACGACATCTTGTTCCAATAAAAGATCACCGCGATAAACGTGCCGCAGCGGAATGCGTGTCTGTGCCTGACGTAAACTTTCGCGCGCGGCGACAGGCTCATTAGCCTGCAATTGCGCCTGGGCGAGGTATAGCCATGGCGTAGGGTCATTCGCATCTGCCTGCTGCGCCTGACGCCAGCTGGCTCGAGCTTGCAGGGTTTGACCTAGTTGTTGTTGGACGCGCCCCAGATACGTCAGTATTAAAGCGTTCTCCGGATCGGCTTCAAGTGCCGCCTGCAAAGCCCGCAAACCAGCCTGAGTATTGCCTAAGCGAACTTCCGCTAGACCTAAACCCAACAAAGCTTTGGCATCATCTGGGTCACGCTTGAGTGCGGTATCGAACGCAGATTTGGCAGCGCCAGCATGTCCGTTGATCAGCCAAACCAAGCCGCTTACAGCCACCACATAAGGTTGATCTGGTTCGATAGTGCGTGCTTGGTCAATCAAATGTGTTGCAGTAACTACGTCATCCTGTGTTAACGATAATTCGGCCTCACGCGCTAGGGTGATAGCTATTCCAGGACGCGAGGCATTCAGGTTATGAACAACAGCACGTGCCGCGGCTAATTGGCCCTTTCCCTGCAAGGCATAAGACAACGCCAACGCCGGCAGATAACTGTTGCTAAGCGTTTTAGCGTGTTCTGCGTCGGTTAATGCAGTGGATAGTTCACCTTGCTGCAGATGTGCCATAGCGCTTAAGGCATAGGCATCCCCCGCCAGGGTAGGATGAGCGAGTATAGGGGTCAGCAGGGATTCTGCTTGCTGTACCTGCCCTCCTTGTAGATATAAGCTGGCGCGCAATAGGGTGATACTGCCACCGCCTTCATTTTCGGAACCGGAGTGATCGATCTGCGAAAGCGCATCTAAATAGCGGCCTTCACGCTGCGCTTTCAAAGCTGCTTTAAGCACGGGCGTGATTTTTTCGGGTCGATATTGAGTAGCTTCGTTTGGCAGGGTCCATATCACACTCCGCCCATCGCTTAGCGATTGTTCTAACCGAGGAACGACTTCTTTAAAGTAGAGACTCTCGTCTGCAGCCTCAGCAGGTGGCGTCAGGGGGAGTATCAGAAGCAGAGGCAACAAAGTGCGACGCTTGAAGACAGCCGATAGCGACGGGATCATGGATATTGATTTTGTTTCTGCGGTAGATACATTAGTCAGAAGGAAATTGATGGGTGGGTATTTTGCCTAAAAGACCTTGGAAGAATTGAACGCATCATAACAAGGTTGTTAAAAATACGGGCACTTCTATAAATCCCCCAATTCAGGCACGCTTTTACCATGCAAAACAGCCTATTTGACCTTGAGAAGCGTTACGCCAATTTGAGCGAAGCGGGCGATCCGCTGGAACGGTTGAATGCCGTCAT
>JAYWDZ010000009.1:0-6332 GCA_043779595.1 Nitrosomonadales bacterium
TGGCTGGTGGGGCCGATGAACTGCCCGGAAAACAGATACGACATCGCGGGGTGTTGCTGCCAGTACGCAATCAGGCTTTTCAGCAAGTCCGGGCGACGCAGGAAGGGACTGTCCGCCGCAGTCGCGCCGCCCAACGTGACGTGGTTGCCGCCGCCGGTGCCGGTGTGGCGGCCATCGAGCATGAATTTTTCGCTGCCCAATCGGGTTTGCCGCGCATCCTCGTACAGCGTGCGCGTGCGCTCGACCAGTGTTGGCCAATCGCCTGCCGGATGAATATTGACTTCGATCACGCCGGGGTCGGGCGTCACCGACAGCGACAGCAAACGCGGATCGCGCGGCGGCGCATAGCCTTCCAGCCGGATCGGCTGCTGCAAGGCTATTGCGCATTGCTCCAGCGCGGCGATCAGCGCGAGCCAGGCCTCTGCCGTGGTGATGGGCGGCAAACCCACGTGCAGCATGCCGTCGCGCACTTGCAACGCGAGGGCGGTGTGGATGACTTCGCGCGCGTTTGGTGCTTCGTCGATGCTCTCTTCGACAGCGGACAAAGGGGCGGGCGGATATTCCGGCAGCGGCGGGCGCTCGGCAAACGGATCGGATGGTAGGTCCAGCTCAAAATCTTCCGGTGCGACCCATGGCAAACTGTCGAGGGGCAAACGGTAGCCCAGCGCGGAATCCCCGGGGATCAGATATAAGCGATCCTGACGCAGCGGCCAGCGGCTGGAGCGCCATTGCCGCACCTCGGTGGTACCGGCTTTGAGCGGCAACACATAACCCACGATTTCCGCGAGGCCGACGCGCAATTGTTTGGCGAGACGATGACGGGCATCGGGCTTGGTGAGATCGGTGGCATGCGGGTCGAGATTGGCGGGCAGACGGCTTTCCAGATCGAGCGCCTGCCACGGATCTTCGTACGCTGGGATCAGATACCCGGGGTTCAGCCCCAATTGTTGTGTCAGTTGAATCGCAAAATTTTTCAGTTGCTCGGCACTGGTCTCGGCACTGGTCTCAGCGACCAGCGCCGGCTTTTGCCACAGCGGTTTGCCATCTGCGCGCCAGTAAGCGGTCAGCGCCCAGCGCGGCAACGGCTCGCCGGGATACCACTTGCCCTGGCCAAAATGCAGCACGCCGCCGGGCGCAAAATGCGTTTGCAAACGCCGAATCAACGCGTTCGCCAACGTCCATTTTTGTTCGCCGAGCGCGGCAATATTCCACTCCGCGCCGTCCATATTGTCGACCGACACAAAAGTCGGCTCGCCGCCCTGGGTCAGGCGCACATCGCCTTGTTGCAACTCGGCATCGATCTGCAAGCCCAGCGTATTAGCCGCGTCCCACTGCGCATCGGTATAGGGTTGAGTCACGCGCGGGTCTTCGTGGATGCGCGTGACGGTCATCGTCACGTCGAGCTGCGATTCGCAGATGCCGGTGAGGCCATTGATCGGCGCGGCGGACGCAGGCTGCGCGGTAGCGGCGAGCGGAATATGACCTTCGCCTGCGAGTAAGCCCGAGGTGGCATCGAGCCCTACCCAACCCGCGCCGGGAATATACGCCTCACACCAGGCGTGCAGATCGGTGAAATCCGCAGCAGGGCCAGTAGGGCCGTCGAGCGGTTTTTCATCGGCCACGAGTTGGATCAGATAGCCCGAGACAAAGCGCGCGGCGATGCCCAACTGGCGCAAAATCTGCACCAGCAGCCAGGCGCTGTCGCGGCACGAGCCGGAGGCTTTGCTCAGCGTTTCTTCGCAAGTCTGCACGCCCGGCTCCATCCGGATTAAATAAGTCACGCTGTGCTGGATGCGCTGATTAATATGCACCAAAAAATTTGCAATGCCCATGTTGGGCGCTAACGTGGCACGAAAATCCCCAAGCCATCGACTCAGCGCAGGCCCTGCAACTTCAGTCTGCAAAAACGGCGCAAGCTCGGCTTTCAGCGCTGGCGGATACGCAAACGGAAAGTGCTCGGCCCACGGCTCGACAAAAAAATCGAAGGGGTTGATCACGGTCATGTCGGCAATCAAGTCGACCGTCACCTCAAGCTCGCGCATCGGCTCGGGGAAAGTCAGCCGCGCGACAAAGTTACCGTAGGCGTCCTGCTGCCAGTGAATGAAATGTTGTGCGGGCAGGACTTTCAGCGAATACGCCGAAATCGGCGTGCGATTATGCGCGGCGGGTCTGAGCCGGATTTCATGCGGATAGACCATGACCGGGCGATCGAAGCGGTAATGACTCCGATGGTGAAGCGCTACGCGTATGGTCATATCAGGGTGAGTTAGGGAGAAAGTCCAGACTATCCTGCTGCGTTTCCCAATCGGGATCGGGCAATGACGCGAACACGCCGCGCAGGCCTTCGCTCCAGCGTCGGCTGATCTGCGAAAAATACAGATCGCTGTCGGTGATGTGATGCACGCGATCCAGATGCAGACTATCGTGCTGATAGCACGCGAGGTCGATCGGCAAACCGACCGAGATATTGCTGCGCATCGTCGAATCGAACGACACCAGCACGCATTTGATCGCGTCCATCGGCGGCGTCTCGGCGTGGATCACGCGATCGATAATGGGTTTGCCGTATTTGGTTTCGCCGATCTGAAAATACGGCGTTTCTTCGGTGGCCTCGATAAAATTGCCTTCGTCGTACATCATGAACAGGCGTGGCGGCTCACCTTTCACTTGTCCGCCGATAATAAAATTGGCCCCTACCCTGAGATTGGCTTCGAGCAAAAAAGGGCCGTCGCGATCGCGCACTTCGCGCAGACAATCTCCGACCAGTTTGGCCACATCAAACATCGATTCAGCGTTCCACATATTGGGTAATTCGCTGTCGCGCCCGCGTTGTTCCAGCAGATTGGTTGCGCTCTGCGTGATCGATAAATTGCCGGAGCTCAGAATTACAATCACACGATCACCGTTGCGGACAAACGTGCGCATTTTTTTGAAACAGGCGATTTGATCCACGCCTGCATTGGTACGGGAATCCGACGCAAACACCAGTCCGGCGTTGAGCTTGAGCGCGACGCAATAAGTCATGAGGATTCCGCTGTCATTGTTTAACATCTTTTATTGTACTTGGGCTTGTACCTGGGCCACCTGCCGCACGGGGGTCGGGGCAACGAACTCGTCACGCCGCGCCAGGTAAGCCCCGCGGATTTCCTTGCTGAGCGCGGCGGTGCGCAACAGAAAATCGGTCAGATATTCGTGCAAGCCTTCCGCAAAAATATTTTCGATGCGGTTGAAATGCAGCGCAGCGTGCATTTCGCCTGCCAGACGCCGCGCTTCGCGGCCGGTCGAACCGTTGATAATTTCGAGCGTGGAATCGACTTCGTTTAAACACGCATGCAAGGAGCGCGGCATGTCGGCGCGCAGCACCAGCAATTCGGCCACGCGCAGCGGTGAAATCACATCGCGATAAATTTTTCGATAGGCCTCGAACGCGCTGACCGAGCGCAGCAGCGCGCCCCATTGGTAATAATCGGCCGCACCACCGACGTCTTTCACGCTCGGCAATAAAATATGATATTTCACGTCGAGAATGCGCGCGGTGTTGTCGGCGCGTTCCAGAAAGGTGCCAAGGCGGATGAAGTTCAGCGCGTCGTCTTTTAATATCGTACCCAGCGTCACGCCGCGAAACAGATGCGAGCGCTCTTTCACCCAGTCAAAAAACGGTGTCAGCCGACTACCACCGAGCCCGGGCGACATGCGGTTCAGTTCCAGCCAGGTAGCGTTGATGCTCTCCCACATTTCGCTAGTGATCGCGCCGCGCACCGCACGCGCGTTTTCACGCGCCAGCATCAAGCTGGTGTAAATGCTCGCCGGATTGTCCGGATCGAGCGCAATAAAACGCGTGACCGCAGCCGATTCCGCGACGCCATATTTGGCGGTGTAATCCTCGGCACAGCCGGTGATATTAAGCGGCGCGTACCACAAATGCGCTTCGGCGCCTTCGGAGTCATCGGGCAGCAGCGAGGTGCTGTGCGTGACGTCGAGCACGCGCGCGGTATTTTCGGCGCGCTCGATATAACGCGCCATCCAGAACAAATGATCGGCAGTACGTGAGAGCATGATTATTCCTCCAATATCCAGGTGTCCTTGGTGCCGCCGCCCTGCGACGAGTTGACCACCAGCGAGCCTTCGCTTAACGCCACGCGCGTCAGCCCGCCCGGCACCAGACGGATTTCTTTTCCGGACAACACAAACGGGCGCAAATCGACGTGGCGCGGCGCAATGCCCGCTTCGACCAGCGTGGGACACGTCGACAGCGACAAGGTAGGCTGGGCGATAAAACCCGCGGGTGCAGCGAGTATTCGCTCGCGGTACGCGGCGATTTCTTCGGGTGTGCTGGCGGGCCCGATCAACATGCCGTAACCGCCCGAGCCTTGCACTTCTTTCACCACCAGTTCGGGCAAATGCGCGAGCACGTATTTGAGGTCTTCTGGTTTGCCCAGACACCAGGTCGGCACGTTCGACAGTAGCGGCTTTTCGCCGAGATAAAATTCGATCATCGTCGGCACAAAAAGATAGGTCGATTTGTCGTCCGCGACGCCGGTACCGACGCCGTTCGCCAGTGCGACGCCGCCGTTGCGGTACGCGCCCATCAGGCCGGGCACGCCAAGTGACGAATCGGCGCGGAACGCCAGCGGGTCGATGAAATCATCGTCGACGCGCCGATAAATCAC
The DNA here is from genome assembly GCA_043779595.1 of Nitrosomonadales bacterium. Lineage (GTDB taxonomy): Bacteria > Pseudomonadota > Gammaproteobacteria > Burkholderiales > Thiobacillaceae > Thiobacillus. Next base: position 4,671 of record JAYWDZ010000009.1, read on the forward strand.
ATGCACCTGTTGCGGCCCTTCGGTGGTGTGCATGTACACCTTGCCGGCGTGCACGAACAAATCCTTGCCCTCGACTAACTCCACGCCCATCTGACTCGCGAGAAAAGCGTGTTCGAAAAACGCGCTGTTGTATGCGCCGGGTGTCATCACCACAATGACCGGTTCTTCTATATTTGACGGTGCGGCTTCGCGAAGCGTGTCGCGCAGCATCTGTGGGTAATGATCGATCGGCGCGACGGTATGGCTGGCAAACAGATCGGGAAACAGCCGCATCATCGTGTTGCGGTTTTCGAGCATGTACGACACGCCCGACGGCGTGCGCAGATTGTCTTCCAGCACATAAAAATCGTTTTCGGCGACGCGCACCAGATCGATGCCAGCGATATGCGCATACACCTGATTGGGCAGATCTATGCCACGCATTTCGGGCCGATACATGCTGTTGCCGAGCACCTGATCCTTCGGAATCAGCCCGGCGTGAATGATGGCCTGGTCGTGATAAATATCATGCAAAAAAGCATTCAGCGCCCGTACGCGTTGCTTGAGACCGCGCTCGAGCAAGGCCCATTCACTGGCACTAAAGATGCGCGGAATCACGTCGAACGGAATCAGGCGCTCGGCATCCGAGCCCTCGCCATAGACCGAGAATGTGATGCCCAGGCGACGAAACAACATCTCCGCCTCGCGCTGTTTGTGCGACAACACCTCCTGAGGCAACGAAAAAAGCTGCGCCGCAACATTCCGGTATTGCTCGCGCACCTGCCCCGCGGGGCTGTGCATTTCATTGAATAAGGCCGATTCTTTTAGTAGGGCTGTGGGGTCATGCATGGTGCACTCTGCTTTGGCCGATGGGTGCGCGGGGCACTTTGCTTAAGCAACGCAAGCCCCGTACCAACCCGGCAATTGCGTTAATGTGCTGTTTTGGCAGCCGTTTTTATAGTGCCGTTGTCTTGATGCGCTGTAGGCCGCGCGCTAACAGTGCATGGCGTGCATATCGAGCCCTCAGGCGGTGCAGCGTAAAACACTGGCGATTAAGTGCTAATACGTGCGCACTTTAGGTTTGATCGACTCCACCGATAGCGGCTTTAAACGCACCGGCTTGGTATCGAGCTGATCGGCCTCACGGCTATACAGCGTGTGCTTCAGCCAGTGCGCGTCGTCGCGCTGGGGGTAATCGTCGCGGCTGTGCGCGCCGCGACTTTCGGTGCGGTTCAATGCCGACACCAAGGTCGCGCGCGCGACGCCCATCAGGTTTTCCAGTTCCAGCGCCTCGATGCGTGCGGTGTTGAAGATGCGGCTGGTATCGGCGAGGCCTGCGTGTTGCAGACGCGTCTCGAGTTTGCCCAGTTCATCCAGCCCCGATTGCAACACTGCCGCACTGCGGTATACGCCGCAATGCGTTTGCATCACGCGCCGCAGGTCGTCGGTAATCGCGGCTACGCGCTCGGTGCCGGGCTGATCCCAGCGCGCGAGACGGGCGAGGCTCTGCTCCGCTGCGTGCTGGGGCAAGTGCCGTGGATAGGGGTTGTCGCGCAGATAGTCCAGCATGTGCTTCCCCGCCGCCCGACCGAATACGATCAGATCGAGCAGCGAATTGCCGCCGAGCCGATTCGCGCCATGCACCGACACGCACGCGCATTCGCCCACCGCGTACAAGCCGGG
>JAYWDZ010000010.1:0-6323 GCA_043779595.1 Nitrosomonadales bacterium
GAACCACCCCTTCCCATCCCGAACAGGACGGTGAAACGCTCCCGCGCCAATGATAGTAGAGATTGCCTCTGCGAAAGTAGGTCATCGTCAGACTCCTTAATTCAATAAACCCCCTCAGTACATTAAATACTGCGGGGGTTTGCTTTTGGGCAAGCCGTCAGCTACCGTGCGCCGCGAAAGGCCGTGAAGTGCATTAAACATCGATTTAGTCGATACTTTACCTTTATCTAGATTAGAGACCCATTGCATTTATTGCTCCTTGTGATAATGTTTCCATGCAAAACGCATCACTACATTACATCTAGACTGGGCATGTACTGATACTAGGCGCAGACGGGCTCAAGCTTTCTCCGGAAGTTGTAGCAACAAAGCGTCCGGTTAACCAGAGCCAGCGCTCTGAATTAGGAGCCGACCCCTCACGCTCCTCGCTGGACAAGTATTTGACTGGCAAATCTTTTGGGCCTGGAGGTAAATGATCCAGAATAAAAGCCAAACCATCTCGAAGAGCAAGCGGAAGCTCTTTCAATCTTCCGCATGTAATGAATGGTTGGTTGGTTGGGCAGACAATTGCCTAAATGGACGGGCGAGACAAGGGCGCACAAACACTCTATTGCGTCTCTTCATTTACGTCTGTGGACGGCAGCAGATTGGCCCCCCTTTTTCCATCACGAATTAGGACGGTTAATCGTTTCCGCGTCAATGGCTTGAGGAATTGGTCATAGTCAGATTCCAATTCAATTAAATCCCTACTAAATAATCGTCCGGATTTTTGGATATTCCGAAACACACTCAAATATGAAAATTTGCGACCCATACTGCGATCAAATGTGAGTTGTCGATAATTATTACAAATTGTTACCATATGTATCATGGTAACTACTACATGTTCTATTGATATTTATACGGTTTAACTTTTTCCCAAGCATAAGTTCGGGGAATAACAGGGCCTTTGATTTTGTTGAAAGGGGTTGCGAGCCCAGTTTGTCGAATAAATTTACGTTTAATACTTTCGATTCCCGATTAAATCGCCTTTCAATAATTAAAGAATAAAATAACTCATTAATTACAAACCATATACTATAAATAAAGTTCCTCAGGCACGGGAATTGCTGATATACTTATGCCTGTACTTGAAGAGGATTCAATATTCCTGAGACAGGTGAAGCATTTAATTACGTTAACTTATCGATAATGTTATACAGAGGAGTAATACAATGAAATTTGCAATGACCAAAATCGCAGCTCTGGCCCTCATGAGCGTGGCTTCTACGGCAGCGCTCGCAATACCAGTGACCAGCATATCTGTTACTGGTGGAACGTTTCAGATGCCCGGATTTAGCGGCATCATACCTTATGCAAATTTTGGGACGGGCTCGACCAATACGGTTGGATATCATAATGGTAGTGGCGGGGCTAGTGTCGCGAATACCGCTTTTGATCCTGCAGGAACTGTTGGCTTCTATTTTGGTGCTGGCGTCCCTGGTAGTACTCAAAAGACTGTGAACACCTATACCGCAGCAACGAATATGGGCGACTTGGGTTCCGCGGCCGGTACCATTCCTGGCGGCCCTGCCGTTACTGGAAATGCAACTAGCTTTACCAATGGCGCTACATTTAATGTTGATATGAGCAGCTTTTTTGCTAACTATAATGGTACGGACTTCAACCAAGGTAGTGGTAAGAATGCAGTTGGCGTAGCCGATGGTTCTTTTGCCACTGGTACGCTGTCGGGCTGTGCTGGTAATACCTGTAATTATTCGATCGGCTGGTCTTCGTATATCGTAGGCGGTCCTTTTGATGGTAATACTGGTATTTGGACTATGACAGGAACAACGGTTGCGGCTGTTCCCGAAGCTTCCACCTATGGCATGATGCTGGCAGGTTTAGGCTTGGTTGGCGGCATGGTTGCTCGTCGCCGCAAAATCCTAGGCTAAATAATTTGTTTGAATCAAGTCAGTTTCACGGCTTGACGGCGACAAAAATGAAATGCGGCGGGCTATCCCGCCGCATTTTTTATTGGATTAGCGCACTTGGCGCATGCCAAAATAAGACACTTGAAGCAATTGGCTTGAAATTAATTCTCCAGTCTATCGACAAACCGGTGGGGAGTTGCTAACCTCGATATGCAGTATAAATTAAGCTTGTGTAGTTGCTAATTCACATCAATATTAATAATCTAAAGAGGAGTCTTGCCATGAAACACGCTTTGAAACACGCGGCTTTGGCCGCTTCGTTAATGACTGTTACGTCGGCATATGCGACGAATGGTTATTTTCTTCCGGGATCGGGCGTTCGCTCGTCGGGTATGGGGGGGATAGGGATTGCTTATGGACGGGATTCGCTTTCCGCCAATGCTAACCCGGTCAATATTTTAAGCGCGGGTATGCGAGGGGACATTGGATTCAGTATTTTTAACCCTGAGCGTTATGCTAAGGTCGGCAAGCCGGCAGGCCAGACTTCCCCATTTGGAGGCACATTCACGGGTGATCTTGAAAGCGAATCCCGATATTTTTTATTGCCGGAAATGGGCTTCACCATGCCACTTACCGAGCAACTATCGATAGGTGTAGCTGTTATCGGTAGCGGCGGCATGAACACCAATTATCCAGCGAATTTCTTTTCGTTTGCTGGAATTCCTCCAGTAAGCAAAAGAATCGGCATAGATATGGTGCAGGTGCTAGCGCCGATTAGTGTGGCCTACAAAGTCAATGAGACACAAGCGATTGGCGCGTCACTCGTGTTAGCGGCTACACGTTTCCAAGCTCATGGTCTTGATGCATTCCCTTTCTTTGATACATTTGCAACGATCACATCTGATCCTCAGCATATGACTGACAATGGTTTCGATTACAGCTATGGCGGGGGAGTAAAATTGGGCTGGCAGGGCAAGTTTCTTGATGACAAATTCACGGTAGGACTGGTCTATACGTCGCGTATTTCCATGACAAAGCTGGATAAGTACCGTGGCCTGTTTGCGGAGCAAGGCGGCTTTGATATTCCGGAAAACTACGGTATTGGTTTTGCCTTCAAACCAATAAAAAATCTGGTGATTTCAGCGGATGTGGAAAGAATCAAATTTGGCGATATTAAGGCTTTCGCTAATTCGGGGCCGACTACGGCTGCCACACCCTACCCGGGTCCTGGTGCTCCAAATAACGCAGTGAAAGCTATTCCTTCCACCACTGATGCCAGCAAAGAACTTGGAAATAATAATGGCATGGGGTTTGGATGGACTAATCAAACAGTATACAAGCTGGGTATCCAGTATGGCGTGAATAGTAAGCTGCAAATTCGTGCGGGTTACAATTATGGCGCAAGCACAATACCCAACACTCAGTTGACTTTCAACACTCTTGCACCTGCTACTGTTGAAAGACATATTTCGGCGGGCTTTACTTACAAGCCCACAGATGAACTCGAAATTACGGGTACTTATATGCGGGTACCAAGCAACACACAAATATCACCACGAAATCAAAACATTGTTGGTATGGCCGAAATTGGTATGTTGCAGAATATTTACAGTTTAACTTTAGGCTGGGTGCTTGACCCGGGCGTGAGCGAATACGGTGATGCCTCGGTAAACCCGAAACCTTGGGGATTTTATGCGGGTGTGGGTCTTGGGCAGACCAATAACAATAAGTGGAAGTCATCTGAAATTAATAGTTCCTATTCAGCCCGTGGAATCACAGCAACATCTGATCTCGCTAATACAAGTGTGAATGGAAATATTCCTTGGAAATTTTATGGTGGCTATGAGATCAATCCCTTTTTCGCGGTGGAGGGGGGGTATATGGCCTTTCAAGATCTATACGCAAACGTAGCCGCAACCGCGCCTACGCCAAGCACGGCGCGCTTGGCGCTGCAAAATGACGCCTGGATGTTGGCTGCCAAGGGGTCGTATCCAGTTACTAAGAATTTTGATGTGTTTGCTAAACTTGGCGCTAACTTTTGGCATCAGACCCGCGTGACGACAGACACCACTGATTTCGCGTTAGCTACCACAGCAAGGCAGACTAAAGTGTCAAATAAAGGGGAGGGCTTGTATTATGGTTTGGGCGCAAGTTACGCCTTGAGTGAGTACTTCACCTTGCGCGCGGAATGGGAGCGTTACGATGTGGATGGGGCTAATGTCGATGCATACACGGGCGGATTCCTATTTAAGTTTTGAGAACCCTTTGACTCGATGGTCTTAATAACCACCTGATGAAGTGGGTTTGCTGTGAAATTCTGCTCATCACAGTGATTTGTTTGATAAAAATCCGGAGATTTTCCGGATTTTTTGTATCCGAGCTCAACACTCGCTTTTGGAAAATATTTAAGACACGATAGTTTCCGCTCCCGAGCCCGACCTTAATGCCAGACCTATGGAGAATCAGCGCAGTCGGTCGATCGCCAATTTTTTGATGTAAAGGCTCTGGTGTAATGGTCCTCCCATGGGTGGGTTACCGCTTGCAGTCTCGCTGCCATGTCCGATCCCAATGATTACACTGACAGCAATGCAATCATCTTGATCTTTTCCCGCAGCCGGTCTGACTATCCGAAATTTCGACGAATTCAAACATCAACAGCGGCTGCAAGCTGCAAACCACGTTGCCTCAGTATTCGGCATGGATAACCTTGTCATCAATAGTTCTGAAAAAATCAGATGAGATAGGGGCGTTAATCTTCGACAAGAGCGTAGGGCTTCGGTTACAATGCCCGCTGCCTTTGCAGGCGCGTAGCTCAGCTGGTTAGAGCACCACCTTGACATGGTGGGGGTCGTTGGTTCGAGTCCAATCGCGCCTACCAAATTATTGTGTCGGGATGACAAAAAGATGGGTTTCCGAACTCCTCGTGGTATTGCACGATTAACGAGCCTGTCGATGTAGACATGCGGTGCAAGCTGCGATTGAATGAATGAAATGCGGCTCAGCCGCATTTTTTATTGGTGAAAAATAAATGCTTGTCATTACTTTGCCGGATCAGTCACAACGCACTTTCGATCAGCCCGTGACGGTGCACGAGGTCGCTGCGTCGATTGGCGCCGGCTTGGCGCGCGCGGCATTGGCAGGGCGCGTCAACGGTGCGCTCGTCGATACGGCTTTTTTGATTGAGAACGACGCGCAACTGGCCATCGTCACAGATAAAGACACGGATGGCCTGGACACGATCCGCCATTCAACTGCGCATCTGCTGGCACACGCAGTAAAGGAATTGTTCCCCGAGGCGCAGGTGACCATAGGACCCGTGATTGACGATGGGTTTTATTACGATTTTTCGTATACCCGCCCGTTTACGCCGGAGGACTTGGTAGCCATTGAAAAAAAGATGGTCGAGCTGGCCAAGAAAGATATCCCGGTGGCACGCAGCGTGATGCCGCGGGACGAGGCGGTGGCGTTCTTCAAGGACATGGGCGAGCATTACAAGGCCGAGATCGTCGCCAGCATTCCGGCGGGGCAGGATATTTCGCTGTATCGCGAGGGCGATTTTATCGACCTGTGTCGCGGGCCGCATGTGCCGTCCACTGGCAAGCTCAAAGTGTTCAAACTGATGAAAGTCGCCGGCGCGTACTGGCGCGGCGACTCCAAGAACGAAATGCTGCAGCGCATTTATGGCACGGCGTGGGCAAAAAAAGAGGACCTTGATGCGTATCTATTCCGGCTGGAAGAAGCCGAGAAACGCGATCACCGCAAGCTGGGCCGATTGCTGGATTTATTCCACTCGCAGGATGAATCGCCGGGCATGGTGTTCTGGCACCCCAAGGGCTGGGTGTTGTGGCAGGAAGTCGAGCAGTACATGCGAACAAAGTTTGTCGAATACGGCTATCAGGAAGTGAAAACGCCGACCGTGATGGATCGTTCTCTGTGGGAAAAATCCGGCCACTGGGAAAACTATCGCGAGAATATGTTCACCACGTCATCCGAGAACCGCGACTACGCGGTCAAGCCGATGAACTGTCCGGGCCATGTGCAGATTTTCAATCACACCCGGCACAGCTATCGCGAATTGCCGCTGCGCCTGGCCGAATTTGGTTCGTGCCATCGCAACGAGCCGTCCGGTGCGCTGCATGGTCTGATGCGGGTGCGGGCGTTCACCCAGGACGACGCCCATATCTTTTGCACCGAGGAACAGGTGCAGGGCGAGGTGGCGGACTTCATCGTGATGCTGCAAAAAGTCTATGCGGACTTCGGCTTCGACGAGGTGCTGGTGAAATTGTCGACCCGCCCGCCCAAGCGCGTCGGCGCGGACGAGGTGTGGGACAAGGCCGAGGCGGCGCTGGCGGCGGCCTTGGCGCAGAACCACCTCGCCTACGACCTGCAGCCGGGCGAGGGCGCATTCTA
>JAYWDZ010000011.1:0-2524 GCA_043779595.1 Nitrosomonadales bacterium
GAGCAAATCGCGGCGCGCGCGTCGACGCAGCAAATCGATCAGTTTGTATTTGGCAATGGCATGAACCCATGCCGTTAACGGCTGATGGATATCGTAAGTTTGGCGCTGGTTGTGTACGGCCAGCAATGTTTCCTGCAAAAGGTCCTCCACTTCATCGGGTAGGCGGGTCAGGCGCTTCCTGAAAAAAGCTCGCAGGTGAGCGCCTAACTCCACGAGGAATGTATGGTAGGCCGAAGCTTCACCATCAAGGCCCCGCATCAGTAGTGCCTTTAGTCGCGCCTCGAGTGCAGTTACCTGGTTATTGTTTGTTATTCGTTGCATGGCAAGGTTTGGTTACATAAGCCGTAAGCCAAAGAGCGAACGGATTATGCCTGAGAAATCTGCCATGGCTTTTCGCGTAGTGCATCTTTCAGGGCGCGCCGCCCGTTCACAGTAAATGGACGTTCTGGAAATCGGTATTCATATCAGAGAAAAAAATAATAAGGGAATGTAACCGAATCCGCATCAGTAGCGAATCTATCAGTGCCGGGTGCCCCAACTTGATAAAGCAATGCGGGGTGTAGCCAGGTTTTCAATTCAACTTTATTCAGGAGTAACACAATGAAATTCCATCCCCAGCTATTCGCAACACTCACTCTTTTGTCCGTCAACCTCGCCCAGGCATCAGAAAATGATGCGCTCACTCATGCCGATGGCGGGGCGGTGTATACCATGAGCAACGCGAGTGAAGGTAATGTCGTTTTGGCTTATCACCGTGCTGCGAATGGCGCGCTGACCCTCGCCGCTACCTATCCGACTGGCGGATCCGGGCTGGGCGCGGGTCTGGGTAATCAGGGCGGCGTACGTCTGAGCGACGACAACCACTGGTTATTCGTGGTCAACGCGGGTAGCGATGAACTGAGTGTTTTTGCCGTCGTTAAAAATGGCCTGAGATGGGTACAGACCTTAAAGTCAGGCGGGGTGCGCCCGGTTAGCGTGGCCAGTAATGACGGACTGGTCTATGTGCTCAATGCTGGCAGCGACAGTATTACAGGATTCAAAATGAACAAAAAAGGCCAGCTTCAACCCATCCCCAACTCGGATCGGCCATTGAGTGGCACAGGCACGGCGGCAGCAACGATACAGTTCAGCCAGCACGGACGCGATCTGGTCATTTCCGAAAAAGCCACCAACAAATTGGTAGTGTATGAGTTGGACCGCGACGGCTTACCCGAGAGCACTCCTGCCATTATCAATTCTGTGGGCCAGACTCCATTCGGTTTCAGTTTCGGTAAGCACAATAATTTATACGTCAGCGAGGCGGCAGGGGGTACGCCCAATGCAAGTTCCGTATCTGCGTACCATCTCACTCGCAACGGCGATCTTGAGGTTATCGACGGAAAAGTGGCTACAAATCTGACTGCGGCTTGCTGGATTTCCATTACGCCGGATGGACGCTATCTGTACTCCACCGATGCTGGCAGCAATGCCGTTAGCGGTTACAGTATCAATGCCACGGGCAGCCTGTCCTTGCTGAGCGGGAGTGGCGCCGCAGCCTTCACTGGCGCCGGCAGCGTCCCTATCGACATGGCCATCAGCGAAAATGGACGTTTCCTGTACACTTTGAATACGGGCAATCATACTGTGAGCGAATTTCGTATTCAGCCTGACGGCAGCCTGGTTCCGATTGGTTCATTGAGCAGTCTTCCACTGACGGCTAATGGGCTGGCTGCCCGCTGAGGCATGAGGCCATAACGCGCCATCTGCAGGCCAAATAAAAAACGCCCTCACGTGAGGGCGTTTTTGCAGAACCGCTAAAGTTTACTCAGCAGTTGCTGCTACCGGCCCTTTAAGCTTGCGTGCAGGCAGCTTTTCCTTGATGCGTGCTGACTTGCCGGAACGCTCGCATAAGTAATATAGCAGGCCGCAAAAAACTACAGAAAACTCAGAGCCCTGGGCATCACAACACGCAAGACCATCGCTACCGTAATCGCTACACGATGCATAACGGATGGCTACACACTGCTGCATAGTGACCAGAATTTCCACCCTTTCGTCGCATCTCTCGCTGCGTTCTGTGTTTGAGACAACCTGAATGTTAGGGGCTTTAAAGATCGATTGATGGCTGGCCGTGGTGGGCTGTCACTGTTGATGTATAGAGCGCGCCGAAGGTAGACTATTTACATCAATTAACCACCGGGATATATATAAGTGAAGCCTTACGTATCGTTTCATCCTTATCGCTGGCACTAAGGTCGACAATTTGAAATTCGTGTACTTTCCTTGCTGCGGTGTACTGACTCAAATCTAACATGTAGGCTTCAAATATCTCGCCAGAAGCTCCTTTTTTAAGAGTAACCCGGGACTTCACGGGGTGTATTAACCTTAAATCAATAAGTTGATCGATTGAATCTCGAACTGGCCCAGAAAGCTTCTGAGATACTAGAAAAACTTTAGGGCACTTCTATAAATCCCCCAATTCAGGCACGCTTTTACCATGCAAAACAGCCTATTTGACCTTGAGAAGCGTTACGCCAATTTGAGC
>JAYWDZ010000012.1:0-6268 GCA_043779595.1 Nitrosomonadales bacterium
CTTAACAATGACGGATGTAGCTCTTCCCAAGGAACAACGCATTTTGCGCGCCGTGAGGCTCACTCTTGCCGGCGTTATCAAAGACACTGCCACCCCTCACGGTATGCGCCACCCGCTGTCCGATAACACGATTGAAAATTTGCGCCAATGTTTGGCGCTCATTAGCGCACGCGAGCGCGAACTGGCGCAGGCTGATGGCAGTACGCAGAACCTGCGCCCAAGCTATGTAGATGAGCCAGGCCCACCGCAAGAGTCGGTAGTGCGATTTTACAAGACCGGCAAGGATAATCCTGAAGACAAATAATCTTGCTTCGATTAATACCCACCCTTGCGCATGCTCTCAGGCAAGCCGGCGATCTTGCCTGCTTGTTTGGAGGGATTCCCGGGGAAAAGATCGAACAGTGTCTTGTTGTCGACCTTGCGATCCGGCCATTTATCCTGCATGGACTTGAGGATTGCACGGTTGTTGGGCTGCTGCCCGAGGTGATTGACGTACTGATCACGCAAATATTCCAGCACGTCCCAGTGGTCGGAGGAGAGCATTAGTCCCTCAACCTGGGCAATTGCGGTTGCGACGTCTTTGTCCCACTCATCGTGATTCAAAAGGTAACCGTTGTCGTTTGCCTCTAAAGTCTTGCCATTGACTTCGTAAGTCATTTTCCCTCCTTTTAACGTAAATACATGGTTGCAATATGAGTGCCAGACTGTCGCCCTGACCTAGCGCATGCGACACCTTCATCCCAACTTGCTTCGAATGTCGTGGATATCCTTGTGCGGCAGAAATAGACCACAACCGAGCTTGCGCTGCGGGCCGAGTCCGCGTTGTTGAAGAAGCATCGACTCGTCAAAGGTGAGATCGGCGAGCATGAGACCGCGCGTTCTAAGCGAGCCCGATGGCGTCGCGATCATTGCCATCAGGCCGCACAGCATTTTCACGGGGCGAATGCCAAGCGCGTTGAGTTGGTCGACGGCGGCCTTCAAGAAAACAGCTTCGTCATCTTCCGTGGTAATCGCGACATAGCGCGAAAACAGCGTTGTAATGCGCCAAAGTGGTCTAACCGTCATCTTATCGACTCGCATCGCGTGGCCGTCTACGTCCAGGGTCTGGCCGAGTAGCGCACCGGCTTCACCAATGCGCGGCTTGGGGAGGCGCAAAATAAGTTTGATGCGGTGCGAAAGATATAAGAGCGCCTGCGGATCCCCGGGGCGCGTCCAGCCGTTACCGGAATCGGCGGAATGGATGATGTGCAGACCGGCGATCTCTTCGTCCACGAACCACGGCAGGGCGCGTTGAATAGACTGCGAAAGTGCGTAGGCATGATCGACTAATAAAGTACGGCAGGAAATGCCAAAAACCACGTCAACGACTTCATTGTTAACGGCAATTTCTTCTTGCGGACTTTTTTCGTCCCAATACATCGCATTCATTGCGCGGGTAGCGCGGCCTGCAATCTGTCACGGTCGAACCACCAGTCATCCTGCACCAGGACATCAACGACATTGCGCAGACGCGGCAGGAAAAGTGCCGGGTCATTCAGTTCCATATCCCGCATCCACCGGTCGAAATCCTGCTGATTCCCAACTGCACTGTGGCGCCGCGCCACCGTGGCTAGCAATTGGTTGGTGAAAAGCAGCAAGTGCTCGCGTCTTGCTTCGGGAGCGCGCAGATCGGTCAGGTAAAGCGCGGTGATGGCCGCCACCGCAGCACCGTCCGCGTCTGTCGGTGTTTCATCTACCACATGCTGTAGTAGCGCGACGCTCAGTTCCGGATCAACCGGATAAGTTACTGCCAGCCAAATGCCTTGGCCGAGCGCTTGCAAAGACAGCTCCTGATCCGCCAAAAACAATATATCGCAACACTGTACCGCGCCCTCCCAAGATTCGTCGGCAAGATAAAGATCGAAGGCCTCGCGGGCCATGCCCCAGGCCTCAGGTTTTTTTTCCAGGCGAATTAACGCGCGACCCAGTTGCAGCAGTAGATCGGCGCGTCGCAACGGGTCCGAGGTCGGGGAAAGCCCAATCAATCGCTGTCCTAGATCAGCAACCAAGCGCTCCAGTAGTTGCGTCGGTTCTTTGACGTCCTCGCTGCTGTCGGAACCGCCGACGGATGGATCTTCTTTTATGTACCTAAGCGGGACGTATTTCATGGCGTTTTCGACTATGGTCATATACGGAATTGAGATCGGTCGCCGCGATACGGTCGCGATAACGTGCGCGATACATGAGCCGGTTCAGCTTACCATCCGGAGCATCTTCAAAGGCGTTACGGTTGTGCAGCACATTGTTGCACACCAATCCTTGACCGGCACTTAGACGATGCGTGAATACATAGGGCGAATCCCCATTTAGCAACGCTTGCAGGAATTGCAGCGCCGCGCTAGTCAGGGCGTCGGTTTTCCACGCGATGCTGCGGCTGCGAGCGGTATAACGCATGTGCAGATTGCCACTTTCGGCATCGACTGAAAACACTGGACCGGTTTGAGCCGGGCGGGCGGCACCTTCTTCGGTGTTGGCAGGGACGGTCATGGCGTCGGGTGCGGTCAGCGCCTGAATGTGGCGGGGATCGGCGTCGCGCAGCAACACATACGCGATCTCATGATCAAGCAAGCGGTTTTCGCCACCCGCTGCGGCTGCTTGTACGCAGTGCAAAATGAATGCATGGATGCGCGCTTCGGGTGGGTTGTAGTAGCCGTCGGTGTGCCACTGCAAACGCTGATTCGAATACGGAATATAGCCGCGCGCCGATTTGCCTGGAACCACGTTGAGTGAACTGATTCCATCATCATCAGCAAGTGGATTGGCGTCGAGGCGTAGAAGGCCCAACCGTTCGCCCAAGCGGCGCGGAATATCTTTATCGGCCACGGCGCTCAAGGGGCTTGCATAAATCGCCATGTTGGCGGCGCTGCATACGCGCTGGATTTCGCCTGCCTCGGACGCGCTCAAGCTTAATGGGTTGCGTACTTCCACCACCAGATCTTCAGCGCTGCGCGGATAAGCCGCGAGTTTTTCGTCTCGCCAGCGCCTATAAGCATCGTTATCATCCAGAGCGTAGGGGTGGGCAACGACCATCGGGTGTGTTTCGCGCATATTCGAAATTACGTTGGTCTCAATTTGCAGGTCACTATTGGAAATAATGCAACGACCATAATTGACTCGATAGGATGAGGAATGTAACGGATTATCTGCGGCTTTCAAAATCTCTTTCCCTCACGGTTCCGCCTTTTGGCGTTCCGCAATGAGCCGAGCTTGGTGGTATAACACATTGAATTAGAAATATATATCCGTTAACGTTTGCATCTCGTCTATCTCTTTAGGGGTGTGTTTGTGTAACCTCACCTACCCCCAAAGACCCTAAATTTTGTAGCGGCGTAGCCTGTTAGAGTTGTACTCTATAAATGGCTCGAATTTTAAGTTTGCTATACCCCTCGCCGAATCCATGGACTGCGGCGCGGGTTGGATTGTCGAATCGAAGTGTGAAGTTGTACGAGTGAGATTGTCATTGGCCTGGAAGGCTGAGGTACGCAGTTTTTTTTCATGCCCGTTTTGCATTGGAGAAACTCAAATGTCTAACCTGCAGAAACCCAAGAATCCTGAGAGACATAGCACTTTCATTCCGCAGGAAAAAAAATCAACGAAGGCATTCCACGAGACGCCAATGCTCGATCAGCTCGAAAGCGGACCTTGGCCGAGCTTTGTGACGGGCTTGAAGCGCCTGGCACATAACAACAACATGATGGTCGATCTGTTAGGACAGCTCGAACACTCTTACAAGACGCGATTGGGCTACTGGAAGGGGGGCACGGTTTCAGTGTTCGGTTACGGCGGCGGCATCATACCGCGTTTCTCCGAAGTCGCCGCGATGTTTCCGGAGTCCAAGGAATTTCATACTTTGCGCGTGCAGCCACCGGCGGGAAACCATTACACCACGGGGATGTTGCGTCAGTTGTCCAACTCGTGGAATAAATGGGGATCTGGGCTGATTGCCTTTCATGGCCAAACCGGCAACATCATGTTCATCGGAACCACCAGCGAAAACACCCAACACTTCTTCGACGAAATTAACGAATACGGGTTTGACTTGGGTGGCGCCGGTCCGTGCGTGCGCACTGCAATGTCCTGCGTCGGCAGCGCGCGTTGCGAGCAGTCCAATGCCAACGAGATGAAGATTCATCGTCTTTTGGTCAACAACTTTATTGACGATATGCATCGCCCTGCGTTGCCCTACAAGTTCAAGTTCAAGGTTTCAGGTTGCCCGAACGACTGCATGAATTCCATCCAGCGCGCCGATTTCGCCGTGATCGGCACTTGGCGTGACGATATCAAAATCGACCAGAAAGAAGTGAAGACTTATATTGCCAAGCAAGGGCGCAAGTATGTCATTGACAACGTGATTGCGCGTTGCCCGACCAATGCCATGTCGCTCAATGATGATGACACCTTGGCGATCGACAACCGTAACTGCGTGCGTTGTATGCACTGCATTAACGTTATGACAAAGGCGCTCCAGACAGGCGATGATAAGGGCGTAAGCATCCTTATCGGCGGTAAACGAACCTTGAAGATTGGCGACACCATGGGCACCGTGATAGTGCCGTTCATGAAGCTTGAAACCGATGAAGACTACGACAAGTTGCGCGAGCTGGCTGCCAGTGTTATTGACTTCTGGGCCGAGAACGGTCTGGAGCACGAGCGCTGCGGCGAAATGATCGAGCGCATCGGGTTAGTGAACTTCCTGGAAGGCATCGGCATTGAGGTCGATCCCAATATGATCAGCCACCCGCGCACCAGCTCCTACGTTCGTTTGGACGATTGGGACCAGGAAGCGGAGAAGTGGAATAAACGCCAACTTACGGCGGGCTGACGGCGATTAGTTTAGGTTCAAGCCCAAAGAAATTGGATGGGCAAGTTTCTTGCCTCGTAGATACTACTGCATGATAAAACCGATGGAATGTTTTGCTGGCAAGGCACGAAGTCCGCGTAGCTTGGACTATGGCATCGAGGATGCAACGCGGACCGGCGGGATTCCACACGGTTTAAGGTCCAATTTTTACGAGACGCAAGACTAATTTAATCTTGGCTACTTAAGCACCGTTTATTTGGAGGTAGTATGGCTCAAGCTCAAGCAGCAATGGCGAAGATCACGCATCGCACTCCCGTCGAGAGCGGGTGCCCGGACGGTTTCCAGTATATGCACCCGTTGATGGTCAAGAACTTCGGCAACTGGAAATACCATGATCGTCCGCGTCCCGGCGTATTGCATCACGTCGCACACAGTGGCGACGAGATCTGGACCGTGCGCGTCGGCACCCAGCGCCAGCTCGGCCCCTACGAGCTTAACCTGCTGTGTGACATCATTGACCAGCACGGCGAAGGCTATTTGCGCTTCACCATCCGTTCCAATATCGAAGTCATGGTGTCAAAGTGGGAGAAAGTCGGCCCGCTGATTCAGGCCTTTAACGACGCCGGCTATCCGGTCGGCGGCACCGGCAACTCAGTGACGATGATCGCGCACACCCAAGGCTGGCTGCACTGCGACATTCCGGGAACTGATGCGTCAGGCGTTGTGAAGTCATTGATGGACGAACTCCACGAAGAGTTCATCAAAGAAGAGATGCCAAATCGCGTGCACATTACAACGTCTTGCTGCCAGGTCAACTGCGGCGGCCAGGGCGACATCGCGATCAACGTGCAATACACCAAGCCGCCGAAGATCAACCATGACCTCGTGGCTAACGTGTGCGAGCGCCCCTCGGTTGTGGCGCGTTGCCCGGTGGCGGCGATCCGTCCCGCAATAGTTAATGGCAAGCCTTCGCTGGAAGTGGACGAGAAAAAGTGCATCTGCTGCGGCGCCTGCTATCCGCCGTGCCCGCCGATGCAAATCAACGACTCCGAGAACACCAAACTGGCCATCTGGGTTGGCGGCAAAAACTCCAACGCGCGTTCCAAGCCCATGTTCCAAAAATTAGTGGCAGCGGGCATTCCAAACAACCCACCGCGTTGGCCCGAGGCCGCCGCGATCGTGAAGAAAATTCTGTCCACTTATAAGAAAGACGCCAAAGATTGGGAGCGGGTCGGTGATTGGGTCGAGCGCATCGGTTGGCCACGGTTCTTCGAGCTTACCGGGTTGCCGTTTACCAAGTTCCACATTGACAATTGGCGCGGAGCGCGTAACAGCCTGAATGCCTCGACCCACATCCGCTTTTAAACGGAGCGACAGTTCGAGATTTGCGCAGCCCACCACCATCGGAACGGAAAGCAATCGTATGAA
>JAYWDZ010000013.1:0-2508 GCA_043779595.1 Nitrosomonadales bacterium
GTCCGGAAATAGAAAAGGAAGGTCAGAAGGTAATGCATTCGCATTGACAATGACAAGGCGATTGCATTACCATGGCCCTATCCCATCCCTTTGATCGGAGAGCATCATGGCTGCCACTCTCGAAGTTGAATCCACTCTGACCGACCGCTACCAGACCACAGTGCCGGAAACCGTTCGCCGTGCCCTGAGGCTGGGCAAGCGGGACAAGATTCACTACACGATCCGTCCCGGCGGTGAGGTTGTGCTGTCTCGCGTCGAGGCGGCCGAGGAAGACGACCCTGTACTCGGGCAGTTCCTCGGTTTTCTGGCCCGTGATATTGCCAGCCACCCGGAGCGGCTCCAAGCCGTCGACGCCAGTCTCGTGCAGCGCATCCATTCGCTGGTTGGCGGAATTGAAGTTGATTTCGATGCCGCCCTGTCGGCAGAGGATGAATGAGCGGGAAACAACCCGCTCCGTTGGTGGTCAACGGCTGGACGGTCTTTGCCCACCCGTTGTTCCTCGCCCAACTTGAAGCAATCACTCGGCAGGTCGAAGGTCTCAAGCAAAAAGATTCAGTCGGATTCATCAAGAAGAACGCTACCAAGCGACTGGCAGCGATTGCCAAGCTGACATTCGAGGTGATTCCGCAAGATCCGTCGCGGGCTGAATACCGGCAGGGCAACACGCTCGGCGAAGAACACAAGCACTGGTTCCGCGCCAAGTTCCTTCAGCAATACCGGCTGTTCTTCCGCTACCACGCACCGAGCAAGGTGATCGTGTTCGCCTGGATCAACGATGAAGATACCAAGCGCGCCTATGACATCAGCGACGATGCTTACCGGGTATTCCGCAGGATGCTGGAAAGTGGCCATCCTCCGGACGACTGGAATCAACTACTGGTTGAGGCTCGTAACGAAGGCAACCGCATACAGCGCATCGCGGCAGAGGTGGTGCAGGTGCAACCCTAAGTTGAGGGAGCGCTTGGCTTCTTCAACTGACAGCGTTGGTATGGGATATTTGCCAAGGAGAAAAAAATGCTCTACCCAGTGATGACCGAAAAGCAGCTGGCCACGGGCTGACGCATGGATTGCCGAGAGCATCCGCCAGAAGATGGATGAGGGAAAGTGAATATAAGCCGAGCCCGGCAAACGAAAGCAATGCCATGCCGAAACAAGTACAAAGGGAATATCCATTGCTGATACAGCAGCTGCTCGCGCTTGGCGTGTTGCGCAAGTCTGCGGGGGGAGGGCGTAGTACCCGCTATGAGTTGAGAGAACTGTCCGGGGACGTACGCGCGCAGGTATAGGTCAGCTTGGTGCGACACGCGACAACCCGTCGATCAGGCTGGCAAATTACGCAGACTCAAATATCCAGCGCAGGCAGCGCCCGCACGATCTTCATCGTCTCCAGGCTCACGGTAATCACGCGCTGGAATAGCTCCAGCGGATAACGCGGGTTGTGCATCGTCTCCACCGCCCAGTCGTTGGCGTCGTTGACGATACCGCTGTCCTTGTCGGTTTTCACGCACTGGCGTTCCACCACCCAATCCAGCGCGGGCTTGCCGTTCACCACATAGTCATAGGTCTCCAGCGGAATGCCGGTGAGGGTGATGTGCTCGTTGTAGATCAGCGTGCCGAGGTCCTTACCCGCGCCGTTCTTGCCGTAGCGCATCTTGCTCACGCGATAGTCGGCGTCGGTCAGCAACAGCCCGCCCGCCTCAATCTGTAGCGGATATTTTTCCACCGTCTCGTAATTCAAATGCAGCTCGGCCAGCGCGCGCCCGGCCTGCGAAAACGCCCGGAAATCCACAGCGGTTTTCACGCAGGGAATGCGCGGTAGTTCCTTGGATAAATTGTCCGCGTAGCGTTCGCGGTAGTCGGGTGAATGCAGCAGGCCGTAGATGTAATAGAACACATCTTCCTTGCTGAGGGGCTCATTGGGATACGCCGCTTGAAAATACGCCAATCCGGCGTCAGTCAGCGCATCGCGGCGAGCTCTTTGGGCTGGCATAGCGGGAACGTCCACTAACGAAGCTTGTGGGGCGGACTCTTCGGCGGTGTCTTCTGGGGTGTCGTACAAGTAGAGCGGGAAACATTGGCCTTTTTCGATGCTATCACCACAAGGTAAAGTATCGGCGATCAAAGCTGAGAAATTCCGCGCCCCAATTCCCGATACACAAATCACCCGATTCTCCGCCGCCGCATTCGGAAAGATACGCGGCATTTGCAACACTCTTTCGTTAAAACGACGGTTGAAATACAGCCATTGCTTGGTGAACGGTCGATACAGGCTGGGAGTCAGGCTGCTTGCTTCAAAGGCAAAGCGTCGATCATTGAGTAACTCCTGTTTCAAGTTGACCGTCCAACTGATTTGCGCGGGGGCGGTGTCGATAAAGCCATCAACCTTGGCTTCGCGGGATTTCTTATCCAACTCGGCAAATGTCTCGGTAAATCGTGCTGCCTCACGGTTATAAAAACCGATCATGCGCGCCATATGACTAGGGCTTGTTAACACTAATAGACAACATG
>JAYWDZ010000014.1:0-6231 GCA_043779595.1 Nitrosomonadales bacterium
GGCGCTAGTCGTCGCCGGTATCAGCCTTGTGGTGCATGTGTATTCGGTTCGCTACATGGCCGAGGAGCCTGGTTACGGCCGGTTCTTCGCACTGCTCGATCTGATGACGGCAGCAATTCTGTTGATGGTGGCCGCCGGCGATCTGGTCACTCTGCTAGTCGCCTGGCATTTGATCGGCGTGCTGCTCTATTTCCTGCTCGGCCATGACTTGACGCGCCCGGCTGCGCAGCGATACGCCTTCTGGACCTTCCTGACCTATCGGCTCGGCGATCTTCCTTTGGTGCTGGCCGCGGTGCTGCTCTACCAAGCCTATGGCACGGTTTCCCTTCCCGTTCTGTTCGACCATATCGGCGCTGCCCCCGATACGCAAACCGTGTTTGGTCTGCCTCTGGTGACGACCGTGGGCCTGCTGGTGGCACTTGCCGCCTTCGCTCGCTCGGCGCAATTCCCCCTGCATACCTGGCTCCCCTATACGATGGAAGGGCCTACGCCGGTTTCAGCTTTGATGCATGCAGGCATCGTCAACGCGGGCGGCTTTCTAATCAACCGCTTTGCACCCTTGTTTGTGCACACCAGCGCAGTGTTGCATGTGATTTTTGCGGTGGGCCTGGTGACTGCCGTGCTCGGCTCAGCCTTGATGCTGACTCAGAACGATATCAAGAAAGCGCTGGGTTATTCGACCATGGGCCAGATGGGTTTTATGTTTGTCGAATGCGGGGTGGGCGCATTCTCGCTCGCCATTTATCACCTGATCGCCCACGGACTGTTTAAAGGCACGCTGTTCCTCGGCGCCGGAAGTGTGATCAACAACGCGCGCGCCCACGACGGCGTTCCGCAGGACGATGTTTATACCTTCGTGGTGGAGCGCAAACTGGCGGTTTCGCGCTTACCCTGGGTGGTCGCGGCGGCGATTACCGTGATTGTGCCGTTCGCCGTCCTCGGGCTTTCTCACCTGCTGATCGGAGGCGATTTCGTCGGTCAGCAAGGCGGAATTATTCTGCTGTTCTTTGGATGGGCCACCGGTGCCCAACTGTTGTTTGCCACCTACCGGTTGCGCGCTGAAAAGCCGTGGCGCTTATTGGCGATGATTATCCTGTCGCTCATCATCGTAGTCGCTGGCTACACCTTGATCGAACATGCCTTTGGGCAGTTCCTGTACCCGGATCGAGATCTGAGGCAACGTATCTATGCGGCGGCCAGCATTCCGCTTGCGACGTTCGACATCCTGGTAGCAGTGGTGACAACCACCATCGTTTTGGGTTGGATGGCGGCTTACTATACGACCGCTAACCGGGGGCCAACCAATGGCAGCCGGTCGGCGATCCGGCTGGCGCTTTACACGCTGATCTCGCGCGAATTCTATGTGTCGGACGTGTATGCCTGGCTTACCGATTGGGTGCTGGGTTTTTCAAGGCGGTTGAACGTGTGGCTAAGATGGATTTGAAATGAGCTACGTTCTGGTTGCCGCGCTGTTTCTGCCACTGTTTCCGTTCAGTATGCTACTGAACCTGATTCTTAACCGCCTGCGCTGGCCTGTGGCGCGCTTTATGCTGTTGCTCGCGTGGCCCCAGATAGGCGTGGCGATATTGATACTTACCGATCCGATAATTCACGCCTTTGTCGTTCCTTGGGCGTTGGCCACCTCAGCCCTTTATGCGCTACGGCTGCTAACTGTACGGGATTTGAACTTGTGGGCTGCCTTACTGGCGACATCCGTCTTGCCTTTGACCTGGGGGCTGGCGCAAGGGGGTGCGCCAACTGAAAATCTGTACTTGTTCGCTTTCTGGTTCAGTTTGCCTCCGGCATTGCTCGTCTTGCTCACCCAACCCTTGACTGAGCGCTTTGGGGCCGCTTATGCGGGCCTGCCCGGCGGGCTGTCCATCATGCTGCCGCGCCTGTCGGCTGTGCTGGTCGTGACTCTGCTGGCCGCCGTTGCCACGCCGCCTTTCCCCGGTTTTTTTGCGATGCTCGATTTACTACAGCGAATGAGTGCGTCGGCCGCGATTGTCACCCTGGTGATTTGGCTCGTCTGGGGATGGGGGGCGACCCGGCTTCTGCAGGGATTTGTCGTGGGAGCGGCAAAGCCGACCTCGATCAATGACATTAGCAGGTACTCAACCTGGGGCTATACAAGTATGCTCTGCGCCTTGGTAGTCGCCGGACTTTACCTGACCGGGGGTGGGCTGTGACGCTGGCACTCGGCAGGCAACTCCAAATCCGCGCGATGGTTCACGTCGCCGGAGAACCCATTCCCTATTTCTGGCCGATGCGGACCTTCATTCACCATAATCCGCTCTATGGCCTGGAGCATCTTCCTTTCGAGCAGGCCGTCCGCGAGGGGGAGCGGCTTTTCCATGCCCGGGGTTATCTTTCGCGGTCGTTGTATCAACAGTATTTAGGCAACGGCCAAGTCGAACTCGCCACACTATCCGAGGAAGTTGACCGCTTCGTTGCTACTCGGCCCGCAATCGCCGACCTCGACCTGCCTCGGCTGCTGATGACCTTGCTAACTCAAGTCGACGAGCCTGTCGCACCGCCCCTTGAACTGGCCGATGGGCACGATGTCCACGCGATGCTTTCCGGCCGCGCCTTGTCGCCGCGCGAGTTTGGTGTTGCAACGATCACCTCATTGGTAAAAGCTGACATACCGAGCAGCTGCCCCGTTTACACGGGTGTCGATGCGCTTTTTGGCACGGAAATAGGGGCGGTTCTTGATGAACTGGTGATCAAAAGCTGCCTCGATTTTTTTGATGAAGGTCAGTCTGTCTGGCAAATGCCCGGCCGGGAACAAGGCCTGTTCGCGGCATGGGCGGCATTGGCGAGACGCAACCTGCGGCTATTCATCCGCGGCTTGCATATCAAGCAGATCCTCGCGGTGGACGATAGCCCCGAAGGCATTATCAGCCACGTGATGACCGAACTTCAGGTGCCGGAAGCCGAGTGGATGGATTATTTCACCCACGAGTTGACCCGCCTGCATGGGTGGACGGGCTTCATTCGCTGGCGCACCGGCGCGAAGCATTACTATTGGGCCCGCACCTACCCGGCCGATCTGGTCGATTATCTTGCCATCCGCTTGGTGCTAGGCCTGGCCTTGCTGCGCGAACACGCGCATCGGACCAAAACCCCAGCCAGTGCCAGCGCGCTGCTGCGCTTCCTCGAGGAATGCCCGGAAGAAGCGTATCTGCGCCGTGAGTTCCATTGGGGGCGGGTGTTGCCGGCCATGGCGCATGCCGTCGAGGACGCGATTTCTAGTCGGCGCAAAACCCGCCTGAGCCGCTTGATGCCCGAATATCTTTCGCGCAAGCGCGAGCACGAAGCGCAACGTGGGGCATCGGGTCTGCGTCAACTCAGCGAACGGGCCGGGCAGGGCGAAAAGCTGTTGCGGCTGTCACCACAAGCCATCGGCGAGCTTCTCAGGCTCCTCGCCCAGTTTGAACACGAAGAGGGCCCTTTATGGCTGAAAGCGCATGAGGCACAGCATATGAATGGCTTGCTGCGGGGTCTGAACCTGGCCCCGACGCCCACGCGAGAAAAACGCCCGTTTGCGCAGATCATGTTTTGCATCGACGTACGCTCCGAACGGATCCGCCGGAATCTGGAGAAAGTGGGCGACTATCAAACCTTCGGCATAGCGGGATTTTTTGGCATCCCCGTCAGCTTTATCGGGCTGGATAAAGGGAGCGAAACGCATTTGTGTCCAGTGGTCGTTACACCCAAGAACGTTGTTCTTGAACTCACGCTGAGCCGGCCCGCTGGAGAGGACGACTTCATTTCTGTACTCGAGGAAGTCTTTCACGAGCTGAAGGCCTCGGTCATATCACCCTTCATGACGGTGGAAGCCATAGGCCTTCTGTTCGGCCTGGATATGTTCGGCAAGACCTTCGCGCCATTGGCTTACAACCGCTGGCGCCAACGCTTGCACCCTGAAAAACGCAATAGCAGTCTACTGCTTGACAAGCTGACGCGAGAGCAGGCCGACTCGATTATTCGCTCTTTGCAGCGCGCGATGATTGTCAAAGCCATCGGCCGCGAACTCAAAATCGAGCGCGAGCGCGTGACCGATGAAATGATTCGGGAATTGCGCGAAACCGCACTTGGACATCGCGAAGGGCCAACCGAATTCGGCGGACACTTCAAGTTGGCGCGGCAAGCGGAACAGAACTTTATTGAACGGCTACGGCGCTTTTATCGTGTCAATCGCGGCTACGCGCAAATCCAGCTTGAGCGCCTCGGCCGCATCGGCTTCACCCTCGACGAGCAGGTCCACTTGGCCAACCAGGCGTTGCGTTCGATCGGTCTGACCAAAGGCTTTTCCCGCTTTGTGCTGCTGACCGGGCACGGCAGCACGTCGGAAAACAATCCGTATGAGTCGGCGCTCGACTGCGGGGCATGTGGCGGTAACCACGGCATCGTTAACGCGCGCGTGCTGGCGCAAATCGCCAACAAACCGGCTGTGCGCGAGCGCCTGCGGGCGAAGGGTATTGAAATCGCAGACGACGCCTGGTTTATTCCCGCCTTCCATAACACCACTACCGATGAATTGCGGGCCTATGATCTTGATCTGCTGCCGCCGAGTCATCTGGTTTACGTCGAACGATTGTTCAACGGGCTCAAAGCGGCCTCGCGTTTGTGTGCTGCCGAGCGCTTACCCACGCTCACGCCGATTTCCGGTAATGGGGGCGCCCCAGCCAACGCATACCGCAACGTCTGGCGCAATGCGATGGATTGGTCGCAGGTGCGGCCCGAATGGGGGCTCTCGCGCAATGCCGCGTTTATCATCGGCCGTCGCTGGATCACCGAGCATCTCAATCTCGACGCCCGGGCCTTTCTCCACTCCTATGACTACAAATGCGATGCCAAGGGGCGTTTGCTGGAGAATATCCTGGCTGGCCCAGTCGTGGTGGGGCAATGGATCAACATGGAGCACTACTTCTCCGCCGTCGACAACGAGCATTACGGCAGTGGCAGCAAGGTGTATCACAACGTCGCCGGCCGCTTCGGCGTGATGACTGGAAACCTGTCCGATCTGCGTACAGGCCTTCCCGCGCAAACGGTGCTGCGGGACGGATTGCCCTACCACGAGCCGCTTCGATTGCTGGTGGTCATCGAGTCGCCGCTGGCGCACGCCAAAAGAGCGGTGGAGGCCGTGCGCGCGATCAAGAATCTGGTCTACAACGGATGGGTCCGCATGGCTATCGTCGACCCCGAAACGCGGGACTATTATGTATTTCAGCAGCACGCCTGGCAGCAGCAGCCCACGCGTGCCCTGGATAACGCATTAAATACATCCAAGGAATCTACCGCATGAATAATCTCAATCTGAGTCCTGTCAAAAAACTTGAAATCATTATCGAGGGCGCACACCAGGAATTCGCGACCGATCTGCTCGACCGTGCTGGCGTCACCGGTTATACCATCGTGGGTAACCTGTCTGGCAAAGGCCGCCATGGGTTCCACGAAGGGCATCTCATGTTCAACGAAGATGCTGTCCTGATCATGATTATTGTCGCCATTCCTGGCGAACTGGTTGAACCGATTCTGGAGGGCTTCTCGCCCTTCTTCAACAAGCACACGGGCGTAGTGTTTATCTCTGACATTCAGGTCAGCCGGTTGGTCAAATTCAAAAGCTGAAATTTTTTGCAAAATGCAGCAGTCATGTAAAGGGAGATCGCAAGGTTCAGCGTGGTTTGTTTTTCGGCAGGGTGCCGGGCTGGGGGATGGTGATCAGCTTGCTTCCTTCGGTCAATACGAATGCCTTGAAAGCCTCTGCCGCGGCAGAAAAACGTTTGCCCTCCCGATGGACGACATACCAGTCCTTGAGGATGGGGAAACCTTCCACGTTCAAAACAGCCAGCCGTCCCAGTTTAAATTCCATTTCCAGCGTATGCACCGAGAGGATGCCGAGGCCCAAACCAGCCATTACAGCGTGCTTGATAGCCTCGTTGCGGCTCATCTCCATGGTGGTGTTCATGCGCAGACCATGCTGCTCCAGAAAACGCTCGATGGCGTTGCGCGTACCCGATCCGCGCTCGCGAACGATAAAGCTCTCCTCTAGCAGCATGTGCAAGGGAATCCGGCCGCCCTGCACCAGAGGATGGTCAGGCGGCGCAATGACGACCAGTGGATTGCTCATGAACGAATCGGCCACCAGGGGCATGCCCCTCGGCGGACTGCCCATGATCGCCATATCGGGAGTGTTGTCCGTCAATTGACGCAGGATATCTTCCC
>JAYWDZ010000015.1:0-15859 GCA_043779595.1 Nitrosomonadales bacterium
CAGATGGCGACGGAGTCGCCGCCGTTTCGCACGCTGACAGCTGAGGAAGATACCGCGGCGGTGGACCGAATCAATGCAAGCGGTGCAGGTATCGTGTTCGTCGGCTTGGGCTGCCCTAAGCAGGAACGCTGGATGGCGGCGCATCGCGGCAGGATCAATGCAGTGATGATAGGCGTGGGCGCAGCGTTCGATTTTCACGCCGGAACCGTCCGTCGTGCGCCAGTGTGGATGCGTGACCACGGGCTGGAATGGCTGCACCGGTTGGGTTCGGAACCGGGTCGGTTGTGGAAGCGTTACCTGGTGACGAATACGCTGTTCATTCTGGGCGCGGCACGGCAGTTGTTGACGGGACGCGGGTAAGGTGGGCGGAGCGTGTTGCCGATTTATCAACTTTACAACTATGGCGTGTCCCCTGTGGGCGAAGCCCGTGCTGGATGGCTGACCGCCCTATGCCGAGTGCGTTGATCTTATCCGCTCTCGCCTTGTAAAATATATCCATATCAGTATAATCAATTTAATGAAGCCAACTCTATTTCTCGGTGACTCGCTCAAATGCCTGCGAGATTTCCCCGAGGACGCCAGGCAGAATGCGGTCTATCAGCTGATAAGGTACAACGTGGGAAACACCGGATGATTTAAGCCGATGCCATCGATTGGCAAAGAGTTGAGGAAATCGGGGTGTGGGACGATGTGGGTACCTACCTGGTATTTATACGGCTCGCATGACTGATGCTGTGGTCGTGTTTCATGCTCTCCAGAAAAAGACGCAGGCGACGTCGAAGCGCGACCTGGATGTTGCCAGAGAGCGCTTCGCCCAATTGATGAAAGGCCGAAAAAAATCAGCAAGCTTGAAACTTACGCCAGTGTGTGGGATGCCCTTGCCGATACGCCCAAGCAGGCGGCAAATCTGCGTGCAAGAGCCGAACTCATGCAAAAAATCGCTGAGATCGTGCAGGAAAGCGGCTGGACGCAAACCGAGGCCGCCGCGCGATGTGGTGTAACCCAGCCCCGTATCAGTGATCTCTTGCGTGGACGTGTGTCGCGCTTTTCGCTGGATGCGCTGGTGAACATCGCCACGGCGATTGGTCGCCGGGTGCATGTTGAGTTGGAAGCGGCCTGATATTTTAACGGATCGCAACTTTTATTTTTGAATAGGAAATCGTTGTGATATTGGTTACTGGCGGTGCCGGCTTTATCGGCGCGAATTTCGTATTGGACTGGCTTAGGGAGAACGACGAACCCGTACTCAATCTGGATAATCTGACTTACGCGGGCAATCTAAAAAATCTGGCCAGTCTGAAGGACGATTCGCGTCACATCTTCGTTAAGGGTGATATCGGCGACCGTGCTCTCATCGCTACCCTGCTCACCCAATATCGCCCGCGCGCGATTGTCGGCTTTGCAGCCGAATCGCATGTCGATCGCTCGATTCACGGCCCCGAAGATTTCATCCAGACGAACGTGGTAGGCACGTTCCATTTGCTGGAAGAAGTGCGCGCGCATTGGATGCGTCTACCCCGCGACGATCAGGCGGAATTTCGTTTTCTGCACGTTTCTACCGATGAGGTCTACGGTTCGCTGGAGGGCGGCGCGGCAGCGTTTACCGAGGCCACAGCGTTTGCACCGAATAGCCCGTATTCCGCCAGCAAGGCATCGTCCGATCACCTGGTACGCGCCTACCATCACACTTACGGCTTGCCTGTTTTGACGACCAACTGCTCGAACAATTATGGGCCTTACCAGTTTCCGGAAAAACTTATCCCCTTGATGATTTTGAATGCCACGCTGGGTAAGCCGCTGCCGATATATGGCGATGGGATGAATGTACGCGACTGGCTGTATGTCACCGACCATTGTTCGGCAGTCCGCACCGTACTCCAACGGGGCAAACTCGGCGAGACCTACAACGTCGGTGGCTGGAATGTGATGCCCAATATCGATATTGTCAAAACAGTATGCGCGCTACTCGATGAGCTGCGCCCCGACCCTGCCGGGCCTTACGCTCGGTTACTGAGTTATGTGCGTGACCGACCGGGGCACGATCGCCGCTATGCGATTGACGCGAGCAAAATTCACAATGAACTTGGCTGGAAACCCGCCGAAACTTTCGAGACGGGCATACGCAAAACGGTAAGTTGGTATCTGGACAATATGGTGTAGGTAGAAAATATAGCCAGCGGTGAATACCGCAAATGGATGGATACGAATTACGCCGAGCGGAGCGCATTATGAGCCGCAAAGGAATCATTCTGGCAAGCGTGCTCTGGCACGCGTCTGTACCCGGGGACGCTGGCCGTTTCCAAGCAGTTGCTGCCGATTTATGACAAGCCGATGATCTACCATCCCCCACTACGCTGATGCTGGCGGGGATACAGGATGTGCTGATCATCTCGACGCCGCAGGATACGCCACGCTTCGAACAGCTATTGGGCGACGGCAGCCAGTGGGGGACTTAATCTGCAATTTGCAGTACAGCCCAGCGCCGGATGGGCTGGCGCAGGCATTTATTATTGGCGCGGATTTTGTTAGTAATGGCCCCAGCGCGCTGGTGCTCGGCGACAATATATTTTATGGTCACGAAATGACCGAGGACCTGGTGGCCGCCAGTAAGCTGAACAGCGGCGCCACGGTGTTTGCGTATCTGGTACAAGATCCAGAGCGTTACGGCGTGGTGGAATTTGATGCGAGCGGCAAGGCGATCAGCCTGGAAGAAAAACCTGTCCAGCCCAAATCACATTACGCGGTCACCGGGCTCTACTTTTACGACAATCAAGTGGTAGATATTGCCCGAAACCTAAAACCCTCACCGCGCGGCGAACTGGAGATTACCGACGTTAATCGCCATTATCTGGAGGCTAATGCGCTTAATGTTTCTATCATGGGACGCGGCCACGCCTGGCTTGATACCGGCACGCACGAATCGCTACTGGCGGCTTCTATGTTTATCGAAACCATTGAAAAACGCCAAGGCCTGAAGATCGCCTGCCCCGAAGAAATCGCCTACCGTCAGGGTTACATCACCGCAGAGCAAGTGGTGAAACTGGCAGAACCCCTGAAGAAGAATGCATATGGTCAATACCTGCTGAACATGCTAAATGACCGTGTGTTTTGAAGCGTAGTCGATAGATAAATAGTCCGCTTCCACTTTAAATACTCCTACCCACGTTTACGACTTACTGCCCCCGCTAACATGAATGTAATCCACACAACCCTCCCCGGGGTGCTGCTACTTGAACCCAAAGTGTTTGGTGATGCCCGCGGGTTTTTTTTGGAAAGCTGGAATCGTCAGACTTTTGCCGAGCAAGGGCTCAACTTGGATTTTGTGCAGGATAACCACTCGCGCTCGACCCAAGGGGTACTCCGTGGGCTGCACTATCAGCTTAACGACCCACAAGGTAAGCTGGTGCGCGTGACGAGTGGGGCGGTGTTCGATGTGGCTGTGGACTTGCGTCGCACTTCGCCCCATTTCGGGCAATGGGTAGGCTATGAGTTGTCAGTCGATAACCAACGTATGCTGTGGATACCCCCGGGCTTCGGGCACGGTTTTCTGGTGCTCTCCGAGAGTGCTGATTTTCTCTACAAAACGACTGCTTTTTATGCGCCGCAATGGGATCGGGGTATCTGTTGGAACGACCCCGAGATTGGCGTGCAATGGCCATTGAAAGGGGAGCCTAGCTTATCGGCTAAAGATAAAGCTTTGCCCTTGCTCAAAGAGGCCGAAGTGTACGCATGAGCCGTCCACGGATATTGCTTACGGGTGCGAACGGCCAAGTAGGCTGGGAGCTCCAGCGTACTCTGGGTTGTCAGGGCGAGGTATTTGCGCTGGATTCCAAGGCGTTGAATCTGGCCGATGTTGATGCAATCCGGCACAAAGTCCGCGCTATCGCACCGCAGATTATTGTTAATGCTGCGGCTTATACCGCAGTAGATAAGGCTGAGACTGAAGTGGACCAGGCACGTGTGATAAACGCCACTGCGCCCGGTGTTTTGGCTGAAGAGACGGCCAGGTTGAACGCGATACTGGTGCATTACTCTACTGATTACGTCTTTAATGGTAGTGGTGCCATACCCTGGCGCGAAGGGGATGCGTGTGACCCGCTGAATGTATATGGCTCGACCCAACTAGAAGGCGAGCGCTTGATTCAGGCGAGTGGTTGTCGCCACTTCATCTTCCGCACCTCATGGGTGTACGGTGCGCGCGGCAGCAATTTTTTGCTGACTATGCGGCGGTTGATGCGCGAACGACACGAGTTAAAAATCGTGGCTGATCAGATGGGCGCGCCTACCTGGTGTCGTGATCTTGCTGAGGCCACCGCGCAGGTACTGACTGTGGTGGGGTCCAACACGTTCGAGGGTGATAGCACCCAGCCTTGGGGCGTCTACCACATGACTAATGCCGGCGTGACTTCCTGGCATGGATTTGCGCAGGCCATTCAGTCATTGGATACGCCAGATAATACGCATGCCTCTGCGCATTTAATCGCTATTCCGAGTAGCGAATATCCGACGCCTGCCCAACGTCCCTCCAACTCACGTCTGAATAACGACAAGTTGGAACTAGTATTTGGGCTGCGTCTGCAGGATTGGCGCACAGCGCTCGCACTTTGCATGGGCCACAATAAGCGACCCTCAATGTAGCTCGGATTGGATAATTTTATTTCCACTCGCCGCTCCATTATGTATACGGCACTTTAGAAACCTACCGCTTGCCGCGGGCTCTGGTTAAACTGCCCTTACTTCAACACAAATACGCCTCCATGCTTCGGGAAACCTTGTCCGTCGTTCGCGATTTACCTCGCCTGCACGATATTGCTTCAGTCATGATCCGCTATGGCTGGGGCGATCTGGTGCGGCTAATGGGTATTGGCCACATGCTGGAACGCGCCGGACGTATCCTGCGCTGGAACAATACCAGTGACATTGCGCAGCTTGATGCGCCTATACGTATCCGCCGCGCACTGGAAGAACTGGGGCCTACTTTCGTCAAATTTGGACAACTGCTTGCCACTCGAGTGGATATGTTTCCGCCCAACTGGATTACCGAATTTGAGAAACTCCACAATGATGTTCCCCCTGTAGCTTACGAGCTGATACATCCTCACTTGGTCGCCGCATTGGGGGGCGAGCCGAACGAGATTTTTGCTGAGTTTGATCCCACGCCGATTGCATCTGCTTCAATCGCCCAGGTATATCGCGCCCGTTTAAGGGAGGGGCAAACGGTAGTGGTTAAGATCTGTCGCCCCGGTATTGAAGCCAAGATCAATGCGGACTTGCGAATTCTCGATCATGTCGCCCGGCTGTTGGAAAGCGAAGTCCCGGATTCCCGGCGATATGACCCTATTCATATCGTCGCGCAGTTCCGCCGATCACTGCACCGCGAGCTGGATCTGGCAAAAGAAGCGCGCAGCATGGATCAGTTCGCGCGTTATTTTGCCGTTGACCCCAATGTCAAAATCCCAAAGGTGTATTGGCAATACAGTAATACCCAGATCAATGTTCAAGAAGAGTTAGTCGGCGTGATCGGAGTCGACACCGCGCGTCTAGTTGAAGCAGGTCTCAACCCCGTAATATTGGCGACCCGCGGTGCCGATACGGTTTTGCGCATGATCCTCACGCATGGGCATTTTCATGCGGATCCGCATCCGGGCAACGTATTTTTTATGCCGGGTAATGTTATTGGCATGATCGATTTTGGCATGGTCGGCGTACTGACTACTATGCGCCGTAATCAAATCATCGATCTGCTGCATGCCTTCATCGACAAGGATGAAGTGGCATTGCTGCAAGTGCTGTTGGACTGGACCGGCGACACCGAAGTGGATGAAGCCCGGCTGGCATATGAAGTATCAGAGCTGATGTTGAACTACGACGATCTGCAACTAAAAGATCTCAATCTCGCATCGCTATTGAACGACATTACCAGCTTGCTACGCGAAAATAATCTGGTCTTGCCGGCCGACTTGACGCTGCTTTTTAAAACCCTGATCACGCTCGAAGGTTTGGGACAGCAGCTAAATCCAAACTTTCATATGATTGATCAGGTGACGCCTTTTGTAGAAGGTGCCGTGCACGCGCGTTACACGCCGCAGGCCATGTTTGCACGCGGTCGCAAAACCTTGCGCGAAGTACTCCAGGTGCTGGATGAATTGCCACGCGATTTGGCAAAATTGTTGCATCAGGCACGGCATGGGCGCCTCAAAATTGATCTGGACCTGAAACGGCTGGACCACTTTGGGCATCAGCTAGACCGCGCGAGTAACCGCATTACCATGGGCATCTTGACTGCCTCGCTTGTGGTGGGCTCCAGCATCATCATGACTGTGAGCGGAGGACCCAAGCTATTTGGCTTACCCTTATTTGGCTTATTGGGTTTCGTGATCGCATTTTTAAATAGCCTATGGATCATTTTCTCAATCTGGCGGTCGGGCAAACACTAACGCGTGCTGATTTTTGGAAATCCAGATTGACAATTGAAAGGATGACGGCTTGAGCTATCGCATAATGTGGGGTTTGATGATGTGTATACCCAATTGGGTATACGCGGGGCAGTGTGCGCTATTAGTTGTGGGGGACAGCCTGAGTTCCGGCTATGGCTTGGCAGTAGGGGAAAGCTGGGTGGATAAACTCAGTGAACGGGTTAGAAAAACGGTCCCCGACTGGCGCGTCATTAACGCCAGCGTCAGTGGCGACACCCTGCAAAATGGCTTGCAACGTTTGGTACCCGCATTACAGCGGCACCATCCTGCCGGAGTGCTCCTCGAGCTTGGAGGCAATGATGCGTTGCGCGGTGAGCCGCCCGCAAGCATTCGGCAAAAACTGGACAGCATGGTCAAACAAGCCCGCGCCACGGGAGCATGGGTGGTTCTACTAGACCCCCCCGTATTGCCCAATTATGGCAAAGCGTATGCCGCCGCGGTGGCGCGCGTGTTTCAGGATGTCGCGCGTGAACAAAAGCTGATACGGGTACCGTGCTTTATTTGTGGGGTAGGGACTCACCCGGCGCTGATGCAGCCAGACAGAATTCATCCTAATGCGCAGGCGCAAAACAGCATGCTTGACGCGGTATGGCCGTATATTCAGCCCAAGTTACGTTGTTCTTCTAAGCAAAGGTAGCCGAATCATCCTGAATAAGGATTAGGTTTTAAAAATAATGCCCATGCTTAGATAACAGCAAGGAGTAAGGAAGCGGCTCCCTGCACATGGAGCGTATTTTTGGACCATAATGGCACTCGATCAGGTGAGAAGGTCTATTCAATCTTGATATATCGCCGTAATAGCAGCCATAACCAGAAAACTGCATTCTAGAGAATGCAGCCGCAATCATGCAAAATCATAATCAATGGCTATTTCGCCAGCAGCTCTCTGTTGTATCGCTGACTAAACTGCTGCTAGATCCGCTTGTTGCGGTACTCGTGCTTATTGTGTGCACGTTTATTTTCCGCGAGCCTTTCAATGGCCCATATCCTATTCTCGGGCTAATTGTCTTCACCCTCACTTTCCCCGGTAAATGGCCCGAGGTAAACGTTCGCGCCTTTTGGAATGACGCCATCATCCCTTGGTTCCTGCTGTCAGGGCTCATTTTGCTATTCGGTTATTCGTCGGGTTATCTGGATTATTTCCCGCCCAAGCTAGTAATGACTTGGGTGCTGGCCACACCGGTTGCGATGTGGTTCGCGCATCGGATGACACGTAGGCTATTACCGCGGTTGCTTTTGCTGGAAGGGGGAAGGCGAAAAGCGGTGATTGTAGGCGCAGGGGCGCTCGGTTCGGAATTATTACAACGTTTCATCCGAGACGAAACCCTGGGCATCGATGTGGTCGGTTTTTTTGATGACCGTGCCCGCGAACGGACGATGATATCGCCTGAGCAGCCACTTTTAGGCACCTTGATTGATGTGCCGAGCTATGTCAATCAACACAGTCTCGACCTGGTCTACATTACCCTACCCATGGCCGCACAGTTGCGGACCCTGGAGCTGCTCGACAAGCTGCGAGACACCACAGTTTCTGTGTATTTTGTACCCGACATTTTTGTTTCTGACCTGATACAGGCGCGCATGGATCATATCCACGGCATTCCGATTGTCGCCTTATGTGAAAGCCCAACGCTGGGCATCAGCGGTATTGGCAAACGTATCAGCGACGTATTATTGACGATCCTCATTTTGTTATTGATCTGGCCTGTGATGCTGATTGTCGCATTGGGGGTCAAGCTGACCTCGCCCGGCCCCGTCATTTTCAAACAACGTCGTTATGGGCTGGATGGACATGAGATATATGTCTACAAGTTCCGTTCCATGCGTGTATGCGAAGATGGCAACGAAATCTCCCAGGCGGCGCGTAGCGATCCGCGTATTACTCGATTTGGCAGCTTTCTTCGCCGCACTTCTCTCGATGAGCTGCCCCAATTTATCAATGTGTTGCAAGGACGGATGAGTATCGTCGGCCCGCGTCCTCATGCAGTCTCCCACAATGAACAATATCGCAAACTGATCAAAGGCTACATGCTACGTCACAAGGTCAAACCTGGTATTACTGGCTGGGCACAGGTAAACGGTCTGCGCGGCGAGACTGACACGCTGGATAAAATGCGGGCGCGTATTCAGTACGATATTGATTACATGCGCAACTGGTCTTTTGGTTTTGATTTAATGATCATCCTCAAAACCGTCCTTGTGGTCTGGCGCGATCAAAATGCCTACTAGTTTTTTCGGTTGTATTTAATATTTTCTCAGGTTATTTATGGCGCAATACGTTTACTCGCTTAACCGTGTCGGCAAGATCGTGCCGCCAAAACGGCAGATACTGAAAGACATTTCACTGTCGTTTTTTCCGGGCGCCAAAATTGGTTTGTTGGGCTTGAATGGATCGGGCAAATCCACACTGATCCGCATCATGGCGGGTATCGACAAAGACATTGAGGGCGAAGCCGTCCCCATGGCGAATTTGCGCATTGGGTATCTGGCGCAGGAACCGGAGCTTGATCCCAAGCACACGGTGCGTCAGGCCGTTGAGGCAGGCATGAAAGAAATTGTCGCCGCAAAAAACCGGCTTGAGGAAGTGTATGCCGCCTATGCTGAGGCGGATGCGGATTTTGACAAACTCGCCGACGAGCAAGCGAGGTGTGAAGCGATTATCGCCACCGCCGGGGCAGACTCAGATACGCAGATGGAAATTGCGGCCGATGCGTTGCGCTTACCGCCGTGGGATGCACTCGTAGGCACGCTATCTGGCGGCGAAAAACGGCGAGTCGCACTATGCCAATTGCTGCTATCCAATCCCGATATGCTGCTGCTGGACGAGCCCACCAATCACTTGGACGCCGAATCAGTCGACTGGCTGGAACAGTTTTTAGTACGGTATCCCGGCACGGTAGTGGCGGTAACCCACGATCGTTACTTTCTGGACAACGCCGCCGAGTGGATTCTGGAACTTGACCGAGGCCACGGCATACCGTGGAAGGGTAATTACTCGAGCTGGCTCGAACAAAAAGAGGCGCGGCTGGAAACCGAATCCAAGCAGGAGTCTGGTCGCATCAAGACCATTCGTCAGGAGTTGGAATGGGTACGCCAAAATCCCAAGGCGCGCCAAGCCAAGTCCAAAGCCCGCATCGCACGCTTTGAAGAGTTGAATTCGGTCGAATACCAAAAGCGCAATGAAACCCAGGAAATTTTTATCCCGGTGGGGGAGCGTTTAGGTGACAAGGTAATTGAATTTAATGGCGTGAGTAAAAGCTTTGGCGACCGGCTGTTAATCGACAATCTGAGTTTTAGTGTGCCGCCCGGTGCGATTGTCGGCATCATCGGTCCTAACGGTGCGGGCAAGTCGACCTTCTTTAAAATGATTACCGGCAAAGAACAGCCGGACAGTGGCGAGATTGTGATCGGTTCCACTGTCAAAATGGCGTATGTTGACCAAAGCCGCGATGCGCTGACCGCTGACAAAACCGTGTTCGACGAAATCGCCGAAGGCCGCGATATCCTCACTGTGGGTCGCTATGAAACCCCGTCACGCGCCTATATCGGCCGCTTCAATTTTAAAGGCGGCGATCAGCAAAAAATCGTCGGCAATCTATCGGGCGGCGAGCGCGGGCGGCTGCACTTGGCCAAGACGCTAATTTCGGGCGGCAATGTGCTACTGCTCGATGAGCCGTCAAATGATCTCGACGTGGAAACCTTACGTGCACTGGAAGATGCCTTGCTCGAGTTCGCCGGGTGTGTGCTGGTAATCTCGCATGACCGCTGGTTTCTCGACCGTATCGCCACGCATATTCTGGCGTTTGAGGGCGACTCGCAGGTGATGTTTTTCGCAGGTAACTACCAGGAATACGAGGCCGACAAGAAAAAACGTCTGGGTGAAGAGGGTGCGAAACCGCGCCGTATCCGTTACAAACCTATCAGTCGTTAGGGGATGGTGGATGTACTCATAAGTTTGTATCTGGCTGGTGAATCAAACTCTCCAGCTTGACGGGTTCACGAATGAAATAACCTTGGACATATTGAATGCCCATTTCCCGGAGTTTGGTTTGGATGTCTTCATTTTCGACAAAGCCTGCAATGGTACTAATTTCGAGGAAAGCGCAGGTTTCCAAAATAGAACGCACGATAGCTTCGTCGATAAAGCTGGATGGCAGTTCACGCACGAGTGAGCGGTCGATTTTCAAGTAATCCAGCTTTAGGCTCTTCAGCGCCGTATAAGAACTCGTGCCTAAGCCAAATTCATCAAGCATGAATTTGCAGCCTAAACGCTGTAACTGACGAATGAAATGCTGCGCCTGAGAATGACCTTCCACCACAGCGTTTTCACTGATCGTAAAAATGATTTTGTGCGTGGGTAAGTCGCCGCGCCCCAGCTCAGCGAGTAAAAAATTCAAGAATAAAGGATTGACCACGGACTGCCCTGATAGCTTGATAGCAAATCCGCCCAGGGTTTCGAGTTGATTACTATGTTCGCGTATCCACCCGAATAATCGTTTAACCACCCAGCGGTCGATTTCAGTGATGCGTAGCAAACGTTCGGCGACGCTGAACAAATCATGAGTAATCATTTGATCAGTCTGGGCGGCAGAATCCGCCATGGGGTGTGGCAGGATCTCGTAGATCGATAAAGGGTTCGCGTTGTTACGCAAATCTACAATCGCATGGCAATTGAGTTCCAAACGATTATCCGCCAGGATGCGCGTGAGTTCATGCGCCCATGCCGCCAGGGCAATGGCAGGTTTGGCGCGATTTTTATCGTGGTTATGATGCAGTACCACGGCCTCTTGTCTCGATTCTCGTGCCGCAGTGGCGGCAGCATTGGCAAGGTCGTAATAGCGCTCCGGCTCCAGCCCGTTGTTCACCCATACGAGACCGATATGGACTTGGGCGTGAATATCCTGATGATCAATCAACAGGCTCAAACGCTTTAATCCATTCAGAAGTTTGGTCGAAGTGAGTTTCGCCGAGATTGTGTCCGACATGGCCACCCAGTACGCAATCGACTGCTCACCCGCGCGGGCAAGCAGGGTGCCCGCGGGAAGCTGTTGCTGAATGCGTTGTGCCATTTCGCGGATGAACGCGTTACGCGTATCGGCATTGGGCGCATTATTGCCCGCGTCTTGCACCTCGGCTTGAATGATGCCGATCACATAGCCGGTATCAGGGTCAGGATTCTGGTTGCGTACCCAATCGCGTCGTATTGACCGAAAGAGCGCACGCCGATTCGCGAGCCCCGTCACCGGATCATGCGACGCTTGCCATATCAAGTCGCGCTGCATTTTCTGGATCATCGCGCTATACGAGCGATCCATCAGTGGCAGCTCCATGTCCTCGGTCCATTGCGCTTCTTTTTTGTCCAGCGCTTGCAGCAAATCGTGGCGTTTGAGATCGAGCTTTTTGATGCCGCGGTAGGTTGCAAATACATACACGGGCGGTTTGTCTCCGACCCATACCAAATTAAGGGGCGCATCCAGATCAGTAAATTGAAACCAGTCGCCTACCCTAAGTCGTTCAAGTAACGTGTCTTGCTCCGCGCTTAAAGGTTCGGAAAGAGGGGTGGCCAGTTTGGCTGCAATCGTCGTGTATTCAAGATTTGCATCCTGGTCAAAAAGCGCGTGTGCCAATTGATCGAGCAGACGATCCTGTGAAAATTTATCTGCGCAAACGTGGGTAAGCGTAGTGTCGACATATTGCAGCAACGCTTGTGCATTAGCGGGGGTAGGCGATTCTGTACGAGCCGGATCAAGCCACTGCGATAACTGCTCCAGCGCCTGCCATGCGGCGCGAGCCTCGGTGCTATTTTCGCCGTGACGCAATTCCAGCATGAGCAATACGTTGCGCCAGCCACTATTGATAAGTTCGATGACTATCGTGGGCACCACGTGCGCACCCAGCTTAGCCAGAAGTTGAGCCAGCACTTGCGATTTGGTTTTCTCGGCGCGCTGGCGGCCTTCACAGATTTCTTGCAGTCGCGAAATTCGTGCAATCCGTTCATTCAATAAGGGTTTGACGACACGTTCCAGCTGGGTGCGCGCTTCTTCGAATATGCCGGGATTTTTTTCGGCTTCGGCGTTGATTCGATCAGTCCAGCGACTCATTAATCGCAGTAGCCGCGCATCGGCGATTTTGCCGTCGTCGCCAGCGATCATGCTGATGCGATCCATCGTGTTCAGCACTCTGTGCGCAGGGTGCGACGGAGAACCCAAAAACTCGGGATCAGATATCGCCAGTTTGACGAGGCTGGTTTCCAGTTGGCTAAAAAACGGTCGTATGCCTTCACTCACCGACTTTTCGGCATGCACGGTATCAAACAGTGCGCCAAACATATCCACCGAACGTCGCATTTCGGGATTCAGATTCAGCGGCAGCGTGCCTGCGGCTGAGAGTCGTTGCAGCACGGGAGACGATTCATACACTGGCGATGAGTCGCCCGATTGAGGCAAGCCGGTATATGACCCTAAGCCCTCTGATAATGGGCCTACATCCTCGTAAACTTGAGGGCGGGAAGCGGATTGGCCGCGAAAAAAATCCATCAATGAACTCGTGATACGTCCCAGCGCACCTTGTTTAGGGGCGGCATTAGCGGTTGAGGCTGCCCTTTTG
Source organism: Nitrosomonadales bacterium (assembly GCA_043779595.1). Taxonomy (GTDB): domain Bacteria; phylum Pseudomonadota; class Gammaproteobacteria; order Burkholderiales; family Thiobacillaceae; genus Thiobacillus. Next base: position 13,083 of record JAYWDZ010000015.1, read on the forward strand.
CTATCTGCATTTAACGCAGCATCAGTCTGAGTTCCGCGAACGACGACCTGGTGATTGCCCCATTCAGCTTCGGATACCGGCAGCCAGGCCAGCAACTCCGCGTAGAGGGGAGCAAGTTGCTCAGTCAATACGTCGCGCAGTGCGGCATATGCGACCGTACGCGCTTTGCCTGATAGGGAGAGATCCTGAATAGCGTTGCGGTACGCATGGCAAATCACCGCAGGGCCAAAAGGATTATTCAGATGGTCATAAGCTTGCGCAAACAATTGGCTGACGCGAGGCTCAATATCCGCCAGTTGTTCCTTGAAATGCGCTTCCAGTCGCGTCACTTCGGATGAGGTACTCAGCCAGTCTTCAAAATCTACCTCGTCCACCAATGCCATTTCGTCATGGGTTTGCGGCTTCAAGGTGGAAGTTGTAGAAGGGCGTAGTCCTTCCAGCACGCCACTTAGCAACTTTGCCTGCACAAGCTTCGCGTGAGATTTGAATTCCAGCGGGGCATTCAGCAGCGCGCTATGTTCAGCAATCCCGATTGCATGCAGCGCGGCCAGGCTCAGCTGGTCCTCCATCACGCGAGCCAGATGATCGTGAGTTTGCAACAAACTTTCTCGCAACAAGGTAGTGCAGGTTTCACGCAAGCTGTGGTTGTCCGGCGTGACGGTCGTTGCGCCTAAACGCAGCCGGTGGCCCGCCATACGCAGCTTTTGCAATGAGCGCAACGCCTCGACAGGCTGGCGTCCAAAAGCCACTCCCACACCCAACGGGCTCAATCTTCGAAGGTGTACCTGCAGGTGAAAAGTGGGGGGCAGGGTGCCTGAACCATGGGTCGGCAGCATGGCGCGAAAGGAAACTTCCGCTTCAGCGCCTTCCAATACTGTAAAGGTATCAATTACAGCTTCAGGCTGGGTAAATTTCAGGAACAAACCGCCGAGACAAAAATCCCTTATCTCACACGCGATATCCGGCTGGCCAGGTCGGGAAATTAATGCGGCCTGACATACCGTGAAGCGCATGTCCCGCCTGTTTTCCTGGACGGAGGAGGGGTGTGCGATAGGGTTGCTCATCTTCTCTCCAGCTCCTGTTTAACCGTCTAATTATACGCATCCAGAATTTTGGAAAGGTATAAATACATCGGCTAAAATAGTGACAACAAATAGCCTTTGGTAAGATGAGGCATGAACCCAGCTGCATCAAATTTATTTTTTAGTTTGTTTGCACGCACCCAGCCTGGTGCGTCGGAGATGGCATAGTTAAGCTCACGGGTAACCGCTCAGTTTTCCTTAAACCGCCAGACTATTGGCGGTTTTTATTTGCAACCACGCACTCGGCTTGACATAGAGAGTAACCGGAGATGGATACATGAATACCCGCACCGACGACACACGTATCGAGCAAAGCGGTGAGTTGTTTACCCCTTTGCAACTAATGCAGGAATTATCGGTTAGCGACCACACTTTAAGCGTCGTAACACAGGGTCGCGCCCGCATTCACGATGTGCTGAGCGGTGCAGACGATCGGATGTTTATCATTGTAGGTCCGTGCTCCATTCACGATCCTGTTGCAGCACTGGAGTATGCGAATCGGCTTAAACCGCTAGCCGACGAATTGCAGGGTGAGTTAGTGATAGTGATGCGGGTGTATTTTGAAAAGCCGCGCACCACTGTAGGCTGGAAAGGGCTTATCAACGACCCCCATCTGAATGAGAGTTTTGATATCAATACCGGCTTGCGTCTAGCGCGCAAACTGTTGCTTGACATCAATGAAATCGGCCTGCCCTGTGCGACTGAGTTTCTAGATTTGATTTCGCCACAATATATTGCAGATTTGGTGAGTTGGGGCGCAATCGGCGCCCGCACGACTGAATCGCAATCGCATCGGCAATTAGCCTCGGGGCTCTCGTGTCCGGTGGGCTTCAAGAATGGCACGGACGGCAACTTGCGTATCGCAGTTGATGCGATTAAAGCTGCAAAATCGCGTCACCATTTCATATCTATCACCAAGGCTGGTCACGTCGGGGTATTTAGTACAACGGGCAACGAAGATACCCACGTTATTCTGCGGGGTGGCAAGTCTCCCAATTACGATGCCGAAAACATTGAGGCCGCTTGTAGCGAGTTGGCGGCAGCGGGTTTGCGCCCTCAGGTAATGGTGGATTTTTCGCATGCTAACTCCAGCAAACAATATCAACGGCAGGTTGAGGTGGGTCAGAACATAGCGGCTCAAGTGGCAGGAGGTGACGCCCGCATTATTGGCGTGATGGTCGAGAGCCATCTGAATCCTGGGCGTCAAGATTTAGTCGAGGGTCAAGCTTTGGCTTATGCCACCTCGATTACCGATGCCTGCATTGGTTGGGAAGACACTGTACCGCTATTGCGAGGGCTAGCCGACGCCATTAAAAAGCGCCGAGCGAGATTGCAAACTGACAATTAGCCTGAGCGCGCATATGGCAGGCTCTATACCCGCTCAGGATAATGCCAACCAGACTCTGGATGATGCGGTAAAAAGAACGGTAAAGTGTGGCGTTTTTATGCCATTGCTGCTGGTAATGGCGGAGTGGATGCATCATTATCCACTCCCTATAAAACCCCTTTGCTGGACTTGAAGACTGCACGTAATCCGCAGTGCTACCCGGGCCGTGCTGCTCGCAGTTATCTGCGATAGAATACCCGCGGCGGGTCTCCCCGCATGGCTAAGTTGTGAATCGGGTCAGGTCCGGAAGGAAGCAGCCCCAGCGATAGATGCCAGTGCCGGGGGTAAGGCTCGCCATTCCAGGCTGG
>JAYWDZ010000016.1:0-2495 GCA_043779595.1 Nitrosomonadales bacterium
CCAAATTTGAGCTGGTGATCAACCTGAAGACGGCAAAGGCACTCGGACTGACGATCCCGCAATCGCTAATTTTGCGCGCGGACGAGGTGATCCAGTGATGGATCGGCGTTCCATCCTCGCCGTCTTGCCTTCTCGATCGTCGCCGTTTGCGGCGCCGCGCATGCCCAACCTGCGCGCAAGCTGTACCGTATCGGCATTCTCAGCGCTGGCTTTTCGACCTCGGATCTCGTTGGACAGGACCGCCACGAAAGCGGGCTACAAAGTGCTCGCTGCTTTGATCGCGGTTTTCTGCCTGGTAGGCGTCTACAGCGTCAACTTCAGCGTGCAGGACCTGTGGATCATGCTCGCGTTCGGCGCGATCGGATACTTCACGCTGAAAATGGATTATCCGCCAGGCGCCGCGGCTGCTCGTGCTCGGCGGCTTCATGGAAGTCTCGATGCAGAAGTCTCTCAAGATTTCGCACGCCGACATTTCGATCTTCTACACGCGTCCCGGCAGTGATCATGATTTCGGTGATCGTGATCCTGGCCCCTGCTGAGCCGGCTGCGTCCGCGTAGCACCGCGAAAGAAGTGAAGACGTAAGCCGGGGGTTGGTCACTTTTTTGGCTGCCGGCATTCCCGCGCGTGAGAGCCCTAACCCGGTGCGGCTAATCGATCACCTTGTCGGCACGCAGCAATATGGAATTGGGGATTTTGATGCCTAGAGCAGTGGCCACCTGTTTGTTTACTACGAGTTCGAACTTGCTGGCTCGTTCGACCGGCAAATCGCCGGGCTTGGCACCCTTTAGTATCTTGTCGACGTAGGTTGCTGCGCGCCTCCACAACTCGGCGATGTTGGCGCCATAGGCCATGAGGCCACCGCCCTGAACAACCTCTTTAAACCCGATCGCTGCGATTTGGTGCTTGAATGCCGCCGCTCCGATTCGAGCACCGACGGATATCAGCATTGGCGTCTCTATAACGACGATGCCCTCGATCTGATTTTTCCCTATAGCGGCTACAGCGCCTTCGAGCGCGTCAGCATTCGCCAAATCGAATGATTCGAGCAGAATTTTCATTGCCCGCGCAGCGTTTTCGAGTGCCGTAAGGTAATCGCGCGGGACCGCTTGATCATTCAAAAACGCCACGCGCCTCAGGCCAGGCAAGGCCTCTTTCAATAGTTCAAGCCGCTTGACCAAAATTTCTTTGCCAAAAAACGTTGAGCCGGTAATGTTTGCACCAGGACGCGATAGATTCGAGATAAAGCCGGATATGACCGGATCGCCAATCGCGGCCATCACAATGGGAATCGTCGTAGTCGCGCCGCGTGCGGCTCCCACTCCAGGCGTCGCGTTGGTGACGATGACATCGACCTTTAGGCGCACCAGCTCCGCGGCGAAAGCCGGGAGCCGATCATATCGATTGTCCGCCCACCGATACTCGATACTGATGTTTTTGCCTTCGACGTAGCCAAGATCACGCAAGCCGGATCGAAATGCCTCCACCATCGGCGTCCATCCGGATTTCGCACCCGGGACCAACACGCCGATGCGCCAAACTTTTCCTTGCTGTTGAGCGTGCGAGCGGAACGGCGCTACTAAAGCACCTGCGCCAAGCGCAAGTATAAGTTTTCGGCGATTGCTCATACGCTTCCCCTGAGAGCCGGCCATGATACCAAAAGCGCACAATAGGAAGCAGACTTAAGTTTTTGGTTCTTCCTCAATTGTGCTGTGATTTTTTCCTCAATACTGGAGAATTCTGATTTTCTAATTTACTGAGAATCTCATGAAAGACACTGCACTGTACGAACACCTTCTTGGACTGAAGTCGCCTTGGTCGGTGAAGTCTGTTGATCTTTCTCTGCCGGCGCGGCGCGTAGTGGTTGAAGTTGCTCTCAACCGAGGCCAAGTGTGGGCGGATCCCATGGATAGCACAAGGCGAGCGCACATCAACGGCTGGAGCGAACGCCAGTGGCGGCATTTGGATACCTGCCAGTTTGAGACGATCATCAAAGCGCGCGTACCGCAACTCAAATACAGCGACGGCACAGTCGAAGAGCTGGCTGTGCCATGGGCTGAACGCTACAGCCGAGTCACCCTTCTGATGGAGGCTTTTGTGATCAAGCTGCTGCAAGCTTGCCCCACCACCCAAGGCGTTTGCGATCTCACGCGACTTGCCTGGAGTACCGTCAACGGCATCATGGTCAGCGCTGTGGAACGAGGCATGCTGCGTCGCAGTGAGGACGAGGTGCCCCATCTGGGGATGGATGAAAAAAGCTCCGCACGGGGTCACAGTTACGTCAGCATACTGACCGACATCGACCGCTCTCGAGTGCTTGATCTGGTACCTGAGCGCAAGCTGGAAGCGGCTAAAAGTCTGCTGGGAACACTCAGCCCGACGCAACGCACCTCGGTCAAAGCGGTGGCCATGGATATGTGGCCTGCTTTTATGAGCGCGGCACAAGCGCACCTCCCCCAAGCCGACGTCGTGCATGACCGCTTTCATGTTTCCAAGT
>JAYWDZ010000017.1:0-2494 GCA_043779595.1 Nitrosomonadales bacterium
CGCCTTCGTCAGGGGTGATAAAGCCAAAACCCTTGGAGTCATTAAACCATTTTACGATGCCAGTTGCCATTTACAGTTCCTTCTAAACTTAGTTAAATAAGGCGGATGCCCGGTAGATCGTTTCAACCAAGTAAGAAATGACAGACATATACTGCACTACTGGCTCGAATCTCAACGACGGTCGCATTATAACGCAAACTGCTATTAGTCAAGTGATGAATTTGCTCTATTTACATAGAGTTTAGGACTTGAGACATGCTCTACTCGCCTCTGATCTCTCCACACCTAGGCTTCGTTTTTATAAGCTCCCCTAATATTTAAAATAGCTAGGGCGACTTGTAATACAACCAAAGCGTAAGCGTGATCCCGCCAACCCCACGTTACCCATAGCACATTGCTGACCAGGAAACACCAAAAACCGATCATGCGCCTGCGTTTGGATTGCGAGGCAACCAGCCATGCAGCCAGAACGGTAACCACCATGGCGAGCCATTGAAGATGTTGTAAATAGTCCATAATTTGCGAGCGCTTGTCCGATCAATAAGCGAAGATTAAGCACATTTTAGCTGCATCAAACAACGGCGAGGCAGGTCGGCAAATTAATTCAGAAGACGCTGACAAAATCAGATAATAGCAACCGTGCAAAATTATTTTTAATAACTGCCAGTACTCACGATCAAGCTAGGGGCAAGGGTTTGGCAGGACTATTAGTAGAGCTTTGCAGGAATAGTGGGTGCGTTTGAAGATATGAAATTGTGCAATGCACCGCAGATATATTCAGGCAGGGCACAATGGCCGCACGCAATATCGCGGGTGGATAAAACGTCGAGGCTTGTGTTCAGTCAGTCGTAACATGCGAGTAATGATTATTTAGCCAGCGCAATGCTCCCAGGCCCGCAACGCGCCCGCTGGCAAAACAACCCGTGAGCAGATATCCTCCGGTCGGAGCTTCCCAATCCAGCATTTCACCTGCGCAAAAAACCCCCGGCAATTTATGCAACATCAAGTTTGCGTCCAATTCGTCGAATACCACGCCGCCCGCACTACTGATGGCCTCGTCAAGCGGGCGCGTTGCGGTTAAGGTTATGGGCAGCGATTTTATCGCGGTGGCTATGCGACGCGGGTCGTTAAAGTCAGGCGCGGGCAAAATTTCTCGCATCAATCCCATCTTTACCCCCTTAATACCCGCGCGGCTTTGCAGATGACTGGAAAGCGAACGCGCACCGCGGGGGTGGGCAATCTCGTGGATCAGGCGCTCTAGCGTTTTATCCGGTGCGAGGTCAAGCACAATGGTCGCAAATCCATGCGTAGCGATTGCGTCACGCAGTGTGGCCGACACAGCGTAAACCAAACTGCCTTCCACGCCGACATCGGTGAGCATCAACTCACCCGTGCGGCGCTGCATTTTGTCATCGTGATCGGTGAACGAGAGCGCTATCGACTTTAACGGTTGTCCGGCGAAGCGGCTGCGAAAATACGGGCTCCATTCGACTACAAATCCGCAGTTAGACGGCTTAAGCTGCGCCACCTGCACGCCGCATTGCACGAACGGAGCGACCCATGCCCCATCCGACCCAAGCTTGGCCCAACTGCCGCCGCCCAACGCCAACACCACAGCGTTAGTAGTTTCGGTGACTCTGCCATTCGGCGTATCAAAACATAAGGTTTCAAGATTGGGTGTGGTTTGTTGCCAGCCACACCAGCGATGACGCACATGAACCCGCAGCCCCGCCTCACGCAATCGATGCAACCATGCGCGCAACAGCGGCGCGGCTTTCATCTCGGACGGAAATATACGACCCGACGATCCCACAAAAGTATTAATGCCCAAATCATGAACCCATGCTTGCAACGCAACGGGGCCAAATTTATTCAGCATGGGCGCGAGTAGGTCGCGTCGCGCGCCGTAGTGAGATAGAAATAAATCGAATGGTTCTGAATGTGTAATATTCAGGCCGCCCTTGCCCGCCAATAAAAACTTTCGCCCCACGGAGGGCATCGACTCATATAGGTCGACCTGCACGCCACCCTCAAGCAAAATCTCGGCGGCCATTAGTCCAGCCGGGCCGCCACCAATAACAGCGGCTCGCTTTGCAATATTCATTTAATTCTGGGCATGTAAAGGCCTGTTATTGGTAGACGGGGTGTGATCTACGCACAACACACGGTCAATCAAGCGTACTGCATGTCAAACCAATCGCACTATATCGATTTAATAATCAGAAACAATTGGAAGCATTTTCATGACAGCTCAATCATAAAATTCTAAGTATGGATTAGCTTAGAACTCAATGAGCTTAAGCCAGTGTTAGACCGCAATAATTGCACCCTTAAAGGTCGCAATTTTTGTTATAGACAAGCTTGACGGGGGGGGAGATTATTTGAGAATAGAAAATGTGAATTTGGTGCCGGCACCCGGACTCGAACTGGGGACCTACCGCTTACAAGGCGGTTGCTCTACCAACTGAGCTATGCCGGCAACGGGCGACATTAT
>JAYWDZ010000018.1:0-2488 GCA_043779595.1 Nitrosomonadales bacterium
CGAAGACAGCGCAGCGCCGCCGCAGGGCGAGTTGCGTATGCTGGCCGTGGGCAAGCTCAAGCCCGGCAAATACCAGCCGCGCACGCAAATGGACGCGGCCGCGTTGCAGGAGCTGGCCGACTCGATTCGCGTACAGGGTTTGATGCAGCCGATACTGGTGCGTGAATTGGAGGCGGGCGGCTTCGAGATTATCGCCGGTGAACGCCGCTGGCGCGCAGCCCAACTGGCGAATCTGGCCGAAGTGCCCGTGCTGGTGCGCGAAGTCGCCGACGACGCGGTCGCCGCGATGGGGCTGATCGAGAACATCCAGCGCGAAGACCTGAATCCACTGGAAGAAGCCACCGGCATCAAGCGGCTAATCGATGAATTTGGCATGACCCATCAAACCGCCGCCAGCGCAGTCGGCCGCTCGCGCACCGCAGTCTCGAATTTGTTGCGGCTACTAAATCTGGGCAAGTCCGCGCAAACCATGCTGATGGACGGCCGACTCGACATGGGCCATGCGCGTGCGTTGCTGCCACTGTCCGCCGGTCAGCAATCCGAAGCCGCGCACGAGATCGTCCGCCGAGGCCTGTCGGTACGCGAAGCCGAGGCGTTGGCGGCACGGCTGCTCAAGCCCAAAGCCACCAGCGCGGCCAAACCTGACCGCGATGTTACGCGCCTCGCCGAGGAACTCTCTGACAGACTGGGGGCCGGTGTCAATCTGCGTGCGAACAAAAAAGGGCGTGGCACGTTGAGCATCCAGTTTGCTAGCCTCGATCAACTCGATGGCATTCTGAAGCGGATACGGTAATGCGTAATTAGGTGCCATGGACGAATCGACTTTCACCATTGAATTTCCTGAGCACCTGCCACGCGAGAAATGGCAGTACGTCCTAGACCAACTCACAGATACTGGCGCTTCAATTGAGCAAGGAGAGCAAAATTTTGTTGTTGTTTGCACCAAGCTGTCAGAGACAGAAGCTGTGGGATGGGCTTTGTTTCACACCCACCTCAACAGTAAGTGCAAAGTTGTTGCCACGTCTGGTTCGGCAGTTGCGCAGTCAAGTGCGTATTCAAATCCACCCAAAATGCGCCACTCCAAATGAAAGGGTCACCTAGTATGGCCCCCAAACTCGCCCCCTCCGGTCGCGACGGCGCTAAAAGCGCCGTCGGTTAGCTCTACATTAGGATTCCCACATATTGCCATGTCCAATTTCGAAGAAATGCGAGAACTGATTCAGCAATACCTTTCGACTCGGCGCGACATTGCGAGCATTGAGCACAAGGCGTTAAAAAAGTTAGGTAAATTAGTTAAAGGCCCGCTCTGCTCATTTTGTGGGGGGGCCGAAAGTGAAACGCCACTAATGGTTGAGGGTAGCGGAAGGGCCTTTATTTGTGCTGGATGCCTCGACTCACTTTCAAACATTATTGGGGGCATCAATGACCAAAAACCATCTGGCGAGTAATAAACTGCTGCGGGTGTGCGTGTTGGGGAAAGCGGGCCATGGTCTGAATTGTGGCGAGTGCTACAAGTTAGCCGTTAGCTCGTAGTGCCGATGCTGAGTCAAAGCCAAATTCTAAAAAACTCGGCAGAGCTTCGTCGTCTTAGCGATCAGATACACACAACTGTTCGAACTCGGAGCAATTCCCAAGAAGACAGAGCACAGTGGAAACATGCATGCGCGGAATTTCACCAGCAATTTGACAGCCTTTTCTTTCCGGGCGGCGCTGAAATGTTCAGCCGTGTCCGAAAAAATGACCCCGATGCTTTGGAAGCTGCAATAAGGTTCTTGGTCGCAGACCCATACCATTTTCGCTCGGGATATTTAAAAGAGTACCTTTGGCGCTGGTTGCGACATTGCCAGCTATCGACTTCGGCAAGAAATCGCCTTGAAAAGGCTGCTCTTCTATATCTTGATCGTCGTATATCAAGAGAGTTTTGGATCATGTGCAAAACCATGGCCCAGATAGGAGATTCAGAATTTTGGGCTAAGGTGTCTGTACGGGCTCAGGCTCAAGGAACTCCTCAAGCCCTTCGTGCGTTATACCTTCTTACTTTCGGTGCGGATATTCATGCTGGGAGAAAATTGCGGCGCTCAATCTATTCCGCATGGCTTACGCACAAATACGGCGAGGGCTAATTAGGCTATTGCTTATGTCTATGTGTTTGTTTGCCCAAATAAGCCCTATTCGGGTATGATGTCCGGCGCATGTTAACGGCCCCGGCGCGGGTAGCGTGGGTGCAGGCAGGGTTGGCACCGTCACTTTCGCTAGTCGTATTTGTTATGGCTGGAGGTGCTGCGGCGCTGGCAGTTTTCTACGGCATGGCAACAGCCTTGGTCGCAAGCTTATTGATGGTGTGGCGGGAGCGCTCCACTCTGCGCCACCCTGAGTGGGACGGGCGCAAACTGTTCGGCGTATTCATTCTCTCTGGCCTGGAGCGCTGGTTGGCGGTGATCCTGATGTTGGGAATCGGATTTGGCGTATTAAAGCTCAGCCCATTGCC
>JAYWDZ010000019.1:0-2482 GCA_043779595.1 Nitrosomonadales bacterium
CAGGGTCGTGGTATGCCGTAACACTAGGGAAAATGAAATCCGGCTTGGCCTTGTTTTCCGTTACGGCAGTGCGTTTATACTGGATGCCGCACTCAGTAAGCAGCAGTTCGAGATGGTTTTCGAGAGCAAGTCCTACCCGGCTCTTGCGCCGGTTTTGCACGGATAAGGAAGTTGTTGTCAGCGGAATAGCGACTGAATAAACATTTCAACATCCCTCCCTTGCAGATCGTTCGGAAGGTCGTCGCAAAGTTCGAAGGAATGTATTTCATGCCAGTCGTGATCAAGGTTTTCTACCCACTCCTCAAAATGCAGACTTAGAACACCAACCTGATCCGGAAGAAAATAAATGCCATCAAGTGGTAATGCCGTACCGGAAATGGCGGCGAGCGTGTCTTGCCCGATATTGTGGGCACTGGAAAAAACGACCTCGCCCCAACGCTTGAAATTTCCTGCATCCCTGTAGAGATATTTGAATCTGACGTTCATCATTGGTGCTTTTGCTTGTTGTCCACGAACAACTTGTTTCTATGCCATGCAATGAACTCCACCTGCGGTTTAAAGCGTTCCGGCGGATCAATCGGGCGACCATTGAGCGGCAGAATCACTGCTCTTATAAAAACTTCATCACTGCGTTTGAGTTCTTCCGAGACAACGATTCTGAAGTCGTCAGTCAGCGTGATGAGTCCTTTGTCGAATGCTTTGTCATGTAGAGCTGACAGACATAAACCATTACTCGGATTGAGTCGATTGGCTTTGTCTTTGCTCCACGGAACGATATGACTGGCAACCAGCAAACGCGAGTCGGAAAGCCCGGACATACAGCATCTGCCGCGATAGCTTGCAAGGACGGCGCGGCGGAAGAAACTTTGTTTGATTCGTTGCTCAGTTAGAACCTGTCTGGTTTCCCCGCTGAAGTCGTTTAGATCGAAAGATTCGTCTGACTCTGTGTCGCTAACGGGTTCAGCACGCCCCGCGCGTAACTGCTCGTTAAGCAGCGCACATTCCACGGCGAGCCGCTCCCAGTCCGCATGAAATTCCTCCCACACTTCACGATCCAGCGAAGAGGCATTGCCTAGCCCGCTTCTGCCTGTGCTGGTGATAGCTGGGTCAAGGCTGGCGAAGTTGACCAATTTCATTGCGACGGCGGAGGGCGTGCGACCGATGAGCAATGCGAGTTCGATAATTTCAACATTTCGGCTATGTAGTTTGCCGAATGGAAGTTGGCAATACAGGTTGAATGCGAGTTTCAACTGTTCTCTTGTCCAGCGATTTGAACTCATGATGTTTGTGGGTGGAACGGCAAGTTTGACCGAAGCCACCGGCTCCTCGACATTAATTAGCGGTGCCATGAGTTTAGCGACGGATTCGATCATCGGAACAACTGCGGCATCCGCAAACAACTGATAAGCACGCGTATCCGACACCGGAATCCTGAACGTATCCGGGAAACCCATCAGTCTTGCGCACTCTCTTGGCGTGAGCCGACGCGGGTTTTTGCGCTTGCCCTGATCAACCAGTATCTCCGAGCCGTCCTTGTAGTAGCGGGCAGACAGGGTGCGGGCAATGTTATCGGGGGTGACGAGTCCGAATCCGAATCCGTTGCCTTTCAAGCGGTGTTTTTCAGCGTAGTTTTGCAGGTAGCGCCAGAGGTTGTCGGTGAGGGTGTATTTGTCCTGCACTTTGTTTTTGGCGTGGTCGAAAAAGCGGCCTTCATCCCATGGCACAGACGGCTCGCTGCCGTCGGTGCGGTGGAGAATTTCTTTCAGCGTGTGCTGGCCCTTGGGTGGGGTGGGCAGGGCGTCAAAATCGAACGCGACGGATTCGCGAAAGCCGACGATCAGGATGCGCTCGCGGTGCTGGGGAACGAAGTGTGCGCCGTCGATAACACGGGTGTGGATGTGGTAACCGAGTTCTTCGCTGAGGGTGCGCTTGATGACGGCGAAGGTGCGGCCTTTGTCGTGCGAGGTGAGGTTTTTGACATTTTCGAGCAGGAAGGCACGCGGACGCTTTTCGGCAATGATGCGGGCGACATCGAAAAACAGGGTGCCTTGTGTTTCACAGGCGAAGCCGTGCGCTTTACCCAACGCGTTTTTCTTGGAAACGCCCGCGATGGAAAACGGCTGGCAGGGAAATCCGGCCAGCAGCACGTCATGGTCGGGTATGTCGGCGGCCTGCACGTGCGTGATGTCGCCATGAATGGCGTGGCCGTCGCGGAAGTTTTCTGCGTAGGTTTTCTGCGCATAACTGTCCCATTCGCTGGTAAAGACACAGCGCCCGCCGACATTTTCGAATGCGCGCCGTATGCCGCCGATGCCTGCGAACAGGTCGATAAAGCTGAATGCGGCTTCGCCCCCGTAAGGCAGATCGAGCGGCAAAAGCTGTTGCAGGGCGTGAATGACGTAGGGCGGTGGGACGGATTGGCGAGCCTCCCAGCGCCGGATGGTACGAGGAGTGGTCTTTAAAAAATCGGCGATTTTGGCTT
>JAYWDZ010000020.1:0-2481 GCA_043779595.1 Nitrosomonadales bacterium
ACGTGCCGCACTGGAAGACGCAGGCTATATCCACACCCGCATCCTGGCCTACGCCGCCAAATATGCTTCGAGTTTTTATGGGCCCTTCCGCGATGCGGTAGGTTCTGCCGCCAGTTTAGGCAAAGGTGATAAACATACCTATCAAATGGACCCGGCCAATAGCGATGAAGCCTTGTGGGAGGTGGGGCTGGACTTGCAGGAGGGCGCAGATATGGTCATGGTCAAGCCGGGTATGCCCTATCTCGACGTGATCCGCCGTATAAAAGACAGCTATGACGCACCTACCTTCGCCTATCAAGTCAGCGGCGAATACGCTATGTTGAAAGCCGCAGTACAAAATGGTTGGCTGGATGAGCGCGGATGTGTGCTGGAAGCCTTGCTGGCCTTCAAGCGGGCCGGTGCAGATGGGGTTTTAACCTATTTCGCCCGGGATGCAGCGCGCTGGCTTAAGACAACCACAGCTTAATATTTGGAGTGCGATGTCGATAACCAATCATTAGCCTTCGCGTCAAGCGGTTAGCATGACGAGGTCGGAAGAAGCCATATGATAAATAACCTCAAAAATCTATTCGGAACTCGCCAGATAATAGCGGCGGACGATTTCGATAAAACGATAGTCAATATTCCCAGCCCCTACCGGCTCAAGGATCTCTGTCCCGCTATGCGCGATGCGCCGGGTTCGAACGAAGAAAATCTGGGTGAGCAGCAGTTCAAAATACGTCTGGCACAAACCGAAGCCTCGCATTCCGCTGCCACCATGCTGGTACAACAACGCTATGCGTGGCGGGGTTATCAGGCAGACGAAATCAAGAAACAGCCCAATCGAATCACATTGTTAACGTATCTGGAAGAACAGATCGTGGGCAGCCTGAATATCGGGTACGACTCACCCGCAGGCCTGTGTGCGGATGAACGTTATAAGGAAGAGATCGACGCCATGCGCGCCGAGGGCCGGAATGTGGGCGAAATCACCAAACTCGCGGTGGATGACAAAACAGGCAATAAACAAGTGCTGGCTGGCATGATCAATATTGCCTATTTATATGGGCTAATTCACGGTGTGACGGATGCGGTGATCGAAGTTACGCCTCGCCATAAACCATTTTATCAGCGCATGCTCGATTTCAAGCAGATCGCGGGCGAACGATTCTATGCCGCATCCAATACCAATGTGGTCCTCATGCATATCTCCATCGCGCATATAAGCGAGCGTATCGAGGCGGTTGGCGGTAAAGGAATGGATGGCACCGATCGTAGCATTTACCCTTATTTCTTTCCGCCCAATGACCAATTGGGCGTCATGGAGCGATTGAAGCAGGGGTGTTGAGTCATGTTTGATTACGGAGAGGCATTTTCCCGCAATCTTGGTTGGCTCACCCCGCAAGAACAGAATCGTCTGCGTAATGCGCGCGTGGCGGTGGCGGGAATGGGGGGCGCGGGTGGGGTTCATGTCCAGGCTTTGGTACGGCTAGGTGTGGGTGCGCTGACGCTTACTGATTTTGACAATTTTGAAGTCGGTAATTTCAATCGTCAGGCGGGCGCAGCGGTATCGACGGTGGGTCAGCCCAAGGTCGAAGTCATGCGTGATTTTGCGCTGGACGTTAATCCGGAACTGGATGTTCGGGTATTTCCCGCTGGTATTGATAAAAACAATGTGGCCGATTATCTCGAGGGGGCAGATCTGCTGATTGACGCCATTGATTTTTTTGCCAACGACATGCGCCCCGCGCTCTATCGCGCGGCGCGTGAGCGCGGTATTCCTGTAGTGTGCTCAGCGCCTTTAGGCGCCGGCGCCTCCCTAATCTGCTTTCAGCCTCAGGGTATGCATTTTGAAGATTACTTCGGCTTCGATGGGTGCGACGACATCACCATGGCTGTACGTTTTCTGGTAGGTATGTCGCCGCGTTTGCCCCAGCGCCATTATTTGGTCTATCCGGAAATTGTCGATTTTGTGAAACGCCGCGTCCCTTCATTGGGAATGGCCTGCCAATTTACAGCCGGCATGGCGGTCACCGCCGCAATGAAATTATTACTCCAACGAGGCGGGGTCAAAGGCGCGCCGCATAGTTATCAATTCGATGCTTATTTGGGGCATTTTTACCGCTGCTGGCGGCCAGGTGGCTACCGCAACCCCTTACAAAAACTGGCCGAGCGTATTGTTATTTCGAGGCTTAAGCTGGGTTAAACCGAGCATGTATTAGTCCATCTGCTGGCTTGAAGATCGTTAGTAAGAGGGCATAAAAAAACCGCGCATTGCTGCGCGGTTTTTTCAGCCTAGCTTGAAAGGAGCTTAGCTAGCTTTTTTGGTGCGACGGCTCAAACCCAGACCGACCAAACCCAAGCCAAGCAGGGCAAGGGTAGCCGGTTCGGGTATGGAGTTGCCAAACACGTTGTTGTTGCCAAAGTGGGTTGCAACGGTCACGCCGCCATTAACGATCGGAGTCCTCAACGCCTGGAAGGTCGAAGTGAAGGTCAGATCGG
>JAYWDZ010000021.1:0-43347 GCA_043779595.1 Nitrosomonadales bacterium
GAAGGTGCCGGCCAGGTCTTTGAAGTCCACCCCGGTTTTTTTGTAGGTTTCTTTGAGGTCGGTGTTGCTGCGATCAAAACCGCTTTGCAGACTGACCGCGCCGCCCTGAATGCGGATGTCACCATCTGTGGCAGCCAGATGCGAGGCGGTGATGTCGATCACGCCCGGGGCGGTGAGGCTCACGCCCTTGGCGCCCGCAATGGTGCTGCCCTGTTGCGTGCTCTGCTGATTCGCCGCATCGAGGGTGTGGCGTTGGCCGGTGGGCAGGCCGGTGTTAAACGCCCAGGTGCTGCGGCTCTCTTTCAGCGTGTGTTCGCGCGCGGACTGGTCTTCGCTGGCGCTCACAATGATGTGTTTGCCGGTGATAGCCGCTTTGCCTGCGTCAGCGCGAATGCTGCTGCCGTCTACCTGCACTACGCCCTGATAGGCGTCGGCGCCAGGGCTGCGATTAGCCGCCACGGTGATGTTGCCCTGGGCACTGACAAGACTGCTGCCACTATGGGTGAGAGCGCTCTGGTTGAGGGTGTCTTCTGCGCTGCGCTTCTCGTAGCCCTTGGTGCTCCAGCCCGATTTTTGGGTGGCGCTGAAATGGCTTTCGTCGCGCGTGTTTTCGGCGGCGGTGAGGTTGATGGCGTTGCCTGCTATCACGTCCAGGTCGTGCTTGGCCGTCACCGTGCTGCCTTTGATAGAGACGTCGTTCGCCCCCGCAAGGCTCACGCGGTTGCCTGACAGCGTACTCGCGACGGAATGGGTTTCGGCCAGACTGTCGGTGCGGGTGCTGGTCTTTTTAGAGAACGTGCCCCGCTTGCTGCTGAAACTGGCCTCTTCCCAATTCTGGCTGGCTTCGCCCGAGGTAATGTTGATATCGTGACCGGCGCTCGCCTGCAGATCACCGTTTTGACTGACCACCGTTGCCGCACGCGCATTGAGGTCACGCCCGGCGATCAGCGTGACGTTGCCGGGAGATTGGATCGTCGTGCCTACCTCGGCGGTGCTGCCCTGTTTAAGATGGTTCTTCGCGTCCCAGACGATATTGTCCTGCTGCGCGGTGGTAACGGTGCCCAGCGTTAAATTATTGCCCGCGTCGAGGCGGGTTTGGCTGCCCGCGCCGCTATTGTTGATCTGCGCGGCAGTGAGCGTGATGTCATGCCCGGCTGAGGCGATCAGCAGCCCGGCGGGGCCGGTGACGTACAGCCCGGCGACGCGTTCGATGCCGGTGCGAGTAAAGCTGCCAAGGCCTGCTTTGTTCTCGCTATCACGCGTGGTGGTAGTCACATTGATATTGTGCCCGGCGACTGCGATTAGGCTGTCAGTGGCGTCGATGTTGCCACCGATGTTGTTAATGTCTTGCCGCGCGCTGATGGCCACGTCGCGACCACTGATGCGCCCGCCGAGGTTCTGTAGATTCTCAGTGCCGAGGTTGACCAGATCGCGTCCGGCGACGCTGCCGCTGTTGACGACATCGCCGGTGACTCTGAGATTCACCGCCGCTCCCGATAAGAGACTGCCGCTACCGTCGAGATCACCCGGCTTGACCCGTACATACACTTGCGGGGAGAGCACGCTCTGCGTGGTGCCGTCCGGCAGGGTCACAGTTTGCGCTACCAGCCAGACGATGTCTGAGGTGAGCGCGGCGATCTGCGCGGGGCTGAGCGCTACGCCAGGAATCAGCTTCCAGGCTTGGGCGTAGGTCATGCCCGCGTTCATCAATGCACGGAACTGCGTTTCGTCGTTGGCATAGCCTTGCAAAAAACGGCGTCCGGTCAACTGTGCCACTTGTTCGCGTACCAGACGCTGTTCGTAGAAGCCGTCACCGAGACGCTTTTGCATCATGGTGGGGTCCATGCCGAGCTGCCCGAGTAGATAGTCTGAGCTAAGCCAGGTGCGATAGTTGGCAAAGCGCGGATCGGTTTCGATCAAATAGTGGGCGGCGGGATTAGGGCTGGAGTGGAATAGCGCGCTAGTGGGAAGCGTAGCGGCAGCGGGGCCGGCCACGCTGGTCGTCCCCGTTGTCGCGGCGACCACGGTGCCGCTGCCGGTAGGCGCGGTGTGTTGCGCGAGCTGTGTGGTCGGTAAGTTGTAGGGGGTGCCGTAAGTCGCAGCTGGATTGTAGGCAGCGACGGAGTCCCATCTACGGCAATGGCTGCCACCAAATGTACCGCACGAATCCACATGAGTGAATTGCGCGGTGCCGTTGTAGGTGGTGATGTCTTGGCCTGAGGTGGCAAGGTTTAATAAAGTGCTGCCCGAGTAATCAAGCAGGCCACCGGCGATGAAGTGGCTGTCCTGGTTGGTTACGCTACCGCCCGCAAGCAGCAGATCGCCACCCGCCAAAATCTGCCCGGGTTGGGTAGAAAGTACGGCGGTGTGCGAGGGGGTTGCGGTGACTCTCAGCCAGGTGTAATCCTCAAACGTGCCGGGGTAACCCGCGCAAGAATTTCTGTCCTGACCGCCCCCGATGCCCGAGCAAGTGGCGAGCGCATAAGCGGTGCCACTGCCGCGCGGGCGCACCGACTGCTGATACGAGGAGGGGTCGGTGATCTGTTGGGTGACGAGATTGGCATTGCGGTTTTGCAGGTCGAATGCGTTAATCGTGAGAGCACCCAGCGCTTCGATGACAGCGCCGTTGTTCAGCACCAACGTGGCCTGACCGGTCGCTTCATGGTTCATATCCAGCGCCCCGCCGATGGCCATGTCTCCGGCGCTAAAAATCAGCGCATCACTTTGATTGGACAATGTCCCTACTCCAAGATCGAGTCGTGTGCGGGCGGCGATCACCGGCGCGGTGCCGCTTTCCGGCGCATTGGTGAGCGTGGTGGCGGCTATCGCTAAATGGTCGCCGTATATCCGCCCGCTACCGAGGTTGTTAAATGTGCTGGCGGTTAGAAAGGTGTCGCTGCCGTCGATGAGGCCGCGGTTGGTGAATAACCCGGTCGAGGTAAGCGTGGTGGAGGTAGCGGTAAAGGTCCCGCTAACGGTGTTGTCAATGTTGGCAGCGCGCACGTTAAGCGCGTGACCTGCCTGCAGTGAAGCCTGGTTGGTAAATGTACCGCTGGTTTCAAATACCACGTTGCCATGGGCAATCATTTCACCGCTATAAACAAAATCGCTGGCGAGTCTGACGTTGATATCGCCTGGCGAGAGCAGGCTGCCATCCCCAGTAAGGCTGGAAGAGTCCACTTGCAAATTCTGCCCAGCGAGGAGGGTGCCAAGCGTATTAGTGATCGCGAGGGTTTTAGCCAAGGGGTGGGTGTCGACGAGCGACAGGGTCTGGCCCGCTGTGATCAGACCTTGCGTGTTGTTCAAAACGCCGTCGCTGGTAAGGGTGAGATTATTGTTGGCTCTGAGAGTGCCGCGTGTATTGTTGACTAGGTTTGCATTGATCGATACGGAGTTCGCCTGAATGCCCTGATTCAGGCCCTGCGTATTACTGTTATCGAGCGTGTTGGTCTGGATGCTGAGCGTGCCGCCTGCGTTCAAGAATGCACTTTGGTTGTTGATGCTGGTGGCGGTGAGAGCAAGGTCGGCACCCGCGGCAATCACGCCGGTGTTGTCGATGTCGCTCGCACTGGTGAGCGTGGCATTGTCCAGCGCTTGAATCGTGCCGCTGTTACTGACCCCAGCAGTGGTGCTGGTGAGGTTGCGAGCGCTGGTAATTTGCCCACTGTTTTGCAAGCGACCCTCGGCGGTGATCACCACATCGCCCGCGGTCGCCCCGATCTGCCCCGCATTGTGAACGCCGACCCCGGCTTCGGTGCTGACGAGGGTAATTTTGCCTGCGTACATACCACCCAGTGTGGCTACGTCGATGGCGACGCCAGGCGTAGCGCCACTGCCAACCAGCGGTGTCGCAATGTTATTCGCCGCATTAACCTGATTGGCGCCCGCGGTGACGTTAAGCTGCTGCGCCCATATACCGGCATTGACAACGACGGCGCGAGCAATGATGTCGGTGTAATCGCTCTGACGGGAGTCGAGGCCTGCGCCCTGCACATTGATGAGGCCACGCTGTACCCGATAGCCGTCCAGATTGCCGCCATTCAGAATCGGCGTCCCAGTGGTGAGCGTGGCGCGGCTGGTATTGATAAATCCGCAGCCGTCGCATGTGATGCCCGCCGGGTTGGCGATCACCACTTGGGCGCGGCTGCCCCCGACTTCGATATAACCGAGCAATTGGCTCGGATTGGCCGAGTTGACTTCATTCAAAATAACGCGCGCAGGGCTGCCGGGCAGATAGGGATTCCCTTGTATCCATCCGCCCAGTTGCGTAGCGGTATTGGTGCGGGAGTTGTTGAGTATCACGCCCTGGCTGCCCACATCGAACTGGTTATATAAGTTGCGCGATACGCCGGCAGCACTGGGAGTCTGGATATTAATCACCGGCACCCCATTGGCTGCCTGCGTGACCACGGCTTGTTGGTTGCCCGGCGCGCTCGGGTCGGCCACGATTTGAGCCCATGCGGACGGATTCAATAAGCTCACCATGCCGAGCCCCGTCAGCACCGCGAAGACCATGGGCCGTAATACTGCTACCAGGTCTTTGGGCAGGCTGCCTGTTCTGGCAACACCGCCATCGGTTTTGCTGCGGGTGCGGGCGGTTTCAGCAACGGGCATTGAGATCCCCCGCGCTGGGTTGAAGACGAGGCGATAGAAGTTTTTGTTCATGATTTGTCTGCTCAGAATGACCAGTTGAAATTGAAACCCGCGGCGGTGTCGGCCGTACGGAAGCCTTGCGGTTTCGTGATAGGTTGGCCGACAAAAATGTCGTAATTGAAAGTTTTGTAATGGCCACGCACACCCAGCACCGCGCCAGCCAAACGCGTGCCGATCAGGTTGGCTGACGCGCGTCCGCCCACTTCGCCATAGTCGAAGCCTAGATAAAGGGCGTGCCCGCTATGGCCGAGGTACCAATCCAGATCGTTGCGTATCAGCCAACCGCGGTCAGCGGAAAGAGTGGTTTCTCCATCAAACCCTCGCACGGTATAACGCCCGCCAATCGCAAAGCGATCCTGCGGCACGAGCGAGGTGCCATTCCACTGCGCGCGCCCGGCGATGCTGTAACGCAGGGCTTGAGTGCCCAGCGTGAAGGGCCGCGAGAACTGCGCTTCGGCGGTGACGAGTTGCAGACGCGATGCTCCGTCGCCGGAAGCTTCTTCGGGGGCCGCCATAGCATCCAGTGCGCCGGTTCCGCGGCGATAGCCGAGGCTGACATCCAGCGTGGCCGCGCCGATAAATTCGCGGTGGGCCAAGCCAGCCTCCCAGCCCGCAGTACGGCGTCGCTGAATTTGAATTTCGGTGTCGTCGATGTAATTTTTTGAGGCACGGGTCCAGCCGCGAAGCGAGACCGTTGTCTTGCGCACCGCGTCGCGATAAATCAATCGCGAAAGTTTGATTTCGCTGTTTTGGCTTTCACCGCTAAAGAGGTAGGTTTGGTTAATTCCCGCCACCGACTGACGATAGGTATTCTCACTGGCGGTGACTCCCAATAACCAGTATCCGTAAGGGATTGAGTAATGGGCCGAGTAGCCGCGCGAGCCGCTTTTGCCCGGCTCATCATTGCCAAGATCATGATTGAAACTTAGATAAAACAGATCATTGAGCGTCAACAGATGATCAACCGCAATCGTGACGCCCGCCATATATTTACCGGTGGATTTACTGCCTGAGTCGTCTACCGAAAGCGTGAGGCGCACAGGGAAGGCCTGCTTCCACTGGATGACGATGTCGCTTTCACCCGGCTGCTCACCGGGCGCAATTTGAATATCGGCCTCGGCGGTGGGCAGACGCTTGAAGTTTTCCAAGCCCTGTTCAATGTCGCGCAAATTGAGCAAATCACCGGGATGGGCGGGCAGCGCATTCCATTGGGTCGCGCGCGTGCCGGTTCCGTCAGCAAAACGAATGGTGCGAATGCGTCCGGGGATTAAAGTGAGTGCGAGCGTCCCGGTGCCTAAATCCTGCGGCTCGGCCAGTATGCGAGCAGTTACTTAACCCTTTGCGATGATTGCGTTTTGCACGCGACGCATAATCCGGTCAATGCCACCCGAGCCCAGACAGCGCCCAATCGGCGCGTCCTCAATGTCTGCGGGTCCGTGGTCTGCACTCGCCAACGCCCACTGGAATTGCGTTGCAGCCTCTCCCTTTAGCAGAATGCGTTCGATTTTGAAGCAAGGCGATTCATTTAACGGCAAGCGCCCCTGATCACTCTGAACTAGCGGTCGATCCAGGCGCACATCGGGAGTGGGTTCTTGCTGCTGGCGCAGAACGCGTTCACGCGCTTGCTGGCGCAATAATTCTTGATCCGCGTCCGTGCGCGAAGCGGCTTGCGCTACGGTGGTCGCGAAAATGAAGGAAATCAAAACCCCCCAACTTGCCGACCTGTAACCGATAGGTCGATTTAACGAGGCTATGGTGAAAAAAGGAGCAAAGCGGTGAGTTGGATGAAAAAAGGGGTAGCGAACTAAAAGATGCATATTTGCCCGGGGTGGCCATTCAGAACCAAATGGACTACCTCGTAGCGAAATGCACGCCACTCTGAAAAATAACCGAACTAATTGATACCCAGCTTGACTGGGCGAGCGAATGACGCGTTGCAATTTCGTCGAATTGGCGTTTTGCGTTCGTCATCCCTGGCAGGATGTTAGCACCCATGGATGGGTTGCCTAATATCTTGCTACGACCTTAGGGGGTGTGGTGAGGGCCTTAAAACTTGGGCTCCACCCATCGCCCAACCAGTTTTCTCACCAGCGGTGCGATCAAGATAACGGATGGAAATGCAACCAGCCACGAACTCAGCCAGGCATTGAGCCATAAGGCCGGGATGGAGATTGCGCCGAGATTCCGCATCAATGCAACGCCAGAGACTATAAATGACATCAGGCCCGACAGTAGTAGCGCAAAAAGCGGTAATTCAAATTTGGCAGGTAATTACCGCATGCTTTGCGTATGGGGTTATTTGCCCAATAATTCGCCGACAGGTTTGAAGTCTTCGACCTGATCACATACGGTCTTGATCGCCATCAGGATAGGGACACCCAGCAACAAACCCCATGCACCCCACAACCAGCCCCAGAAAAGTACCCCTACAAACACCGCAACCGCACTGATCTGGCTGGCCCGGCTGGTAAGCCAAGGCGTTAACAAATTGCCTTGCACGGTATGAATGACCAGTGAAATAGCGCCCACTGAAAACGCCATGCTCAAGGTTTGGAATTGTAGAAATGCGACCAACGCGGTGAGCATGGTAATAATGACGGCGCCGAGGTAGGGGATGGTGTTGAGTAAGCCGGCGACCACGCCCCACACTGCGGCGTGGTCGAGCCCTATCCAAAGAAACGCAAGCCACGAGGACACGCCGACCAGAATACTGGTAAACACCTGGACCAACATATAACGCTGAATTTGCAGCGTGATGTCATTCAGCATTTGAACCGTGACTTTTTTTCGGGTGAGCGTGGGGCCGGTAATCTTGACCAGTTTGCGGCGAAAACTGTCGCCCGCCAGCATCAAAAAATAAGCCAGAAACAGGACCATGATGACGAGCCCGGCAAAAGCCAAAATACCGATCGTTCCATTCCAAAGGTAGTCATTCACGTTAAGCGTGGACCTCTCAATCTGAACTCGGGTTACGCCACGCGCCACAAGTGGGTGTGCAGCACCTGTTTCGCTCGCTGCGCGCTCAAGCTGAATGGCGGCCTTCTGGACTTTTTGTATGGTGCCCTCGGACGTACCCCATTCCCTGCTCAGCGTCTCCCTGAATTTTTTCGCCGAATCGGGCAGGCTTTCAATCATGCTGGCAGCTTCCTCTCTTAACGAGTAGGCCATCCAGCAAGTTCCGCCGACAATTCCCAGCAATAAAATGGCAGCGCCGATTGCGCGGGGGATGTGCCATTTTTCCATCCGGTTGACTAGAGGGCCCAACGCATAGTTGATCATCACGCCGACTATCACGGGGACGAACACCGCTTGAGCCCAATGCAGCACAAACACGCCAGCGAGTACCGCTAACACGGTGAGGGCGATGCTGTGCGCCTCCACTTGAGGGCGAGGCGGGGGATTGATTACTTCGGCAGGCGCTTCAGTAACGCTTGCCGCAGCAATAGGAAGATCATCGTTCATATATACGTCTCGAATGCCCTGTAGAGAAGCTTTCACCATATTATCAGCGTGCAGTAGGAAGGTGTGACGCGTTCACCTCTTTGTATACGTCGAATTAGACGGATTTCAGGCGGAAAAGCGCAAGGGGATTAACGGACGATATCCAACCAAGATTTAGGTGGTAAAGTGATGATACGAAGGTTTTGAGTACCGCATGCGTATAGCGCATGCGGTAGGCGTGGATTAAGTCTTGTTGCGTTTGCGGGCAGCGTTCATAACAATCAGCAGGCCTGACCCAAACAGCCAGGCCGCATGGGGCTCGGGCACGGCCGCAGCGAAGTTGGACGCAGTCATGATATTGCCGAGCGCCGCACCGTGCGTGATGGCCGAATCGATAGTGTGCGAGCCAGTGGCATCGGTATAGGTGCACATCCCCACAAAATTGGAACAAAGTGCCCCGCCCGAATCATCCTTCGGCCCGATGTAATCCGTCGCAAAGAATTTTGCGAAGCCTGCCACCGTGGCGCCCTGGATATCTTCGGACTCGGTAATGGAACCACCCGCAGTTAGAAGTTCGAAGCGGTCATTGGTGGTATTCATAATCAACGGATTGGTGGTCATCAACTGATCGAGGGTGATGGCGGTGCTCGAAACGGCGCCGCCTAATTGCACCCAGATATCCCGACCCAGCGTATTTTGAATCGATATATCCCACTTCCCCGTACCGCTGTTCAGTGTCCAGTGTGGGGTGAGCACGATGGGGGGCGAGGGCGCTACAGGAGGCGTAGGCGGTGGTGGGGGCGCCCCTAGTGCTGGCGCTTTACCTGCTGCTGCCATACCCGATCCATCTACGTGATAAAGGTAACCATCGGAACGGCGATCCAGCCAGTCGTATTTAATGTTTCCGATTGGTGTGTTAGTCGTTAAATGAACGCCAAAGTGGGTGACGCCATTATTGACGACTTTGCGAGTCGATCCGCCATCGTGTACGACAGACAGCACGTTATGCACGCCAGAAGTCGTGTCGTAGCCTTTACCGCAACCAAATGCCGACCCGCAATATGTGGAATACAAATCGGCGGACTTAAAATCTTCCAGATCGACCTCAAACCCCTCCATTTCGCCACCCGTGTGGTTATACACGTCGAAATTTGATAATGTGCCAATAATGGTGGGAGTCGACGCGTGTGCGCCGAAACTCAATGCGGTCAGTAATAAAAATCCTGGTTTTTTCATGTTTGTGTCCCTATCTTGTTTAGTAGTTATCCCCTCCCAAGATGCTATGCAATCCTGAGAGCCCTCTTGCTACATTTTGCTTATATGAAACGGGGAGTGTACTGAGTAGCATCCATCCCCTCCCTGAAAACGGATTATTGGAGCTTAGATCAAATTCGAAAGCATGCCATTAAAATAGCGGCTCTCGGTATGACTAAGCTAGGTATTGCGCCGGACTAAATGTTTGCTTTACTGATCAGGGGAGATGTCAATTTTGACCTCGACTTGATGCTCTTGCCCATCATCAAATAGCGTAATGGTCGGGTCGTATTGCGTGGACCCATCGACCGTCACGGTCAGGCCGCTCTGAGCAGCAAGGGTTTGGGTAACGGCAATGTGGTAATACGTATCGCGATAACGATAGCGCAGCGTAAAGCCAGGCCACGTTGCTGGCAGGCACGGACGGACATGCAGGGTATTGACCTCGAGCTTTAAGCCGAGCAGCGATTCCAGTATCAAGCGATACATCCAGCCAGCCGACCCCGTATACCAGCTCCAACCCCCACGCCCGATGTGTGGCGAAACGGCATATACGTCGGCACACACCACATAGGGTTCGACCTTATAAATTGCGACCTCGTCGGGCGTGGTGGCGTGATTCACCGGGTTAATCATCGCGAGTAATTCCCATGCACGCTCAGCGTCGCCTAACTGGGCGAAGGCCATCGCAGTCCAGATTGCGCTATGCGTGTACTGGCCGCCATTTTCGCGCACGCCCGGCACATAGCCTTTGATGTAGCCAGGGTTAACGTCAGAAGTATCAAACGGCGGATCGAGTAGCTGAATCAATTTGGATTCGGGCTTAACCAAACGCTGGTAAACGGCGTTCATCGCCTGCCGTGTGCGTTCGGGATTGCCTGCGCCCGAGATCACCGCCCAACTTTGCGAAATCGAGTCAATCTGGCATTCACTATTGGCCGCTGATCCCAGTGGGGTGCCGTCGTCGAAATAAGCGCGGCGGTACCAGCCGCCATCCCACGCATTCTGTTCGATGCGTTGACTCAATTGCGAGGCTTCGGTTTGGCAGCGTTCAGCAAACGTGGCATCGCCGCGTTGACGGGCAAGTATGGTGAACTGCTTGAGAACCTCGCACAGGAAAAACCCTAGCCACACGCTTTCCCCGCGGCCGTTGATGCCGACCAGATTCATGCCGTCGTTCCAGTCGCCCGAACCCATCAGCGGTAAGCCATGCTCGCCAAAATTTAGACCGTGTTCGATCGCGCGCATGCAGTGTTCATACAGGCTGGCGCTGTCATGCGAAATGCCTGGCATGTCGTAGTAAGAGTCGTCGCCGGGGTTGACTGGACGCCCTTCGAGAAACTGCGCAGTCTCATCCAGCACGCCTGTATCGCCAGTGGTGAGTACGTAGCGGCATGTTGCCAGTGGCAGCCACAGATAGTCGTCCGAGCAGTGAGTGCGGACGCCCCGGCCCGCAGGCGGATGCCACCAATGTTGCACGTCGCCCTCGCGGAACTGACGACTCGCGCACAGCATCAGTTGATCGCGCAACCGCTGGGGTTCAGCGTGAACCAGCGCCATCACATCTTGCAGTTGGTCCCTAAATCCGAACGCGCCACCCGATTGGTAATAACCACTACGCGCCCACAAGCGACAGGCAATGGTTTGGTAGAGTAGCCAACCATTGGCCAGCACATCGAGGGCGGGATCAGGGGTTGTTACCTGCACCGCACCGAGCGTTTTATACCAATGTGCATGCACCTCCTGGAGCGCGGCAGACGTGGCAGTCACCCCCCGAAAGCGTTGCACCAATTTGGTCGCGTCCTGGGCGTCGCGCCCCAGACCGAGTCTGAAAGTGATCTCACGTTCTTCGCCGACAGCCAGTTCCAGTTTTGATTGGAGTGCGCCACAAGGGTCTAAACACGCGCCCAATTTGCCGGATAAGTGGCTGCGCGTCATAACCGCGGGGCGCGACAGGCTGCCGTTACGACCGATAAAATCCGTGCGGTCGCCGGTGACTGTGCGGCTCACGTCGTCCATATCAAAGAACGCCACGCGCCCGGCGAACTCGGTGTTGTAAGGGTTACGCGCCAGCAGTGCGCCAGTACTCCGATCAAGATCGGTAATCACGTGCATCGTGGTTTTGGGTCGCAAATCGCCCAGCACCCATTCGACATAACCGGTGGCCGAAAGCTGACGCGGGCGGCCCGAGTCGTTGCGCAGTTTTAATACCGAAAACTTAACCGACGCATCTAACGCCACGTAGACGGTGAGCGAAGAATGAACGCCGTCTTCGCTGTGCTCAAACACACTGTAGCCAAAGCCGTGGCGCGTGACATATTCGCCCGCCCCTCGACACGGTTGAGGCGTGGGTGACCAGTAGTGGCCGGTTTCCTCATCGCGCAGGTAATAGGCTTCACCGCTGGCGTCGGTGACTGGGTCGTTGTACCAGGGAGACAGGCGGAATTCGTGCGCGTTTTCACCCCAGGTATACGCCAGTCCATTTTCTGAAATCACGCTGCCAAAAAGTGGATTGGCCAGCACATTCACCCACGGTGCGGGCGTGACGCGCCGCGCTGCGGTGGTGATTACATATTCACGTCCATCTGGAGTAAAGCCGCCCAGACCGTTAGTCAAAATCAGCTCATGCGCCGGTAATGAAGAAGGAAGCACGCGATGCACTTTGGTCGGCACGAGTGCAGAGACGCGTTTTTCGACGAGGCTCCGCCGTTTGATTTGTTCTTCCAGACTCCC
The DNA here is from genome assembly GCA_043779595.1 of Nitrosomonadales bacterium. Taxonomy (GTDB): domain Bacteria; phylum Pseudomonadota; class Gammaproteobacteria; order Burkholderiales; family Thiobacillaceae; genus Thiobacillus. Next base: position 12,082 of record JAYWDZ010000021.1, read on the forward strand.
GCCGTTATCGGTGATGATGACCCGTGCAACCGCTTGCAGCAGAATGCGGTCTTCGCTCGATATCTGATCGGTCGGGCGTACAAAAATGCCGCCGGGCCGACCGATCACATTCGATTCGACGCCGGCTGCCACCAGGCCCATGATTTGTTCTTGCAGTAACTGACGATAACCGGCGCGGTCTTCGTTCCAGATCACCAGATCGACTTCGAGCCCTTTGAGTCGCCAATACGCCAATGCCTGCACCATTTGCCGCACCAGCTCAATGTGCGCAATATCCCCGATTTGCAGCAGTACTATTGGCAAGTCGCCCGAGATCGCATACCCCCACAAGCCCGATTGCCCACGCCGGTTTTGCGCGACCGCGCTAGGATGGGTGCGTAACGCAGCATGGGCATACAACACCGAACTGGCGAGCTGGCCGTAGAGTTGCGCATCGGATTCGTTCGCGTTGATCTGGCGTAATACCACTTGGCTATGTGTCCATGCCAGTTCAAATACGCGGTCGGCCAGCCGTTGATCGTGATATTTGCCCGCCAAATTCATCGCGTCTTCGCGGTGATCCGCCATGCCGGTCACCATATCGATAATGGCGTGTTGACCCGGCTCCAGCGTGATCAGATGGCGAACCGCAGCGATCGGATCGAGCACCGATCCCTCGCCCCCGCCTAACGCAGTCGAAATCGTCAGCGCTTCGGGGTTGGTCACGCTATTGCCGCGCCCGATAAAGCTAAGCCGATCAGTTTCATACGACGCAGGTCCAGACTCCACGCCATGCACCGCCATAATATGGAACATCCACGGTGGCACTTCGTCGACCGAACGCGGTCGACGCGTACATAAAATCACCCGCTGTTCGCGCACAATTTCAGTTTGCACAAACAGGTTGCTAAACGCGGGATGCATCGCATCGGCATCAGCTGGCGCCAGCACCACCTCGGTGTAACTGGTGACGTCCAGTGTGCGCGTGACGCGAGAACGGTTGATGATGTGTACGCGGCGCAATTCGATGTCATCTTCAGGCGACACCACCACTTCGGTATGCGTTTCGATATCCTGATCGCGTCGCCGGAATTCGGCTCGCCCGCCGGAAAAAATCGCTTCGTAAAGTCTCGGTTCCGTGAGCGTGGGTTGATACGCGGTAGACCAAAACTTGCCGCTTGCCACATCGCGCAGGTAGCAGAATGTGCCCCAGTGGTCGCGCGTGGCATCTTCGCGCCAACGCGTAACGGCCAAGTCTTTCCAGCGGCTGTAACCTCCGCCCGCATTGGTCACCATCACGTGGTAACGCCCATTGGATAACAATTGCACTTCGGGTACGGCGGTATGGGGCGTAGTGAGCACGCGCATCGACACTTCGGCCGGGCCCGTGGCGATACGGATATCGGCTAGCTCGTTGCTCGGCATATGCAGCACGGTGGCTTTGGGGATTCGTTCCTGCAACAACAGCATCGTGGCCTGGAATAAGGGATCGGCCTCAAAGCGCCGCTGCATAGGCCGGTTCAAAAGCAAATACGACAGCGATAACAGCGTCATGCCCTGGTGGTGCGCCATATACGAATGCAAAATTGTACGCAGCTCGCCGCGGCGCTGACGCGATACGGTGTAATCCACCGCTTCGTAAAAGCCGTGGCGACCCGTCAAACCCTCGGCTGCCAGCCGCTGCAAGTTCGCACACGCGGCCTCGGGCGACACCATTAGCGCCAGCGCCGATGCATAAGGCGCGATCACAATGTCGTCGGCAAGGCCGCGCTTCAAACCCAAACCCGGCACGCCAAACGCGCGATACTGATAGTTGAAATTGATATCGACCAGGTTATAGCCTGACTCGGACATACCCCACGGCAAGCCCAGCTGCTTGCCGTACGCAATCTGCCGCGTGACCGCTGCTTTGCAGGTTTGATCGAGCAAGGTGTGATCAAAGCTTGGCATCACCAGCATCGGCATCAAATACTCAAACATCGAGCCGCTCCACGACAGCAGAATGGGTTCCCCTCCTGCGCGTGTGAGCTGACGACCCAATGCAAACCAGCTTTCCTGAGGTAACTGGTCTTGCGCAATGGTCACGAAATTACACAGCCGCGCCTCAGAGGCGAGCAGGTCGTAATACCCGGCGTCGCGACGCATTTCGCTGACGTTGTAGCCGATCGCCAGCAAACGTGGTTGCTTGGCATAGAGAAAATCAAACTCCATGTGGGCTAGGTCATACGCTTGCGCTGCGAGCGCGGTGAGCGCAGCCACTTGGGCCTGGGCCCGTTCACTGGCGAGCACCACCAGCGGCCGCAACGTAGCGAGCATTTCATTGTGGTTAGGAGAAAGCGAGGCGTCAGCGGAGATAAGCGAGTCTATCCAGTCGACATTGCGTGCAGCCAACTGATGTAGCGTGGGAATGTTATCCAGCGCAGACAAGCTTGAACCCATCGTGGGCCTATTCGATAACTCCAGCCACGGCGCCAGAAAAATCAGGGCATCGTAGGCGGCTTGCGCCTGCTCAACGAGCTTGTGCGCCCATCTGCACATTTCATCTTCGAGCTGGGCATCGAGGCTATCAATCCAGTCCCAAGCATATTGAATTGTATGTTTCAGGCTTCGGGCAACCGCGGCGAGCGTGCCCGAAGGGGTGCTACAACAAGTGTCCAGATGTTGCTGTAGTTGGGCAAGCATGGGAGAGGCTTGATCGCTTAGCGCTTCCAAACCTTTGGTGGAGGTGGCGACCGCAAGGGTATCTCGCAGTGCTTCGAAGCCACGCGAGCTATAAATGCAATCATCTTCGAGCGCTAGTAGGCCCTGCCGCAATGTTAGCAAATGCCCGGCAAGATTGCCGCTGTCGACCGTTGAGACATATAACGGGTGTAGCGGCAGCAGTGTTTGCGTGTCGTACCAGTTATAGAAATGTCCGCGATATTGCTCTAACTTGTGCACCGTGGCGAAGGTATCGGTCGTACGTTGGATCACCGAGCCCACTGGAATATAGCCAAAGTCATAAGCCGTCAGATTGGCTAATAGCGCGAGGCCGATATTGGTGGGCGAAGTACGATGCGCAATGCGTGCGCCGCGAAACTCCTGGTAGTTATCCGGCGGCAGCCAGTTTTCTTCAGCGGTGACAAAGGTATCGAAGAAGCCCCACGTTTTGCGCGCAATAATATTCAAAAAACGCAGCTGAATAGGAGTCAACTGGGCTTGCGGGCGGGTAATCGGCAGGCTAATCCACCAGGTGATGGCGGGTGCAGCGAGCCACAACAGCAAAAATGGCGCCGCCATCGGCAGCGTTGCAGGCCTTAACCAAAGCAATAGAAGCGTCGTCGCGCCCACAAAAAAAGGCGCGGCCCACATGGTGCGATACGCCCAGCCTAAGCCCGCAGAGGGGGGCTGTGCATGTGCACTGGAAGCTTGCCACTCCAATAGATGCCGGTGCGAAAACAGCATGCGCCACACCGTACGCACGATGGCATCCAGGCTGTAATACGCTTCATAGGGCAGGGTAGCCAAGCTCAGCAGCGCGTGGGCTAAACGCTGCCCCATGGCGCGTGCCAAGCTGAGAATATGTTGGCGCCACAACACATCGGCGGACTTATGAAAAACTTCCAGCAGCGACGCAGCGAACGGCGGAATGAACAAAATACCCAGCACTGCGGCATTCATTAGCCAGTCTGACGACAGCAATATCCAGCCCAGCATAAGAAGCGTAGTCAGCGCGGTGGGGACCAGACTGCGCCGTAAATTGTCAAAAAGCTTCCACCGTGACAAATGCGACAGCGGATTTTTTTGGCGACGCGCCCCCGGCCCCGGCACACGTGGCAGTAACCAACCCGCCAGTTGCCAATCGCCGCGTATCCAGCGATGACGCCGGTTTACGTCGGCACTATATCGGGCAGGATAGTCTTCGTATAACTGATCATCGCTAAGCAAGCCGGAGCGTGTGTAACACCCTTCGAGCAAGTCGTGACTCAGAATGCGGTTTTCGGGGAAACGGCCGCCTAACGCCCGCTCGAATATATCAACATCGTAAATACCTTTGCCGATAAATGAACCTTCGCCAAAAATATCCTGATACACGTCCGAAACCACGCGCGTATAAGGATCGATGCCGGGCGTTCCGCTGTGCAACTGTGCAAAAAACGACGTACTGGTAACTGCCAAACTCGTATCCACGCGCGGCTGCAAAATGCCGTAACCCGCGGTGACGCGCTGCCGTGATTCATCGTAATGCGCACGATTTAACGGATGTGCCATCGCGCCGATAAACTGCCGTGCGGCGTCGCGGGGTAATTGCGTATCACTGTCGAGCGTGATGATGAACTGGGTACCGGCTAAAGCCTCGGTATCCCCCAGCACCAGCGAGAAGCAGTCCTTGGCCCCCCCCCGTAAAAACGAGTTCAGATCGGAAAGCTTGCCGCGTTTGCGCTCATAACCCATCCACACACGGTCATGCGTATTCCATACCCGCGGCCGATGGAACAAGAAAAAAACACTGTCGTGCGTCTCCAGATATTTGGCATTGAGCGCATTGATGCGCTGGCTCACCAACTGCAATAGCGGGGCATCCTCGGGCATGCTGGCTTCGGGTGCGTCGCAAAAATCGGTTAACAGGCCAAAGCGTAAATTGGCATCGCGATTCGCCAGAAAATGCACTTCCAGAGCTTCCACCAGAGTCTCGATATGTTGAGCGTTGCTCAGCAAGGTCGGCACTACCACCAGCGTGCGCCATTGTGTGGGAATGCCAGTGGAAAAATCCAGACGCGGTAACGAGTGGGGCGAAGTAATCAAGTTTGCGATCCAGTTCACCAATGTCACCGATAACTGGCTGGTGGCAATCAGTAACAGCAGGCTCAAAGGCAACAGGATCCAGTCCGATACGCCACGTGCATCGGCATAGGCGAGCAGATAGCCGGTTAATACCAAAGTGGCCAATACGATCGGCCCGAGATATATCATCAAGGGTATTTTTTGGGCAGCGCGAGACAAAATATGCGCGACAGAATGACGCACTTCGGCCGCTTGCTCCAGTGAGTGCAATCCCTTGTCGATCAGGTAATAGCCGACGTGAGCGGTGCGATCCTGGTGACCCTTGCGTATCGCCCCTTCGCGTGCAAATTCGATACTGCTCTTGGCCAAGTCGGTTTCTGAGCGCGCGCTATTTTTCGCCAGCTTTTCGATAACGTGGCGGTAGCGGTCACGCGTTGCAAAATCCATTTGCGCGTAAGTGCCGTGTGGATCTTGCGTAAGCAGGCGTTCGACTCCGCTTTGTACTTCTACAAAACTCCGCCAGTCCATGGTCGCCAAAAAGCGCAGGCTGCCGATAGTGTTACTGATGGAGACCTGATCGGCGGCTTGTTGCTGATTGCCGGTTTGCACCATTTGTTCAATGGTGCGGCCTGACTCCGCCAGATGTTGTTCTACCCAATTGAGCGGCAAAGCCAGCGCAGCACTGTGCCCTTGCAGGCGACGGGCGAACTCCGAGACAAAAGGCGTCGTCATCGGCGGGTTGGAGCGGGCCATGTCGGCGATCACCAGCACCAGACTTTTCGGGTCTGTCTCGACGATCTCGAACATTTGATCCGCCCAGGTGCCTGCCAGATTGCGTTCGATTCTTCCGGCGGCAATGCGTACTGCTACGCGACGCAAATTCTCAATCAGCGCGAGGCGCAACATGATAGGGATCGCCCACAGCTCGCCTAACTTGAGCGTGGTGACGGTTTGATACGACGCGACAAACCGGTTGAGGCTTTCGGGGTCGACACGGCCATCGCCGTGCGAGATGGTCTCAAGCGCAATATCGTAGACACGCGGAAGCCCTGCTGAGGGGCCATTCAATAAACGGGGAAGTTCCCGGCTGTATCCTTTAGGAAAGTGCTGCCGCGCGGTGCGAATATGTTCTTCAATTAAATAGAAGTTATCGAGCAGCCATTCTCCGGCGGGCGTAATCCGGTGATTTTCCGACACTGCGATGGACAGCAAATTACACACATCGACCAGAATGGCTTCATTGCTGGTTAATCGTGCCAGCAAAGGGTCTTCGACCTTTCCCGCTATTAACTTATGCGAACCGGCCAAGCGTTTGCCATATTGATCGATCTGATCTGCGCTCAGTAGCTCTGAGCGTAGCGGGGGTTCTTCGTCGGGGGAGTAATGGGGCTGACTGCGCAGCTGGAAACGTGTTGTGATTTTATTAATAGTATCGGTGAATCGAGGACTGCTCGTTTTCAATTTGGTCTCCGTGAGACGAAGCTTTTTTTTGCTCCGTGCCTATTGGCGGAGGTAACGATAATGCTACAACCGAATAAGTCACTGCATACAACTATGTCCGTTGATGCGCTTTAGACTTTTAATAAAATGTAGTTCATCCGCAACCTACCTATGTGTTGTAGGTTAACAATCAAATAATGCCATAGGGAATTTGCCACCCTATTATGGGGGTTCAACAATACGAAATTGTTTAGAAAATAAACAAAAGTGTCTCAGGCAGTCAAAACTGCGCTGAGACAACTATGAAAATTAGAGTCGACGCCCTTTGATGACGCGCAAAATAATCACGATGATGGCAATTACCAAGAGGATATGGATGAGACCCCCCATGGTGTAAGCGGTAACCATCCCTAACAGCCACAGCACAACGAGGATAACAACAATAGTTTCAAGCATTTTTCGACTCCCTTATATAAATAAATGATAGATAGCTAAAACAAAAAAATGGTTGCAGATCAGCCGCCCGCATTTCTGCGGGGGGTTAACGTCGGGCCAGCAAAATGCCAACGAACAGCCCCGCAGCTGCGGCAATGCCGACAGCCTCCCAAGGGTTTTCACGCACGTATACATCGGTGGCCTCAGTGGCTATGCGGGTCTTGTCGGCCAATGCAATTTGGGCTTCGTCCATTTTCTGTTTAGCAACACGCAAAGATTCCGTGGCTTTGGTGCGCGCACTGGCCAATACTTCGCCACCCTGCGCGGCGGTAGCTTGAATCAGCGCTTCTGCATCCGCAACGACCACCTTGAAGTCAGCAATTAATTGCTGCTTGGTGAGCGCGGGATAGTCGCGTTTGCCGGTTAAATTATTGGTCATCATTTTAGTTCTCCTAAGTCACATTGATAAAACAGCTCATTGCGTTTACAGACCTCAGAATGTAGCCGCCCTCGACATCGGGGTAATGCATCATAGTTTTAATCGATAGAGGCGTCAGTGCGCTAGCGAACATAGGCCAGAGGTATCAATGGATGGGCTAGACGATAGCCGCATCAAACTTACAACCAATATTCCGGGAGTCTCGATACCCATTCTTTAAAACGCAGCATCCAGGAACGCCGCTTCCATTTCGCGTAATCAATCGGGTTCGAGGCCGCGCGATCTTGAGCAAACATGGCCTCCATTTGTTGCGAAAAGTCACGCCCTAGGATGGTGGCGTTCAGTTCATCATTATGTAAAAAACTGCGCCAATCGAGATTGGTTGAGCCTATGGTAGACCACACCCCGTCAATCGATGCGGTTTTGGAATGCAACACAGCATCGCGGCGTTCATAGATATGCACACCCGCTTGAAGCAGTTCGGAATAATGCGAGCGCCCGGCGTGAAATACCGCCCAGGAATCGGTTTTGCCAGGCAGCACAAATTGCACATCAACCCCGCGTTGGGCGGCCGCTTTAAGCGCACTGATAAGTTGGGGGTCGGGCACAAAATACGCGTTGGTCAGGTAGATATGCTGCTCGGCATGATCGATGGCCGATAACAGAGTGAGGTAAATCTGGCTATAAGGTGCGTCGGCTGTGCTGCCTATCGCGCGGACGATTTCGTCGCCCTGGGTTACCAACTTGGGAAAATATTGTTTATCGGTGATCGGGGGGCCTTTTTGTTTCGTCCAGGTGTCGATAAAAAGCTGTTGAAAATTAGCGACTACCGGGCCTTCGATTTGCAAATGGGTATCGCGCCAACCAACTCCGGGTTTTAGGCCTTTATGACCAGAGGAACGACCTATGGAGGAGCCGGTGGAATAGGACTCGCTTATATTAATGCCGCCCAAAAATGCAATGCGACCATCGACTATCAGCAGTTTTCGATGGTCACGGTTATTTAATGACCATTCTTTTTTATTACCCTTTAACGGATTGACCGGGTTGAATTCCAGCACATGAACTCCCCCGTCACTCAAGCGTTTGAAAAATTCGCTAGGAGTGCTTAGGGAGCCCACACCGTCGTAGATTAGATTGACCTGAACCCCTGCCGCCTGTTTTTCCAGTAATAAATCCGCAAATTGTCCGCCGATCTCACCGTCTTCAAAAATATAGGTTTCGAGATTGATATTGTTTTGGGCGGCGCGGATGGCCGCGAACATGGCTTTATAGGTGGCAGGGCCATCTTGTAACAGCATCAGCTTGTTACCCAGCACGAGGGGATTGTCCGGGTTGATGGCCTGCTCAAGCGCCAAGTGTTTTTGCAATATATCAATATTGCCGGATTCGTTTTTCAGATCCTGAAGGATGGCGGTGCTTTTTTTACCGGAAACGGGGCCACGAGCGGTATCAAACTCCACCGGCTCGGCGCGTGAGCGGGGAGTGATTTGATTCAGGTCAGGTAAGGTGGCACAGGCTGCGAAGGGCAACAAACTGCATACTGCAATTAATCTAATAAAAACATTAAACCGTTGCAGGTATTGAGGGGTGTGGATTCTTACATCAGAGAATCGAGTGTTCATTCACTTATACCCAGTCGTTGCGGATGCAACTTAGTGTGCCTTCTATGGTTACTAACAGGCGATCCATACAGTAACTCTAAGCAGGGTAAAGGAAGAATGGCAAAACCGAAGACGCATTGTGGTTAGCGGCTGGGTGCATTCGACGCGCAAATAAAACTACGATAGCCAATGCCATCGTAGTTTTGTTTTGCGACTAGGACTAATACCGATAAGCGGTATCGTTTTCGACGCGTACCTGATCGCCCACACGCAAATCTGCAATATCACGCTGTGTCACGGTCACATAGCCGCCGCGATCGAGACGAACGCGAAGGCGATAGGCGTCACCGCCCTGGTTTTGGCTATTGCGTTTTTGGATTTCATTACCCACTATCGCACCGCCCGCTGCTCCAACGACGGTGGCTGCCGTCTTGCCTTTTCCGCTACCTACTTGATTACCGAGCACGCCGCCCACCACGCCGCCGATTACGGCGCCTACGCCTATGCCGCTACCGGCAATGCCAGTGTTTTCGTGAATGGTGTCGATCTCCTCAATCACGCCGTAACTCGCATAACTTGAGGACGACGAGGAAGGAGTGGAGGATGTGGTTGAAGGACGTGAATCATAATTGGCGCAACCCGTAACCAGCGTGGACGCGGCCAGACCCAAAGCGAGGATTGTTTTATAGCTATTCATAAGTGCCTCCAAAATTATGGTGAGGTTCCATGGTAAACCCCGGCCTATTTTCGGTCCGTGCGTTAGCGCACATAGTCTGATTGCGCTACACGCAAGCTGCTTTCACACTAACGTCCCCCGGGTAGCAGGCCTTTCATCCCACGCATCATTTTGCCGACGCCGCCTTTGGACATCAATTTCATCATCTTTTGCGCTTGCTCAAACTGAGCCAATAACTTGTTGATTTCCTGCACCTGTACGCCCGCTCCGGCAGCGATACGGCGTTTGCGCGAAGCTTTAAGCAGTTCGGGTTTGCGGCGCTCCAAAGGGGTCATGCTATTGATAATGCCTTCGATGCGGTTGATGGATTTTTCATCGGCGCCAGCAGGCATGGCCATTTGCGCCGCGCCCGGCAATTTATCCATTAATGCCGACAGCCCGCCCATTTTGCGCATTTGCTGGATTTGGGATTTAAAGTCTTCAAGGTCGAAGTCTTTGCCTTTTTTGACTTTGTCGGCGAGTTTTAACGCCTCTTTATGATCAACCGAGGCGTGCGCCTGCTCAATCAACGACAACACGTCGCCCATGCCGAGAATACGCGAGGCCATGCGCTCCGGGTGGAAGGCTTCAAGACCAGTGGGTTTTTCACCCACGCCGATGAACTTGAGCGGTTTGCCGGTCACTTGCCGCACCGAAAGCGCCGCCCCCCCGCGCGAGTCGCCGTCCAGTTTGGTCAGCACCACGCCCGTCAGCGGCAGCGCTTCGTTAAACGCGCGGGCGACATTTATAGCGTCCTGGCCTTGCATTGCGTCAACTACGAACAGCGTCTCAATCGGTTTCAGCGCTGCATGCAGCGCACGGATTTCGGCCATCATCACTTCATCAATCGCCAAGCGCCCAGCGGTATCGACGATGAGTACGTCAAAGAACTGCTTACGCGCGTAATCCAGCGCCGCTTGAGCAATCGCCACCGGATCACGTTCGTTGCCCGCGTCAAAAAAACTGATATCGAGCTGTTGGCCCAGTTGGCGCAACTGCTCGATGGCGGCCGGACGGTAGACGTCGCAAGAAGCCAACAGGGTTTTTTTCTTGCGGCCTTTCAACAACAAGCCAAGTTTGCCGCTGGTAGTAGTTTTACCCGAGCCTTGCAGACCCGCCATCAGAATTACCGCAGGCGGAGTGGCGGCAAGATCCAGGTCGGCATTCGCCCCGCCCATCAGCCGGGTGAGTTCGTCGTGCACTATCCCAATGAGCGCTTGACCGGGCGACAGGCTGGTGAGGACTTCCTGGCCCAAAGCTTTGGCTTTGACCGATTCGATAAAATCTTTCACCACCGGCAATGCCACGTCGGCTTCCAGGAGCGCCAAGCGGACTTGGCGCAAGGTGTCCTGCACATTGTCTTCGGTTATGCGGGCCTGCCCACGCAGGGTTTTGACGACGCCGGCCAAGCGGCTGCTGAGGTTATCTAACATAGTGTCCTTGTTGCAGCCGATAGCCGCGTGGATAATGAATGCAGGTAATTACACCCAGCGCTATTTTAACGAATGTCACCTTATCTGCTGCTTTCCTTGTGCACGAGTGCCTTATACGGATTTATAGCCTGGCGCATGTTTCGGGTTGGACAGCCTCAGCCGGTGTGGTTGCAGCTTTTGCTGTTATTCACTTTGTTGCTCCACGGCGGGCTGGTTTACGAGTCGGTGCTGGGTGGCGGTGTCATTACGCTGGGATTCGGCAACTCACTTTCGGCAATTGCCTGGCTAACCGCGATTATTTACCGCACCACCAGCCGACGTACACCGCTGGTACGCATTCAATCCTGGGTCACTGTTTTTGCGGCCATTGCTGTCGTGCTGCCGTTGATATTTACCAATGCCCACGCCATTCCCAATTCCCAAGCGTTGGCGCTGCGTGCGCATTTGGCAGTGTCTTTGTTGGCTTATAGCCTGCTGGCCATTGCCGCCCTACACGCCATATTGATGACCACGCTGGAAAAAAAGCTGCATCGCGGCGCTGCCCCGAGTACAGGCGCACCCCCCCTGCTCACATTGGAAGCGGTGTTGTTTAAAACGATAACGGCGGGCTTTGTATTGCTGACTTTGACCGTGTTCAGTGGCGCGATATTTTCAGAGGAACTGTTTGGCAAGCCGCTGCAATTCACCCACAAAATCGTATTCGCGATGTTGTCGTGGGGCGTTTTTGGCGTGTTACTGCTCGGCCGTCACTTTCGCGGCTGGCGTGGCCGCATGGCCTTGTATTGGACCTTGACGGGCTTTGTATTGCTATTGCTCGCCTATGTGGGCACGCAATTTGTGCTCGAAGTGTTGTTACGGCGATGAGGCCCGCGTCTTTTGGATAATGTGACCACCAGCACGCTGCTTGGCGTGCTGGGTATTTTGTTACTCGCCTCCGGATTTTTTTCCGCCTCCGAAACCGCGATGATGGCCATCAATCGCTATCGTTTGCGTCACGCAGCAGGAGAAGGTGATCGCGGCGCTCAACGTACTTTGGTATTGCTTGAGCGCACGGACAAACTCCTGGGCGTGCTGCTATTAGGCAATAACCTGATAAACGCCGCCTCGGCGACGCTCTCCACCGTGATTGCGATACGATTGTTTGGTAACGGAGAGGTGGTGCTATTTGTTGTGACCTTGCTGCTCACCTTTTTGATTCTGGTGTTCAGTGAAGTCACGCCCAAGGTGGTCGGCGCGGCTTATCCTGAGCAGATTGCTTATCCTGCCAGTTTTTTGCTGGGGCCGATGTTAAAACTGGCCTCCCCGGTGGTGTGGTTCGTGAATCTGTTTGTGCAGGGCATCTTGCGTCTGTTGCGCATCAAGCAGCCCGATCCGGATGACAGCAACATGCTGGGGCTACAGGAATTGCGTACTGTCGTGCTCGAATCAGCCAAGATTTTGCCGCGTGAGCATCGTCGGATTTTGCTCAATTTGCTGGAATTGGAGGACATCACCGTGAACGACGTGATGATCCCGCGCAACCAGATTGAGGCAGTGGATTTGGCCGATGCACCTGCACGGTTGCTGCAGCAGATATCGACCAGTCATCACACGCGTCTGCTGGTGTATGAGGGCTCGGAAGACCAGCTGATCGGTATTTTGCACGTGCGACGCGTGTTACACGCGATCACCAAGGATGAGATCGATTTTCCAGCCTTGCGCGAAAGCCTTGAAGACCCTTATTTTGTGCCCGTAGGCACGCCTCTTTTCACCCAACTGCGAAACTTCCAAAGCAATCAGCAACGATTGGCGCTGGTGGTGGATGAATACGGGGAAATTCAAGGGCTGGTGACACTCGAAGACCTGCTGGAGGAAATGGTAGGGGAGTTCACCACCCAGGCCCCTACGAATATGGGCTATATGCGACAGGAGGCAGATGGAAGTTGGCTGGTCGAAGGCGCAACGCTCGTCCGCCATCTGAACCGCAAATTGGGCTTGAATCTGCCGTTGGATGGCCCTAAAACCCTGAACGGCTTGCTGCTCGACTATCTGGAAGACATTCCCGAAGCGGGGGTGAGTCTGAAGATTGAGAATATCCCGATCGAAATCATGCAAACTCAAGGGCGTGCAGTAAAAATTGCGCGTATTCAGGTGTCCACGCCTACCCTTCAGCCGATCCAGAATGCCAACACTGATGAAACCTCAACTTCGGGCATAAATCACCGTAATAGCCAATAGTTTGTTTTCTCTTTTATAGCGATTAGCTTTAACAACTATGGCGGCTGTCTCCAATTCTCCTCACCTTACGGGCCTCGCGCGCACCATGGTCAACCACGACTGGTTGAAAGAGAGCGAAGCGGAGGCTGTGTGGAAACAGGCCGCGGAGGCGGGCGAGTCATTCGTATCCGAGCTGATTAAAAACAAGCGTTTCAAAGCCGATCAAATAGCAGAGTTCGCCAGTGTGTCGTTTGGCTTCCCCTATCTTGATCTAAACGCGATGGATGTCGTTAATTTGCCTCGTCTACTGGACCCCAAGCTGGTACAAAAACGTCGGGTAGTGGCGTTATTTCAGCGTGGCAACAAGCTCTTTGTCGCCACCTCTGACCCCACCAATCTGCAAGCTTTAGACGAGGTCAAATTTCAGACCGGGCAAACAGTCGAACCCGTCGTCGTTGAAGACGACAAGCTTGGCAAACTGATTGAGCAGCTGGGTGAGGCGACCGATGACACGATGGCGGTGTTGAATGCCGAAGACCTGAATCTTGATTTCATCGACGAAGAAGCGAGCCCCAGTCAGCAGGATAACGGCGGAATCGATATCGACGATGCGCCTGTCGTACGTTACCTGCAAAAAATCATGCTGGATGCCATTAATGTCGGGGCTTCGGATATCCACTTTGAACCCTATGAAAAGTACTACCGTATCCGCTACCGCCGCGATGGCGTGCTATACGAAGTAGGACGGCCACCTATGGCCATCAAGGATAAGGTCTCCTCACGCATCAAGGTGCTGTCCAGGCTGGATATTTCGGAAAAGCGTGTGCCCCAGGATGGACGGATGAAAATGGCGTTGTCCAAAAACCGCGCGATCGATTTTCGGGTAAGCACCTTGCCGACGCTGTATGGCGAAAAAATCGTAATGCGGATTCTCGATCCCACCAGTGCGCAACTGGGCGTGGATGCTTTGGGCTATGAGCCTTGGCAAAAAGAGCTATTGCTGGCCGCGGTCCAGCGTCCCTACGGCATGGTATTGGTGACAGGGCCCACCGGGTCTGGCAAAACCGTTTCGCTGTATACCTGTTTAAATATTCTGAATGAACCTGGCGTGAATATTTCTACCGCAGAAGATCCGGCCGAAATTCAACTCCCGGGCGTTAATCAGGTAAACGTGAACGATAGGGCAGGTCTTACGTTTTCGGTCGCGTTGAAGTCTTTTTTGCGGCAGGACCCGGACGTGATTATGGTGGGCGAAATTCGCGATTTGGAAACCGCCGATATCGCCATCAAGGCGGCACAAACCGGCCATATGGTGCTGTCCACCTTACATACCAATGACGCACCTGGCACGCTCACGCGCTTGTTGAATATGGGCGTTGCCCCGTTTAACGTGGCCTCATCGGTAATATTGATTACTGCACAGCGGCTCGCGCGCCGTTTGTGTTCCTGCAAAAAAACCGTCGAGATCCCGCAGGAGACTTTGCTGCAAGCGGGCTTCACTGAAGACCAGCTGGACGGCTGGAAACCTTATCACGCAGTCGGCTGCGATATATGCCAGGGCAGCGGCTATAAAGGCCGGGTCGGTATCTACCAAGTCATGCCAATAACCGATGAAATGACCCGGATCATTTTAAAAAACGGCACCGCAACCGATATCGCCGATCAGGCGCGTCGCGAAGGCGTATTGGATTTACGTCAGGCAGGGTTATTGAAAGTCAAGTCGGGTCAGACCTCGCTGGAAGAGGTTGAGGCCGTCACGAATATTTGATGAAGGAATAAGAGCATGGCTACTGCGGCAAAATCGATCAAGGAAATGGCCTTCGAATGGGAAGGCATGAATAAACAGGGCAAAAAAGTCAAAGGCCAAATGATGGCCGGCGGTGAGGCTGTGGTGAATTCGCAATTGCGGCGTCAGGGGATTAGCGTCACCAAAGTCAAAAAACAGAGCTCGATGTTTAAAAAAGGAAAAAAAATAAGTGCCAAAGACGTCACCTTGTTTACCCGCCAATTGGCGACCATGATGAAAGCGGGCGTGCCGCTCTTACAATCATTCGAGATTGTCGCGCGTGGGCACTCCAACCCCTCGATGCAGCGCCTGCTGATGGAAATTAAGGCCGACGTCGAGAAGGGGTCCAGTTTGACGCAAGCATTCTCACGTCATCCCCTCTATTTCGATGCCTTATTCTGCAATTTGGTGGGGGCGGGGGAAGCGGCGGGTATTTTAGAGAACGTACTCGATCGACTGGCCATATATAAAGAAAAAATCATGGCGATCAAGGGCAAGATCAAGTCGGCGCTGTTCTACCCGGTTTCGATCATTGTCGTAGCGTTCATCATTACTGCCGTGATCATGATTTTTGTGATTCCAGCATTTAAGGAGTTGTTCAGCAGTTTCGGTGCAGACTTACCGGCACCTACGCTCATTGTGATGAAAATGTCCGACTTTTTCGTCGCCTATTGGTGGGCTATATTTGGCGTGGTAGGGGGCGGAATTTATGCACTGCTTCAAGCGTGGAAACGCTCGCGCAAGGTCCAAATGTTTATGGATCGGGTGATGCTCAAACTCCCGATTTTTGGCGCCGTGATCGAGAAAGCCACCATCGCTCGTTGGACCCGCACCTTGTCGACGATGTTTGCTGCCGGTGTGCCGCTGGTAGAAGCGCTGGATTCGGTCGGCGGTGCTTCCGGCAATCAGGTCTTTGTCGAGGCTACCAGTAAGATAAAAGGCGAGGTAAGCACCGGAACATCGCTTACCGTGGCGATGCAAAATTCCGAGCGCTTTCCCAATATGGTGTTGCAAATGGCGGCGATTGGTGAAGAATCAGGCGCACTCGATTCGATGCTAGGGAAAGTGGCGGATTTTTACGAAGCGGAAGTCGATGATGCGGTGGCCGCTTTATCCAGCCTGATGGAACCCATTATTATGGTGGTGCTGGGGGTATTAATTGGGGGCATGGTTATCGCGATGTACTTGCCCATTTTCAAAATGGGCAGCGTGGTGTAATGATCGCATTACTGCAGGACCAGCCGCAGGCCTGGGTGGGCATCGTGGCGCTGCTGGGGTTGATGATTGGTAGTTTTTTGAATGTGCTGATTCACCGCCTGCCTAAAATGATGCAGGCGGAATGGGAGGCTCAGTGCGCCGAGTTGCGTAATTCGGCATTCCCCGACACAGATAACACACCCTCCATTAAGCCAAGATATAACTTGTGGATGCCACGTTCCGCCTGTCCGAATTGCCAACATCAGATCTCCGCGAGAGAGAATATCCCTGTCCTGTCCTGGCTGATGCTGGGTGGCAAATGCTCTGCGTGTAAAACGCCGATTAGCGTCCGTTACCCGCTGGTGGAAATCCTTACGGCTACCTTGTCGGCCGCTATAGCCTGGAAATTCGGTGTGTCGTGGCAAACCCTAGGCGGGCTTATTTTTGTCTGGGCCTTAATTGCGCTTGCGTTTATCGATTTTGATACGACTTTACTGCCTGACAGCATTACGCTGCCCTTGGTCTGGCTAGGATTGCTATTCAATCTGCAAGGTCAATTTGCAAGCTTATCGGATGCGGTCATTGGGGCCATGCTGGGCTACCTGATTTTGTGGTCCATTTACTGGCTCTTCAAACTCGTGACGGGTAAAGAAGGGATGGGTTTTGGTGACTTTAAACTGCTTGCAGCTATCGGTGCGTGGCTGGGCTGGGCGTTGCTACCGGTCACCATTTTGCTTTCATCCGTGGTCGGTGCGATGGTGGGCATCGCAATGGTGATAGGGGTCAAGCATGATCGTCGCGTCCCGATTCCGTTTGGGCCTTATCTTGCGGGCGGAGGTCTGGTCGCGCTATTTTTTGGCAACGCGCTGACCCACGCCTATCTAGCATTGTATTAATGCTTCGGGTAGGACTTACCGGGGGGATTGGTTGTGGCAAATCCATCGTGGCCACTGGTTTTGCCGACCTCGATGTGCCTGTCATTGATACCGACTTGATTGCCCACCAACTCACTGCTATCGATGGCGTGGCGATGTCCGCTATTCAGGCTGTTTTTGGCAAGGAAGCGGTCCAAGCTGATGGAGCTTTGAATCGAGTTGCCATGCGTCACCGTATTTTTAGCGATGCGACCGAGCGTCAAAAACTGCAAACGATTCTGCATCCCTTAATTCTGCAATCGGTGCATCAACAATTACAGGGTTTGGCTGAAGTGCCCTATGTGCTGATTGTGGTGCCCTTGCTACTGGAAACGGGGAGCTATCGGCCTATGATAGATCGGGTGCTGGTAGTAGATTGCCTGGAAAGCCAGCAAATCCATCGCGTAATGGCGCGTAACGGGTTGCAATTGGACGAAGTAGAAGCTGTGATGAATACGCAAGTTGACCGTACTACAAGACTTGCGGCAGCGGATGATGTGTTGACGAACACCGGGGATTTGACGACCTTATATGAGCAAATCCCGCCGCTGCATCGCAAATACCTGGAACTCTCGTGCAAACAGCTTTGAGTTTCGTGCATATTTGACGAAAATAAACTGATTCCAGCCAGCAAACATTCGCGTGATTCATTACGAATATCCTTTAAGCGAGCGCATCCGCACACTTCTTCGTTTAGAAGATTTGTTCGAACGATTTGATGTGTACGCCAATACCCAGACGCCTCATTCGCATCAGGCCGCTTTGTTGAGCTTGTTTGAAATTGCGGAAGTCACCGCGCGCTCGGATTTAAAGTCTGATTTACTACTGGAAATGGATCGTCAAAAAGCCGTGTTAACGGCCCTGCGTGGCAATCCTCTAGTGGAGGACAGCACGCTGGAAGAGGTAGTCCAAGCGATTGAAAATGTCCATCGGGGCATTTGCAGCATGCCTGGAAAAGTAGGCCAGCATGTGCGTGAAGATGAATGGTTGATGTCCATTAAGCAGCGATCGAGTATTCCCGGCGGCTTGTGTGAGTTTGATTTACCCAGCTATCACCGTTGGCTCCATACCGCCCCTTTCGACCGCATGATTCATTTGCAGCAGTGGCTTGCGCCATTCGCGCTTATCCGCAAAGCAGTCAATATCATTCTCAAACTGTTACGCGGCAGCGGTCAGGCAGAGCAACATAGTGCGCCCGAGGGCTTGTTTCAAAAAATGCAGGAGGGGCGCAATCCCCAATTAATTCGGGTTTCGTTGGCCGACCATTTGCCGTGTGTGCCAGAGATATCGGCTAATAAATATGCATTGAATGTGCGTTTTGTTTATGGCGGTCCCGGACAAGTGCGCGCTTGTACTGATCAGACCATCAACTTTGAACTCAGCTTTTTCACACTGTGAGCAAACCCGTCGAGACGACGCGAAAAGTCGTTTGTCCCACCTGCAATAAAGCGGTCGTATGGGCGGCTGACAATCGCTGGCGGCCTTTTTGCAGTGAGCGCTGCAAGTTGATTGATTTGGGCCAATGGGCCACTGAAAAATACCGTGTGCCGGTTGTTAAAGCAGACCCGGATGACGAGACACTCGCCGACTGATCATCCTGATCTGTTTCCGCTCAGCGCTTCAATTATTTGCTAAAAGTTTGGACACCACTTCGGGTTCCCAATAGCAACACATCTGCCCCCCTGCAGGCAAAAAGACCATTCGTCACTACGCCCACCAACTGGTTGAGAGTCGTTTCCAGCGACACCGGATCGACAATCGATAATCCATACACATCAAGAATCACATTGCCATTATCGGTCGTGTAGCCTTCGCGCAGACGCGGTTGACCGCCGAGTTTAACCAGCTCGCGTGCGACATAAGAACGCGCCATCGGGATGACTTCCACCGGCAACGGGAATTGTCCCAAGACGCCTACACGCTTGCTCTCGTCGGCAATGCAGATAAATTTTTTGCTGCACGCCGCGACAATTTTTTCTCGCGTCAGTGCGCCGCCGCCGCCCTTGATCATCGCAAAGTGTTCGGTGATTTCGTCTGCGCCATCCACATACACTTCCAGTTCCCCCACGCTATTCAGATCCAGCACCGAGATACCATGGCTTTTAAGCCGGTTTGCGGTGGCTTCTGAACTCGCCACTGCGCCGTCGAATCGGCCTTTCACCTCGGCCAGCGCGTCGATAAAGTAGTTGGCAGTGGAACCGGTGCCCACGCCGATAATGCCACTCCGCACATAGTCCACGGCAGCCCGCGCTACCGCCTGTTTCATTTCGTCCTGAGTCATGATTAGTTACACCATATTAGAATTAGGGCCGTAAGATAGCGGCAAAGCCCCCTTTTCACAAACTCCGTATTTGTTTTATGACTTCCCCGCCTGACGATTATCTTGAACGTATCCTGACCTCATGTGTGTATGACGTCGCCATCGAATCTCCGTTGGAGAGTGCGGGCAACCTCTCGCAGCGTCTGGATAATCAAATTTTATTGAAACGCGAAGATTTGCAACCCGTGTTTTCGTTCAAATGTCGCGGCGCTTATAACAAGATGGCCAAACTGACGCACGCGCAACTGCAACGGGGCGTGGTGGCAGCCTCGGCGGGCAATCACGCACAAGGTGTTGCGCTCGCCGCACAAAAACTCGGTGCGCAGGCGACCATCGTGATGCCCGCTACTACGCCTCTTATCAAAATAGACGCGGTGCTGTCACGTGGCGCACAAGTGGTGCTGTTCGGTGATACGTATGATGAAGCTTACGAGCATGCGTTGACTTTGACTGCCCAAGGCGCCACTTTTGTGCATCCCTACGACGACCCAGATGTTATTGCAGGGCAAGGCACGGTGGCGATGGAAATATTACGTCAGCATCCCGGGCCGATCCACGCGGTGTTTGTGCCGGTCGGCGGTGGCGGTTTAATCGCCGGGATGGCAGCGTATATCAAGCGGCTACGCCCCGAAATTAAAGTGATAGGCGTGGAACCTGAAGACGCCGACGCGATGGCCCAATCGCTCGATAAAGGCGAACGCGTCAAACTCGCACATGTGGGTATTTTTGCAGACGGCGTGGCGGTCAAGAACGTGGGCAAAGAAACTTTTCGTTTGGTGCAACTTTACGTCGATGAAATCATACGCGTGGACAACGACGCGATTTGCGCCGCGATCAAAGATGTTTTCGAAGATACGCGCTCGATACTGGAGCCCGCCGGTGCCTTGGCGATTGCCGGATTGAAGGCAGTGGTAGCGCGTGATGGCCTGCAAGGTAAAACATTGGTCGCCATCGCGAGCGGTGCGAACATGAACTTTGACCGCTTGCGCCATATTGCCGAACGCGCCGAACTGGGCGAAAAGCGAGAAGCGGTGTTAGCCGTGACTATTCCTGAAAAACCCGGCAGTTTCAAAGCTTTTTGCAGCCTGCTGGGCTCGCGCAATATCACCGAATTCAATTATCGTTTTGCGGATGCTCGTGCGGCTCACGTGTTCGTCGGCTTGTCGGTGCACGGCAAAGCGGAGGGCATAGAAATGGTCCAGCTGCTGCAAACCCAAGGGTTGGCAGCGATCGATTTAACCGATAACGAAATGGCCAAGTTGCACATCCGGCATTTGGTGGGCGGCCATGCACCCGCCGCAAAAAACGAATTGCTTTACCGTTTTGAATTTCCCGAGCGTCCCGGCGCGTTGATGCGTTTCCTCGATAGCATGAGCCAAGGCTGGAATATCAGCCTGTTCCACTATCGTAATCACGGCACAGACTATGGCCGTATTCTGGTGGGGATTCAGGTTCCACCCGCGGAAAAGCCGGAATTCCAAAAATTTTTGGATGGATTGGGATATCGGTATTGGGATGAGTCGCAAAATCCTGCCTATCAATTGTTCCTGGCGTAATCTCACTCGCGAAATGATGCTCATTTTTTGGTCCGGCGCACGCCGTTATTGCTGGTTTGCCTGCTTAGCGTTGATTTATTGTAGCGCTACTTATGCGGCGGAAGGAGACGATTATTTTCTGCGTGCCCGTCAGGCCCAGACTACGGGCAATATCGCATTGTTCGAGAAAAGTGCAGCCCGCATTTCGCCTACCTACCCGCTCTTTCCATATATTGCTTACTGGCGTTTATTTAACGGTGGCAATATTGCCAACGATGATCGGGTGACCGATTTTCTGTCCACTTACCCAGACAGCTGGCTGGCCGAACGTGTGCGAGGCGAGTGGTTAAAACAATTGGGTCGGCGCGAAATCTGGCCAGCTTATCTGGCCGAATTTCCAAGGTTGGTGCGACCCGATAGCACCCACCTATGCTATGCCCGTCGCGCAGAGTTGGCGGCCAATGATCGCAGCCATCTGAAGGACGCGAT
Source organism: Nitrosomonadales bacterium (assembly GCA_043779595.1). Lineage (GTDB taxonomy): Bacteria > Pseudomonadota > Gammaproteobacteria > Burkholderiales > Thiobacillaceae > Thiobacillus. The sequence continues at coordinate 33,328 of JAYWDZ010000021.1, forward strand.
TGCGTTGTGGTTTAGTAGCCACGAATTGCCTAACGCGTGTAATCCCCTCTTTGCACAACTGATGAACGAAGGCTTGATCAATCGCGAAGACGTATGGCGACGTTTACGTCTGGCGTTGGAAGCGGGCAACGTAAGCGTAGCGTTGACGGCGGCGCTTTCGCTGCCGCCCGAAGACCGGCCCTCTCCTTTAATGCTGGAACAAGCGACGCGCGCGCCCGCCTCATTGCTGCAATCGAGCGAATTGCAACTGACCCGACGTCAAGACCGGGAAGTTGCGCTTTATGCCTTGGCGCAACTCGCCAAAATAAATTCGCTACAAGCCGAAGCCGCGCTGCAGAAGCGTTTGCCACAGCTACCTGAGACCGATCAGCGTTATGCATGGGGGCAGTTGGCGGGTTACGCGGCGCGCCGCCATGAGGGCAATGCGCTGGCGTGGTTTGAACAGGCTGGCACCGTAATGTTGTCAGATGCCTCGCGCGAGTGGTGGGTGCGTGCCGTGTTGCGGGCAGGTCAATGGGCAAGGGTAGCCACCGTCATCGACAGCATGACTGACGCTAACCGCGACCTGTCGGTATGGCGCTACTGGCGCGCACGCGCCTATAAAGCCCAGGGTAAAACTGCACTGGCGACGCAGTGGTTCACGCCGCTTTCGCGTGAGCCGAATTATTACGGGCAACTGGCGCTGGAAGAATTGGGCACAGTCGCGAGCAACACCGCAATTAATGTCAAAACGGGGGGCGATGAACTCGATGCGGTCGCGCGCAATCCGGCCATTCAACGCGGCATGGCACTATTTCACTTGGGCTTGCGCACCGAGGCAGTGAATGAATGGAACTGGGCTACCCGACCTTTTAACGACCGCCAATTGCTCGCGGCAGCCGAGTTGGCGCGTCGTGCAGAGTGGTATGACGTCGCCATTAATACCGCAGAAAAAACCCGCGAGACGCACGATTTTGAGCTGCGTTTTATTGCGCCCTATCGCGAAATTGCCTCGGCCGCTGCCGCTGAAAATAAACTGGATGAAGCCTGGATCTACGGCTTGATTCGTCAGGAAAGCCGCTTTATTAACGTCGCACGTTCCGGCGTGGGTGCCTCGGGATTGATGCAAATCATGCCTGAAACTGCGCGCTGGATTGCCCGAAAACTGGGGATTAAAAGATTTGAGCCACGCGACATGCATTCGCCTGACACCAATATTAAATTCGGTACGTATTACCTGAAGCATGTGCAGAACCAGCTGGACGGTTCGCCGGTGTTAGCTACCGCTGCTTACAATGCTGGCCCCGGTCGCGCGCAACGCTGGCGCACCGCAGCCCCGATGGAAGCTGCGATTTATATCGAAACCATTCCTTTTACTGAAACGCGCGATTACGTGCGCAAGGTGATGAGTAATGCGATGTATTACGCAGCGCGTTTTGGTCAGCCCTCGACCTTGCTAAAGGATCGCCTGGGGGTGATTCCGGCCCGCAACGGTGCCGTATTGCCCACGCCTGACCCTGCGTTGTCCCCCAGTGAGACGCCAGACGGTTAAAATCACGTTCTTTCCATCTCAGTCGCCCTATGAAAAATCAAACTATCTGTGTGCTGGGCGGAGCCGGTTTTGTCGGCACGCAACTCGTCAGCCAACTGGCCGCGGCAGGCAAAAATGTCAAAGTGCTAACGCGGCGTCGTGAGCAATCCAAGGAATTAATTCTGTTGCCGACCGTGCAAGTGGTCGAAGCCGATATTAACGATGAGCATGTATTGGCGCGCGAATTCAGGGGCATGGATGCGGTGATCAATCTGGTCGGCATCCTGCACGAATCCACTATCGGTCGCTCGGATTTGCCCAGTGCACGGCGCGGCGATTTTCAGCGCATGCATATCGAATTGCCGCGAAAAGTCGTGCACGCGTGCGCGCAGGCAGGCACGCATCGTTTGCTGCATATGAGTGCGTTGGGGGCGGAGCCGACCGCACGCTCAAGTTATCAACGTTCTAAAGGAATCGGCGAGGCGCTGGTGTGCGAGGCGGGCATGCAGCACAGCGAGCATGAAAACTGGTATTTAAACGGCCCCAAATTTATTCACGGTTATGGGTTGAACGTCACGATTTTTCGCCCCTCGGTGATTTTTGGGCGCGGCGATGCCTTCCTCAGCATGTTTGCGCGATTGCAAAAAATATTTCCGCTATTACCGCTTGCGAGCCCCGATGCGCGTTTTCAACCCGTATTTGTAGGCGACGTAGCGCGTGCTTTTGTCGACAGCTTGGACGATCTCGCGAGCTACGGCCAAACCTACGACTTATGCGGCCCCCAGATCTACACATTGCAGGAACTGGTGCGCTATGTCGGCGAAGTGATCGGGCACAAGCGCACGATTATGCCGCTGGGCGCATTCATGTCTTATCTGCAAGCGTGGGCAATGGAATTCAAACCCGGCCAAAAGCTGATGACGCGCGACAATTATTACGCGATGGGCGTGGATAACGTTTGTGTCTCGGGCTGGCCCCGCAACCTTGATTTTGAGCCCACGGCACTCGAGGCCGTCGCGCCAGGCTATTTGCGCGACGATTCTCCACGCGGGCGTTACGATGGTTTTCGTGGGCACGCTCGCCGCTCTTAGTTGGTTTGACGCATGGAAATCTACACCGTAGGCGGTGCGGTGCGTGATGCGCTGCTCGGCTTGCCGGTGGTGGATCGCGATTACGTCGTGGTCGGTGCAACGCCGACGCAAATGACGGCCCTGGGCTATCAGCCGGTCGGCCAGGATTTTCCGGTTTTTCTGCATCCGCAAACGCATGAGGAGTATGCGTTGGCGCGCACCGAGCGCAAGTCTGGCATAGGCTACAAAGGGTTTACCGTATATGCCGCGCCCGAGGTCACGCTGGAGCAAGACCTGCATCGCCGGGATTTAACTATCAACGCGATTGCGCAAGACGCGACTGGCAAGCTCATCGATCCCTTTGGGGGGCAAGCCGATCTGCAAGCCAAAATTTTTCGGCATGTCAGCGCCGCATTCTCTGAAGACCCGGTGCGTATCCTGCGAGTGGCCCGGTTCGCGGCGCGGTTTGGCGACTTCAGCGTTGCGCCGGAGACGCTGGCATTAATGCGACAGATGGTTGCGGCGGGCGAGATCGATGCGCTAGTGCCGGAGCGGGTGTGGCAAGAGCTGTCGCGCGGCCTGATGGAAGCGCAGCCTTCGCGAATGTTTCAGGTATTGCGCGAATGCGGCGCGTTGGCGCGTCTGTTCCCTGAACTTGACTGTCTGTTTGGCGTGCCGCAACCGCCGCAACATCATCCCGAAATCGATACGGGCGTGCATGTGATGCTGGCCGTCGATTGGGCCGCGCAATGCCGGTATGGCTTGCCAGTGCGCTTCGCCGCCCTTATGCATGATCTGGGCAAAGGCGCGACGCCACCAGAACTGTGGCCCCGCCATCACGGTCACGAAGGCAAAAGTGTTGATCTAGCCCGCACGCTTAGCGCGCGCATTCGCGTCCCGGCCGAATGCCGCGATCTAGCGATTGCCGCCGCGCGCGATCACGGCAACGTGCATCGTGCCTTGGAATTGCGTTCGGCGACTGTGATTGAATTGCTGGAACGCGTCGATGCGTTTCGTCGCCCAGAGCGCTTTGAAGAATTCTTGCAGGCCTGCGAATGCGATTTTCACGGTCGCCCCGGTTGGGAGACTAAGCACTATCCACAGTCAGATTATTTAAAACAGGCTTTACAGGCAGCCCAGACAATCAACGCCGGGGAAGTGGCGCGTAATGCTGAGTCTGAGCGAATCAAAGAAGCGATTAATCGAGCACGCGTGGCTGCGGTGGCGGAGTGGCGATCCGCACAAAAACTTGCGGATGCTGCTCCGGGTACGCAGTCATGACAATGGTCTAGTGTGGAGTCGTAACAGCTGGCGGTGTGGGGGGCGTGCCCTCAGCAGCAGGTGTTTTATTAGAATTGGCGGCATCTTTAGCAGCAGGCGGTTTCTTGATCAAATCCCCCGCCTTGGGGTACCCGGCCTGATCCAGCGCGGCATCCCACCGTCCCACCTCATACCCTTCAATCTTGGTGGTGCCGACTAGCAGCACCGGCACGTTGGTGCGGCCCGTTAACTTTTCCAGAGCGGCTCGGTCCGCGCCCCCTTCAGGATTTTTGCTGGCGTAAGGAATGCCGCGTTGATCCAGATGCCGCTTAGCTATATCACACGGAGCCCCACAGGTACTGGTGTACAAGATAACGGGTGATTTTTCGCGCGCGCGTTTCAGTGCATACGATTCGCCCCCTTCAATAAAGCTGCCTTTGAAGTTTTTTTGCGTGGCGTTTTTGACGGACGGGGGAGGTTGTTGATCACTGTAAAACACATGACCTTGCACATCTTTCCACTGATAAAGCTGCACCGCGTGAGCAGGCAGCGTGGCTAACAACGCGGGAATCAGTACTTGGATCAGTTTCATTTGGAGTCTCCAAACATGGCACCCTACAATAACGGCAGTGTCCGCCCTCAAGTTTAGGTCAGTCTGATGCCACTACGCCATGCCGTTATGACGCATCAGCGCGTCTATGTTTGGCTCGCGCCCGCGAAAAGCCCTGAAGGACTCTAGTGCTGGACGCGCGCCGCCCATTGCCAGGATTTCGTTCCAGAAACGCTGTCCCACCTCACTGGACAGCACGCTACCGTCATTTTCCACCTCAGCCTCGAACATCGCGTAAGCATCGGCAGACAACACTTCCGCCCATTTGTAGCTGTAGTAGCCCGCCGCGTAGCCGCCGGCGAAAATATGCGAGAAATTGTTGGGGAAGCGGTTGTAATCGGGGGGGAGGCTGACGGCGACCTTAGCGCGAATGTCGTTCAGCAATTGCAAGGCCGTGGCGCTGCCATTGGGGTCGAAGTCGTCATGCAAGTGCATGTCGAAACTGGCGAACTCAACCTGGCGCAGCGTTTGTAAACCCGACTGGAAGTTTTTGGCTGCGAGCATTTTATCGAACAGCGCCTTGGGAAGAGGGTCGCCGCTGTCGATGTGCGCGGTCATGTGCTTCAACACGTCCCATTCCCAGCAGAAATTCTCCATGAATTGCGAAGGCAACTCTACTGCATCCCATTCCACGCCATTGATTCCCGACACGCCCAGCTCTTCAATTTTGGTTAGCAAATGGTGCAGGCCATGACCGGTTTCGTGGAACAAAGTATTGACTTCGTCGTGGGTAAACAACGCGGGCTTCCCGCCCACCGGGCCGGAGAAATTGCAATTCAGATACGCAACCGGCGTCTGAATGCCATCGGGCTTTTTGCGCCGCGTGATCACATCGTCCATCCACGCCCCGCCACGTTTGGAGGCGCGCGCGTATAGGTCCAGATAAAACTGACCAACGCGCTGGCCACTGTGATCGCTAAGCGTGTAAAACTTCACATCGGGATGCCATACCGGCGCGCTGGTCTCTGTGATGTGCAGGCCGTACAAGGTTTCCACCAGCTTGAACAAACCCGCCAGCACGCGCGGTTCGGGAAAATACTGTTTCACCTCCTGATCCGAAAAACTATAGCGCGCCACGCGCAGTTTTTCGGATACGTAGGCATGGTCCCAGGATTGCAGATCGCCGATGTCGAGTTCTCGCGCAAAGGCGCGCAATTCGGCCATATCCTTCTCGGCGTAGGGTTTGGCGCGGGCTGCCAGTTGGTCCAGAAAATGCAGTACTTCGGAGGGCGTATCTGCCATCTTGGCTGCGAGTGAAACTTCGGCGTAACTGTTAAAGCCCAACATCTGCGCGGCTTCGCGTCGGAGTTTGAGGATGTCGGTAATCAGCGCGGTGTTGTCCAGCTCGGGTGGGCCAAATTCGGACGCGCGCGTGACATAGGCACGATAAAGCTGCTCGCGTAACTCGCGATTACTGGCGTACTGCATCACCGGCAGGTAAGACGGCATTTGCAGCGTGATTTTCCAGCCGGGCTTGTCGTCCGCCTGTGCGGCGGCTTGCATTGCCGCCAGTGCATCGTCGGGCACGCCCGCCAGGGCTTTCATATCGTCGATAAACAGTGAGTACGCATTGGTCGCGTCGAGCAGGTTTTCTTCAAACTTGGCCCCGCACTGGGCCAGCTCTTCCTGAAGCTGCATAAAGCGGGTTTTTTGGTCGTCCGGCAATTCGGCGCCGCCCAACCGAAAGTCGCGCAGTTCGTTCTCGACAATTTTCTTGCGCGGTGCTGAAAGCGCCTCGTAATCGGGACGCGCTTTCAAGGCCTTGAACTTCGCAAATAGCGCCGTGTTCTGGCCTAGCTCGGCAAAGTAGACGGTGATCTTGGGGAGATTTTCGTTGTACGCCTCGCGCAATTCGGGCGAGTCCATTACTGAATGTAGATGGGATACCTGCCCCCAAGCGCGGCTTAAACGTTCGTTTGCGTCATCCAGCGGGGTGACAAAACTGTCCCAATCGGAGTCGGTGCTGTCACTTAACACGCGGGCGACGGTGGCACGACAGTCTGCCAGCAATTGATCGACAGCAGGGGTCACTTGATCGGGATTGAATTCGGAAAAACGGGGCAGGCCGGAAAAATCGAGCAAAGGGTTCATGGCGGGTCGCTAAAGGAGGAATAGGCCGATTATACTTTCTGCCTTCTCACTCGGTTTTCCAGCCCATGAGCATGAATAGTTATCTCCCCGCGATCACACCCCATCACGGCTGCACGCCGCAACTTGCGACCGGTGCCTGGGCGCACCCCCATGCGACCGTAATCGGTGAAGTCCATCTGGGCGCCGACAGTTCGGTATGGCCTGGCGCGGTGATCCGCGGCGATGTGAATCGCATCAACATCGGAGCTGCGACCAATATCCAGGACGGCTCCGTGCTGCATGTTTCCCACAAGACCGAAGCGGACCCGCTGGGTGGTCCGCTCATGATCGGCGCGCGCGTAACGGTGGGCCACACCGTCATCCTGCACGCTTGCACCATCGAGGACGAATGCCTGATCGGTATGGGCTCGATCATCCTCGACCGGGCGGTGATTAAATCCCGCGTGCTCCTCGGTGCAGGCTCGTTAGTGCCAGAAGGCAAAGTGCTTGAATCGGGCTACCTTTATCTTGGTCGCCCCGCTAAACAAATTCGCATGTTGACCGATCAAGAACTTGCCTATTTTGAATATTCGGCACGGCACTACGTGCAGCTTGCGCAGTCTTATCAAAATCAAAACTATTGAACCCGGAATGTCTATGAAACTCGCCAGACCTTTGCTTATTACTGTCGTCGTGCTCGCGATAGCGGGTGCGCTGGGCTATGCCTTTATCGCCAAGCCCGCGGCACCTGCCGCTACTTTTACTACGCTGGAAGGCAAACGCATTGCGCTTGAAAGCTTGCGCGGGAAGGTGGTGCTGGTGAATTTTTGGGCAACCAGTTGTCCGGGTTGCATCAAGGAAATGCCCGCCCTTATGCAAACCTATCAGCAATACAAAAATAAAGGCTTCGAAATTGTCGCGGTCGCGATGAGCTATGACCCACCCAACTACGTCCTCAATTTTGCACAGACCCGGCAGCTGCCTTTCCCTGTTGCGCTCGACGTCGACGGCGCGCACGCGCGTGCGTTTGGCAATGTGCAACTCACGCCGACCAGTTTTATTGTCGGTAAGGATGGCACCGTGTTGGAACAAAAAATTGGTGATCTTGATTTCGAAAAGTTAAAAGCCCTGTTGGACAAACAGTTGTCCTGAGTGCAGCGGTGCTAAGGCTTTAAGTGCTGTAGTTCCAGTTTTATCCACTCGATAAACACGCGAGTTCGTGTTGGCAACAAGCGCGCGTGAGGATACACAATATTGATCGGTCGCAGCGGCGGCTCGAATTTCTCCAACACGATTTTCAGCCGTTTTTGTTTCAGATAAGGGGCGATCTGATACGAAATAAACATCCCGAAACCCAGGCCTGCCAGACAGGCGTCAAGAGCAGGCGCGGCCTGATTGAAATCCAGGTTGCCGGTGACCGCTACGTTGAATTGTTTCGATCCTTCGTAAAACGTCCACCACGGCCCGGTCGATGCAGAAAAACGTATGCAATTGGCCTTCAGCAATTCCTTGGGGTGCTTGGGCGGGCCATGACGGCGCAAATAATCGGGACTGGCGACGACCATGCGTCGCATGCTGCCCAGCGGTTGCGCAATCAATGATGAGTCCTCAAGCGGGCCGATACGAATCCCTACGTCCATGCCTTCTTCCAATAGATTGACGACACGGTCAAGCAGCATCACGTTGCAACGCATCTTGTCGTAACGTTGGACGAAGCGTGTCACGCTCGGCGTCACGTACATCTGCCCAAACAATACCGGCGCCGTAATCGCCAGATTGCCTGCGGGTTCCGCCGCTCCCGCGATCAGGGCCGTCTCGGCGTCGTCCACGGCTGCGAGCACCTGGCGGCAATTTTCCAGATAGTGTTTGCCTTCTTCGGTCAGCGAGATGCGCCGCGTGGTGCGATTGAACAGACGTACGCCCAGATAGGCTTCGAGCGCGGCAAGTGCCCGTACGACGGCGGGGAGCGAACCCTCCATCGCGCGTGCGGCTGCGGTGAGACTGCCTTCGTCCGCGATGCGCAGAAATATCTGCATGGCTTTCAGTTTATCCATGGGCCCTATTAATCCACTTATCGGATGAGTTAATTGTAGATCGGCCCATTTATTCAGCGAAATAAACCCCACACAATGCGTTTCGTCGTCCCCCAACCTCTAGGAGCCCACCATGACAATCCCCACGCATCTTCATCCCGCCCAGCCCATTAAACTGTATCGCTACCCGCGTTCCGGACATAGTCATCGCGTCGAACTGTTTCTATCGCTTCTCGGCCTGCCAGTCGAGCTGATTGACGTTGATTTGGTAGCCGGCGCGCAAAAGACCTCGGCGTTTCTGGAAATGAACCCGTTTGGTCAGGTACCGGTCATTCAGGACGGCGAAGTCACGCTCGCGGATTCGAACGCGATTCTGGTGTATCTCGCAAACCAATACGCAGCAGATCAGTGGTTGCCGCGCGATCCCCTTGGCGCGGCCGGGGTGCAACGGTGGCTGTCTGTTGCGGCAGGACTGGTGGCATTCGGGCCTGCGGCGGCGCGGTTGGTCACGGTTTTCAAGGCACCGTTTAATGCAGAGGAGGTGACTGCGCGCGCCAACGGCCTGTTTGCAGTGATGGAAAAGGCGCTGCAAAAATCGACGTTCCTGACTGGCGAGACGCCCACGCTTGCCGACATCGCCAATTACACCTACATCGCACTGGCACCCGAAGGCAATATCTCGCTCACGCCGTATCCGCATTTGCGGAGCTGGCTTGCGCGCATCGAAGCGTTGCCGCGCTTTGTGCCGATGACCAGGTCGGCTGTTGGGCTGGCGGCCTAATGTCCCCGCACCCAGCCTTTCACGAAGGCGAGTGTGCGGCACAGGAACGCATCGGCGTCCGCGAAAAAATGAGTCGGGTGGGTCCGCATGCGATTCGCGATTTCATGCCCGATCAGCATCGCGAATTTTTCGCCCAACTGCCTTTCGTGATTGTGGGCACAGTGGATAGCGAAGGGCAGCCCTGGGCCTCGGTGCTGGCCAATCCGCCGGGGTTCATCCAGTCCCCCACGCCGCAAGAGCTGAGCATCCACGCCCCACCTCTCACGGCCGATCCGCTGGCTGAGACGCTGGTTTCCGGTGCGCCTATCGGCCTGTTGGGCATCGAGCCGCATACCCGTCGGCGCAACCGCATGAACGGGCTCATTTCGCACGTTGCGGCGCAGGAGTTTCGGGTGCGGGTGAGTCAAAGTTTTGGTAACTGTCCCAAATACATCAACGCGCGCAAAGCGATGTATGTTCCCGGCGGCGCGGACGCCACAGCCATTTATCGCACCGGGCTGGGCGACGAGGCGATACGGCGATTGATTCTGCGCGCCGACACTTTTTTTATCGCTACTGCCTATCCTGCAGACCAACGCGATGCTGCTGCGCTAGCTTCTACTCATGGCGTGGATGTTTCGCATCGCGGCGGCAAGCCTGGCTTCGTGCGCGTGGACGATGACACCACCTTGACCGTTCCCGATTAC
>JAYWDZ010000022.1:0-2480 GCA_043779595.1 Nitrosomonadales bacterium
AAACGACTCTTTACCGAAAATGGTAGCAGCATATCCTTTGCATAAAGGGTTTCTAGGCCACATAGATCAGTCGAGTTCTTTGTCTGGTTTTCCGAATGCCCAAACTTCATACCATCTGAAAATTTTGTCCCAAAAGTTTGGGCAAGTTGATGACCTACATTGGCGTGAGCTGTAAGAAGCTCAGACAGCAATACAATATCGCGCCGCTTTCCTACTGCTGCTACCTTTAGCGTTAGGGGCTGCGCTTCAATTTGTCCCATTCCCACCTTGATAACATCGCTAGGAGAAACTTCGAACGAATGGCTTCTTGTTCCATTAGCCGTCCACGGAATTTGAACCACTGTCACTTGGTCTGAAGATTGCGGCCGATGCCGTGCCAACAGCACGACCGCTGGCATCGTGGCCGTTGCAAATAACCAACTGCTTAGATTCGAAAGATTGACTAACGTTATCGGCGCAAGAAGCCGCATGACGTGCTGTACCGCCGCCACTCCTGTATCGCTGCGGCTAAAAAACGGCATAGCGCTAAGAATCACACCAAAGCGAGTCATGTCGTGCGAAAATTCAGCCGCACGCAACACAAAGTCGAGACCTTCGCCACGCGGTTGCGCTGGAATCCCAGCGATGCGCGTCATGCGGCGAGCCTCTGTACCAGCTTGCCCCTTGAAACTCCATGGCGGATTACCAATGATGAGATCGAATTGCTTCAACCCCGTTTGCGTTGTTAATACCGTTTTTCCAGCACCGCTTTGCTCAATGGAATGAGCATCGCCGATCAACAGGGTCTTGCCTATTAGCGGTCGAAACTTCAATGAATGCGGTGGTTGCGGGTCGGGGTCAAGCTCAAGCGCGGCAAGGTAAAGGCTGAATGCAGCCACACGAATAGCCGCCTCGCTGATATCTACGCCATAGACTTGCTCGTACAATGTTTGGCGAATAAGCTCGCGTGTCAACGGTTGGCTGCGCGTGCGCAAATGCACTAGACGCCGCAATGCTTCAACCAAAAATACACCTGAACCGCACGTCAAGTCCAATACTGATTCTTTGCCTGTCAATCCATCCATCACTTCATCAAGTACGAGCGACACAACGGATAAGCGGGTGTAATGCACGCCGTTTCTGACAGCTTCAGTTGGACGCTGCGTATCAACTGACGGTTCGGCATGAGCAAATTGCTCATAAATCGAACTAATGAGCTCGACCGGAATAACGTCAAACTGATATGGAAAGAAACTAAGCTGCTTGGTCTCTGGATCTACCGCTTCCAAGAAGTCGGCAACTCGTTCGAGATGGCTAGCAGCTGGCGTACTTTTGACTGACGACGGTGGGAACATATCGCCGTTGAAGGTTTCACTTAACCAATTAAAGAGCAGCCCAGTCGCCATACGATCACGCAGGATCGGTGGCAAAGCCGCATGGCCACAAAGCTTTTTCAGGCGTGTGGCGCTAACTATCTCTCGATCAATCAGGTATTGGGTAAAAATCACTCGCCCTATCAGCGCCTGTGCTGCGCTGCGAGCGAGGTTGGCGTTGACGAGATCACTTTCCAAGAAAGCCAAGTCCGACAATAATTTCTGGTCAACGCTGGTTTTGCGATTAATCGCTGTTGCGTGCGCCCAAAATTGTCCAGTTTCGATCGACAAACGCCCCGCCATTGCATCCAGCTCAATAAGAGAGGTTTCTAAATTCTGAAAAGAGCGAATCAGATGCTTCTGCGCGTCTCCCTCTTTAACTGGTGTGCCAAAGCCGTTATACAAATCAATGCGTTCGGGTGATATAACCCATAGCAGAGGTGCAAAACCTTCGTTCCAGATTTCGCGGCGCCACTGACTGACAAGTTCATTAGCTGGGACAGTCGGCGCAAACTTGAAATAAACAGTGAGCGACGATGGGCTACGCCAAAGTGCATCTGGGGAAAAATAACGACCACGTCGTAAGTTGAGTGCATCCTGCCCCTGATGCAAGCCCGCTGCGGGGCTTCCGTCTGGAAAATAGCCCGGAGCTGCCAAGACTTGTTGGAGCGTTGAGGTGCTCACGCTCTACTCCGTATGGCTTCTGGCGGGAAAGGTAACACTGCCTGACTTGAGACGGGTTTAACCGGCAGCATGTGCCTTTGAATCTTGTCAATCAAGGGAGCCAAAGGAATGATTAGTGCAGCTTCTGCTGGTAGGCGATCAATAATTTGATTGCTGCTTTTATAAAGACCACTATCAGTTGACGTAATTAATATAATCGCATCGTCTAGCGCTACCGAGTTACTTGCGGAAAGCAATTGAAAGAGTGTGTCGATGCTTTTACTCAATGAAGCTATATGAACGCCGAATGAGCTGACCAGTTCGTTTGTAACTGTAAGCCCTAACAAATCAGCGAAGGTAAATCTCGCGGTTTTGCCTACTTTTGATGACAAGTACGGTATGGTTTTTCGCCAGTGGCGCAGAGTCTCTACCGACACCCCCGTAAGCGCGCGTGCCTGATCCTGC
>JAYWDZ010000023.1:0-15704 GCA_043779595.1 Nitrosomonadales bacterium
GGTACATCGGGCGCCCGCGCCCAAGTCATCGATGCCAAAGGCCAGGTCGTCTGCGAAGAGCAGCGCGATTTCGGCACGCTGACGGAAAACGAAACCGCAGACATCTGGCGCGACGCGCTATGGGATTTGATCTCCGCATTGCCACCCGCGATCCGTACGCAGTTCGCCGCGCTGGCCATCGACGGCACCTCGGGTACGGTGCTGGCATGTGACGCTAAACTGACCCCGCGTCATCCACCGCTGTTGTACAACGACGACCGCACCGTAGCCGAAGCGCACATGATTCAGCGTATCGCGCCGCCCGGGCACCCGGCCGCTGCGGTGACTTCAGGGCTGGCAAAAGTGCTCTGGCTCAAACAACGGCTCGGCCTGACCGGCGCCCGGCTCTATCTGAATCAGGCCGACTGGCTCTCGGGCTTGTTGACCGAGCAGGTGGGTTTCAGTGATTATCACAACGCGCTGAAAATGGGGCTGGATCTCAACACGCGGGCCTGGCCCGAATGGGTAAAGCACCTGGCTGATGTGAATTACCTACCGGTGCCCGTTATGCCCGGCTCGGTGTTGTCACATATTTCGCATGCGCGCTCGCGCTACCTAGGCATCAACCCCGCGTGTAGCGTGCGTGCGGGCACTACCGATTCCATCGCCGCTTTTATCGCATCCAGCGCGACTCAAAGTGGTCAGGCAGTCACCTCACTTGGCAGTACGCTGGTTTTGAAATTGCTGTCCGACACTCGTGTCGAGTCGGTCGAGCATGGCGTGTATAGCCACTGGTTCGGGCCACGCTGGCTGGCGGGCGGTGCGTCCAATGTGGGGGGGGCCGTGTTGCGACAGTTTTTTGATGATCGCCAATTAGCCGCGCTAAGTTTAAGAATCGACCCGACTATTCCAAGCCCACTCCATTACTTGCCTCTGCCGCGAACAGGCGAGCGATTTCCAGTCAACGATCCCCATTTGTCACCATGCCTCACACCCCGTCCTGCCGACGATGCTGAGTTTTTGCATGGATTACTGGAAAGTCTTGCGCGTATCGAGAGCCAAGCTTACAACTTGCTAACAGAGCTTGGGGCTACAAGCTTGGTGCAAGTACTAAGCGCGGGCGGAGGCGCCCAAAACAACATCTGGACACAGATAAGACAACGCCTGCTAGGCGTGCCCGTATTGCGAGCCACCCAGACTCAGGCAGCCTATGGGGCTGCCCGTTTAGCGAGGCTGGGTAGTGATTTATTTGCCTGAGTTGATTGACGCTATCGTATGAACTGCATCTGAAAGCGACAGCGAGTAAACCTGCTGTGTCTTAAAAATTTAAGTTCACCCCACTAGAGCGGACACTAGAGCGGAGATGAGTTAGCGTTTTATCGTTGCTGCGTCAGGCTGATACTATGTTCCCGCGTTTCCTTATCCTTCGTTGCACGCACATTTACATCGTAGCGTGCACCACGGACCTTGACGGGCGGGCGGAAAGAAAAGCTGAAATAGCCCTGTGGATCTGCTTTTAGCGTGTTCTCAAAAATACGCTGACTCAGTCCAAAAAGACCTGCTGTGACATCAATATCGACCGATGCATTGGGCAAGGTGCGTCCACGGACTTCGATCGGGCCGGGTCCCACTTCTGCGTTATCGCGGGGCGAGAGGATCTCTAATGGGAATATGGCCGCTGGCGCTGCTTCAGCTGAGGCGGTGCGGAAATTCCAACTAGTGCGGCTTGCGTTCCCTGCTTGGTCGCGAGCGCGAACGTCCACTGTATGATTTCCGACCGCGATATTAGTGGGCCGATAGCTAAAATTTTGCGCGGTAATTGCACTTTGAGCGGTGACATCTTTACCATCAAAAACAATCTTCACCGATTTGGGGTCTACACCCGTGCCACGCTCATCATCAAAACTGCCACTGACTGTGAAGTTTGCCGAGGACGCTACAGTTTCATTATCTTTAGGTGAAACATTACTCACGCTGGGGGGTTCGTTATCGTTGACTAATCGTTGATCCAGCTGCGCACGTGCGGTTTGGCCGTTGGCCTGAAGAGTACCGGTCACCTGTGACGTGGAGGTGAATTTATCCTGACGGCGAATCGTATAGCTGCCTTCGTAAACGCCTGCGCGTACTTCATCCATGGCTCGATTAGCCACCACGCCCGCAATGGTGAAAGAGGCTCGCCCGTGAGGCGTGCCGTTCAGGGTAAATTTAAGATCGGTGCCTGGCTCATAGCGCTCAATTTGGTCAGCCGTAAAACGATCGATTGAAACCGGTGTAGCAGCTGACACTACCGGTTGTACCGACGATGGAGGCTGTACCTGTACGGGTTGAGCATTCCCGAGCATTAGGCGTTGATTTAAGCGTCCGATAACGCGGCGTTTACCCTGACTCAGCGTTGCGACAACTGCGGCATTGGACGGAATCCGGTCTTGCTTGCGAATGGTATAAGTAGCTTCGTAGTACCCGCGGTCTGTTTCTTTAAGCAAAATCGTACGCGGCACCCCTGTGATGTGCAGACTCGCGCGGGCTCTCGGCGTACCTTCCAAAGTAAATTGAAGTTCTGTACCAGGATCAAGTGCTGTGACTTGTTCCACCCCAAAACTGTCGATGTGCGGAAGTGTTACAGCCTCGGACAATGGGGCAAATAGGGTTAATAACGCAAAACTAACTGCTGCGCTCCACTGAGAAATCAATTTGGACTTAAACATAAGCACTCCCGTGTTGTTAGTAGGTTTTTTATGCGGCTCGCAGATAACTAACTTTTTATACAACCCATAAGCTTTGTGAGTTTTTGAAAAGGCTTATCTGTATCCGCAACGCCCATAGGCTACCCTTGCCCTTCTTAACTCACAGGCGGATGTTTCTTACAAGTGTGTAGTCATTCGTGCCAAGCTGCAAATTAGTGAAACTCAGGGGTGGGTTATCTTTTTTGCCTGCTTTTCCAGTTGCATAAGTTCAAGCGTATTGCCGTCCGGGTCCCGGCAAAACAATGCGGCGCGGCCCGACTTGCTAAGCGTATAAATGACGCCTGCCTGCTCCAGCCGCGCTTTCAAAAGGTCCAGTTGGGCTACCCCTAGTGCGATATGGCGATCACGCCCGCCGTGTTCGGGGCGGACAGAAGCTGCATCGGGATTGGGCAATTGCATCAGATGCAATTGCTGCTGGTCGTTTAACCCATACCAAAGACCGGGATAGGGCAATACGGGACGATCAGCTAAGGGGACCAAGCCGAGCACCGATTCGTAAAATGCGCGCGCTGTATCCAGGTCGGAGACCAGCAATCCGGCATGCAGCAATGCAGTTAAGGTAGGCTCATGTGGCATAGGACTTCTCTTGTGATGATGGCTTTTCGAGATGGCCTGAAAACAGGCTGCCGGTAATAATCATTGCCGCGCCGATCCATTCCTGGACGTTAAGGGTTTCGTTCACCCACCACCACGATGAAATCGCGGCCACTATCAACTCAAATAAAAAAATGATGATGGCCTGGTTAGCCAGCGTATGCGACAGGCCAAACTGCACAGCCACCGTCATCGCCCCGATGCATAGCCCTACGCCCAGCAAAATTAATAGGGTACGTATATTGACTGTGGCCAGAAACGCAAATGGTTCGGATATAAATGCAGTAGCAATTCCGGCTACAACACATACCCCCATCCATACTGCCAGCGATTTAGCCCAATGATCGGCTTCATCGACTTTGCGAGTGACGACATTAGCCAGCGCAAAACTTACGCCTGCCGAGAGTGCAATCCATTCCGCGCGATTGGCAGGGACGGGAAGGCCCCCGTCAGGCGGCCATAGCATCACCAGTGCCCCCACAAATGAAAACAACATAATCGCCCAGCCCCATAGCGTGAGCTTTTCACCCAACAAGGCGCGCGCAAAAAAAACAGTCCATAGCGGCGCAAGGTAAAACAGCAAGACCACCCGTATGACTTCGCCTTCGATCACTGCCAGCACATACGCCATATTGGTCCAGCCGGCGGCCAGCGCAAGCACGGCGAGCCAGCCCAGATGGGCGCGCACAGTCAATAAGTGACGCCAGGTAAAAGCGATCGCAAGCGCCAAGGGGATCAGGTAGGTTAAAAAAGACGTTGCCACACCGCCCGCCCCGGCCTGCTGCAATAAACGATAGGGATACCAGATGAGCCCCCACATGGCGGCACCAAACAGCAAGCTGGGAATGGCCCAAGCACGGAAAGAAGCGGGTTGCGACATATATAATAGCCAGCTCAAAAACAGTTCGTTGTGATCAACTCAAGCGTAATGAATCCAAGGCTCGACGCGCTGCACCCTTACCCGTTTCAAAAATTGCGCGAATTATTTGCCGGGGTGACGCCGCCGTCCGACTTATCGGCGATTAACCTGTCTATCGGCGAGCCCAAGCATCCTACCCCGCCCTTTATTCAAGAAGCGTTAATCGTCGGCCTCGATGGACTCGCCAATTATCCCATCACTCAAGGTTCCGACGCGCTGCGCAGTTCGATTGCCAGCTGGGCCAACCGGCGCTATGGCGTAGCGCTTGATCCCGCCACTCAGGTACTGCCGGTGAACGGGTCACGTGAGGCGCTATTTGCATTTGCCCAAGCCAACGTCGATTCGAGCCGCCATGGACGACGCGTGATTATTTCGCCCAATCCGTTTTACCAAATTTACGAAGGTGCCGCGCTGTTGGCAGGCGCCCGACCTTTTTTTCTGAATACGATTGCGGACAATAATTTTCGTATGGATTTCGCTCGCGTGCCGGAAGATTTGTGGTCGCAGGTCAATCTGGTGTACGTCTGTTCGCCCGGCAATCCGACCGGCAAGGTGATGACGCTATCCGATTGGAAAGAATTGTTTGACCTATCGCAGCAGCATGGGTTTGTGATCGCTGCGGACGAGTGTTATTCGGAAATCTACTTTGAGTCAGTGCCCTTGGGCGCGCTGACTGCCGCTAAACAACTCGGGCGCGATTTTAGTCGTCTGGTCATTTTCAATTCGCTGTCCAAACGTTCTAACGTGCCCGGCTTGCGTTCAGGCATGGTGGCGGGCGATGCTGAGCTGATTAAACCGTTTTTGCTATATCGCACCTACCACGGCAGCGCGATGAGTCCAGCCGTGCAAGCCGCCAGCATTGCCGCTTGGAATGATGAAGCGCATGTCGTCGAAAATCGGCGTTTATACGCAGAAAAGTTTGCCGCTGTGATGCCGCTGCTGCAGCCGCATCTGCGCTTTGATGCGCCCGATGCAGCGTTTTATCTGTGGGCCAGAGTCCCACGAGACGATGACGAGAACTTTGCGCGCGAGCTGTATCGCCACCAACATGTAACGGTGTTGCCCGGCAGTTATTTGGCGCGCGAGGCGGCGGGCTGCAATCCCGGGCGGGGCTATGTTCGCATCGCGCTAGTCGACAGCGTGGCAGCCTGCATTGACGCAGCCCGACGCATCGCATCTTTTGTGAGCAATACGGGATGAGCGCATTTTGCCTCACACGATTACATCACGCTCTTTCAATCGCTATCTCTTCAACCCCGTTTATTTAATTAAGGAAACCCCATGCAAGAACTGCAAACCGTCATTGAAAATGCTTTCGAGCAGCGCGCCGAGATCACCCCGCGCAACGCCGAGTCGCATGTTAAAGACGCCGTCATGACGGTTATTGAGAAGCTGGATAAGGGCGAACTGCGTGTAGCCGAACGCACCGATGGCCAGAACTGGATTACCCATCAATGGATTAAAAAAGCGGTGCTGCTGTCGTTTCGACTGGAAGATAACTCGTTTATTAAGGGCGGTTTTACCAACTATTTCGATAAAGTACCCAGCAAATTTGCTGATTACAATTCACGCGATTTCCGCGAGGGAGGCTTTCGGGTGGTGCCCCCCGCGGCCGCACGTCGCGGCGCGTATGTAGGCAAAAATGTCGTATTGATGCCGTCCTACATCAATATCGGTGCGTATGTAGATGAAGGCACGATGGTCGACACTTGGGCTACGGTCGGCTCATGTGCCCAGATTGGCAAAAACGTGCATTTGAGCGGGGGCGTAGGCATAGGTGGCGTGTTGGAGCCGGTGCAAGCCAACCCAACTATCATTGGCGATAACTGCTTTATTGGCGCGCGCTCCGAGGTGGTTGAAGGCGTTATTGTGGAAGACAACTGCGTAATTTCAATGGGCGTGTACATTGGGCAGAGCACCAAAATATATGACCGCGAAACGAGGGAAGTCACTTTTGGGCGGGTACCGTCTGGCTCTGTTGTCGTGAGTGGCAATCTGCCCTCGAAAGATGGAAGCTACAGCCTGTATTGTGCGGTGATCGTTAAAAAGGTGGACGAGAAAACCTTGTCTAAAGTGGGTATCAACGAGTTATTGCGGGGTATTTAATGGCTTGGTGGCTACTGAGGTCCTACATAGAGATAGGCTGCCACTTACCGAAGCAGCGTATCTCTGGAATTACACTTATTAAGCCGTGACTTAACCGACGACATTTTTGTTAGATTTTACATTGGAGCACTCATGCTAAAAAAACTTTGCTCGCCCAAAATCCTAATCACAACCAGCCTTGCACTGTTATTTTTAAGTGGGTGTGAGACCAACCCCGTGTCAGGTCGGCAGCAGCTGGTGCTGGTGTCGGAGGAACAAGCCCAGCAGGCCTCCGCGCAAGCTTATGTACAGACCTTGGCCGCAGCTCAAAATAAAGGCAAGCTCAATGACGATGCTGCGCTCACGGCACGTGTCAAACGGATTACTGATCGATTGGTTGTCCAGGCGGGCAATATGTATCCGCCGAGTCGTAGCTGGAAATGGTCCATAGCCGTAATTGATGAGCCAACTCTTAATGCTTGGGCAATGCCCGGCGGCAAAATGGCAATTTATACGGGCATTATTCAAAAACTTACGCTAACCGACGCTGAAATTGCACAGATCATGGGGCATGAAATATCTCACGCGCTGCTAGGTCATGGTCGTGAGCGTATGTCGCGTGCGATGGCTACCCAAGGCGGCTTACAATTGGGTTCGATTCTAACGGGACGAGATTTATCGCTGCTCGGACCTGTCGCCGATGTTGCGCTCACGTTACCGAATAGCCGCCAGGCGGAATCAGAAGCCGATCGCTACGGTGTCGAACTCGCCGCCCGTTCAGGCTTTGACCCCCACGCGGCAATCACCCTGTGGGAAAAAATGGGTCGCGCCAATAGTGGAGGCCAACCCCCGCCATTCTTAAGTACGCATCCTGCACCGGCAAATCGCCTTCAAGCACTGCAGGATTTGCTGCCCAGTATGATGCCGATTTATGAAAAAGCCCGCAGCTAACATCATACATGCATAGCGCGAACTGGGTTCAACGATAACGTGGTTTTGCTGTGGGTTTGCCTTGAGTAATACGCGGCTTACGGCGTGGGCTGGGAGCCATTTCAGCCCACTCGAGGATTTGCGCGACCACGTCATCCTCCAGTTCGGTTTTTTGCCCGCGACGTAACTGGGGGGGCAGGCTGATTGGGCCAAAACGAATTCGAGTCAGGCGCGAGACCGTCAAACCGAGATGCTCGAAAATCCGCCGCACTTCGCGCTTGCGGCCTTCCTTGATAATCACGCGATACCAGCGGTTGGCACCCTCCCCGCCCGCGACAAACAGGCTTTGCAATTTGGCGGGGCCGTCGTCAAGCTCGACGCCATCCAGCAGTTTCTGAATCATTTCCTCGGAAAGTTCACCCAATACGCGCACTGCATACTCGCGCTCGACTTCGAAACGTGGGTGCATCAAGTTGTTGGCGAGTTCGCCGGAGGTGGTAAAAATCATTAGCCCCTCGGTATTGAAATCGAGTCTGCCGATAGCAATCCACTTGGATCCGCGCAGTTTCGGCAGATTATCAAAGACTGTGTCGCGCCCTTCCGGGTCATCGCGGCTAACGATTTCACCCTCGGCCTTGTGATAAATCAGGATACGCGTGCGTTTATCTTCAAAGCGTAAATAGACACGTTTACCGCTGACTTTAATAATATCGCGCGCATTGACCTTGCTGCCCAAAACCGCCGGTTCTCCGTTTACTTGAACGCGGCCTTCGCTGATCCAGGTTTCCATCTCGCGGCGCGAACCCAAGCCCGCAGACGCTAAGGCTTTTTGCAGGCGTTCCTCGACCAGGACCTGCTCGACAACGGGTTGCATGCGGCGCGCAGCTCGGCCGGAAGGAGCGGCAGGGGGGCGACTTGAAGGAGTACGGGGCATTTATGCAGTCTCGGAAAGGGGGATACTGCGGGCTATTTCAATAATAGCGTGTGGTGTAAAAATTTCAGGCGAGAGGCTCGTGCCCAATTCTGGAATCAAGGCAGTTTCATCCGATGTGATCAAATTGCCAAGCTCTTCCAGGGGGGGCAGTTCAGACAAGGTACGCAAACCAAGATCACTGAGAAAATGCCTCGTCGTGCCAAACAAGGTGGGGCGGCCCGGGACATCGCGATGGCCGAGGGCCTCGATCCATTCGCGCTCCTCAAGTGTTTTTATAATATTGGGGTTGACCGTAACCCCCCGAATATCTTCGATATCCCCGCGGGTTACCGGTTGACGGTACGCGATGATCGCCAAAGTTTCGAGTACCGCACGCGAATAGCGCGGCGGCTTTTCATTTTTCAACCGGCTGAGCCACGGCTGCATTTCAGCCCGGGTTTGAAAGCGCCAGCCATCAGCCACCTGAACTAACTCCACGCCTTTGTGCTGCCAGTGTTGGCGCAGTTCTTCCAATGTCAGTCGCAACTGATCGTGAGACAGCTCATGTTCAAACATGCGCTTGAGCTCGATCAACGTCAGGGGCTCGGGAGCCACTAGTAGGGCCGCTTCGAGTATGGTCTTTAAATCGTCCAGGCTTTCATTCGGTTGCAGATTCATGCAATCTCACATAAATGGGTGAAAACGATTCCGCCTGCGTCACGTCGAGCAATGTTTCTTTGGTCAATTCAAGTACCGCTAAAAAGGTCACTACAAGTTCGTGTACGGTAGAAGCTTCAGGAAACAACATCTTGAATTCCATGAACTCTCCCGGAATCAGCCGTTTTAAAATCCGGCTCATGTGTTCGCGTATCGACAGTGCCTGATGACCGATGCGGTGGTGAGTGATATTTTTGGCTCGCGATAAAATCGCCAGCCACGCCGCAGTCAGTTCTTCTGGATGCAGCATTGGCAAGCGTTTAGTTGCGGAAGGTAAGAATACGCTCACCGCATCAAATTCTCGCCCTTTCTGCGGCAGTGCATCCAGTTTCTGCCCTGACCGCTTCATTTGTTCGTACTCCAGTAAACGCCGCACCAGTTCAGCACGCGGGTCGGCAGCTTCATTGGCTTCGTCGAGAGGCTCTACGCGCGGCAGCAACATCCGCGATTTAATGTCGATCAGCATCGCGGCCATGAGCAGGTATTCTGCGGCGAGTTCCAGCCGCGTTTTACGTGCTGCCTCAACGTAAGTCATGTATTGCCGGGTTAAGGCAGCCATCGGAATATCCAGCACATCCAGATTTTGACGGCGAATCAGATACAACAGTAAATCAAGTGGACCTTCAAAAGCCTCAAGAAATACTTCCAGTGCATCTGGTGGAATGTAGAGGTCGTGGGGCAACAGGGTGAGCGGTTCACCTCTGATCTTGATAACTGATACGTGAGGGGTATCTAGCAGCGCGGGGGCATTCATCAGTCCATTTTACCCGAGTCCGTAGGGCTCACTAAGCCACCTTAAAATGCAATCCTAGCCAAACGTCAATCCCATCGCTTCGCGTACGTCGCGCATGGTGTCGCGCGCAAGTTCCTGGGCCTTCTCGCAGCCATCGGCGATGATGTTGCGCACTTGATCGGGGCTATCTTCAAAGTACTGCGCGCGTTCGCGAATAGGCGCGAGCTCATTCAGCACAGCCTCTATTACGGGCTGTTTGCATTCGAGGCAGCCGATTCCGGCAGTGGTGCAGCCCTCAGTCACCCAGTTACGAAGGTCGTTGTCCGAATAAACCAGATGAAATTGCCAGACCGGGCAATTTTGGGGGCTACCCGGATCAGAGCGGCGCACACGCGCAGGATCGGTAGGCATGGTGCGAATTTTTTTGGTAATGACTTCAGGGTCTTCGCGCAGCGCGATGGTGTTGTGATACGACTTGGACATTTTTTGACCGTCCAACCCCGGCATTTTGGACGCTTCGGTCAACAAGGACTCCGGCTCGACCAGAATCATTTTGCTGGCGCCCTCCAAAAAGCCAAACAGGCGCTCGCGATCATTCATGGTCAGGTTCTGCGCGTCGTTCAACATGGCCTGGGCGGATTCCAGCGCTTCGGTATCGCCTTGCTGTTGATACGCGGTGCGGCATTCTTCATATAGCCGGGCTTTTTTAGAGCCAAGTTTCTTAACCGCTGCCTGGGCTTTTTCTTCAAACCCTACTTCACGACCATACACATAATTAAAGCGTCGACAAATCTCACGGGTGAATTCGATATGGGGCACTTGATCTTCGCCCACGGGCACGAGATTGGCACGGTATATCAGGATGTCGGCACTTTGCAGTAAGGGGTAGCCCAGAAATCCGTAAGTAGATAAATCCTTTTCGATGAGCTTTTGTTGCTGATCTTTATACGTCGGCACGCGTTCGAGCCAACCCAGCGGAGTCATCATCGAGAGCAGTAAATGGAGTTCTGCATGCTCAATCACGCGTGACTGCACAAACAAGGTGGCCTGGGCCGGATCGACCCCGGCCGCGAGCCAGTCGATCACCATATCGCGCACGTTTTGATCGATGATCTGAGGCGTATCGTAATGCGTGGTAAGCGCATGCCAGTCGGCGACAAAAAACAGGCACTGGTATTCGTTTTGCAGATGTAGCCAGTTTTTGAGCACGCCGTGGTAATGCCCAAGATGCAGTTGCCCGGTGGGGCGCATGCCTGAAAGAACGCGGTCGGAATACATGATGGAGGCCAGAGGCTAGGTTAGGAAGGTCACGCCAGCACTAGCTGGATGAGCGTGACCAATTGGGCAGGGGCGAGCCCGGTAATGAAGGCGATCAAACCGGTTAATACTGTGATGAGCGGCCACAGAACCTGGTTGAGTACGCCAGTGATTAGCAGGCCGAGCAGAATAAAAAAACCATACGGCTCAATTTTGGAATAGGTGGCAGCAGCTTTGTAGGGCAACAGGCTTATAGCGATACGACCACCATCAAGCGGCGGTAAAGGCAACAAATTCAATGCCATCAGAATCACGTTGATGAATACTCCGGCAGCACCCATGAGCATTAATGGGGTAGAAAATGTGTTGCCCAGGGCGTAGCCGATTTGTATCATCAGCGCCCAAAATACACCCATTAAAAAATTCACACCGGGTCCGGCTGCGGCAACCCACAACATGTCTTTTTTAGGCCGTCGCAGATTAGCAAAATTCACCGGCACGGGCTTGGCCCAGCCGAATAATATCGCGCCTCCGCCCAGCAATTTGCTGGTTAGCAAAATCACTAGCGGGACCAGTAAGGTGCCGACGGGGTCGATATGCTTGAGAGGATTGGCGGTGATGCGGCCCTGTTGTGCGGCAGTCATATCGCCAAAAAAGCGGGCGACATAGCCATGGGCAGCTTCGTGCAGGGTAATCGCGAAAATCACCGGGAGCGCAAAAACGGCAATTTTTTGCAGCAAGCTTAATTCTTCCATTTAATTCTCAAAATCCGCGGTATCGCCCTTGCCATAACGAAGCACAACCGGGGTGTCGGTCGTCAGATCAACAATAGTAGTGGGCGTCATTCCACCGGCCCCGCTGTCGATTACTAAGTCCACTTGATGTTCGAGCCGTTCGCGGATTTCCCAAGGCTCGCATAGCGGCACGTCTTCACCTGGCAATAGCAGGGTTGATGACAAAATCGGTTCACCTAATTCTTCCAGCAGCGCTTGCACTACAGAATGACCGGGAACACGCAGGCCGATGGTGTCATTTTTTTTATGCAGCAGGCGTTTAGGCACTTCGCGGGTGCCACGCAAGACAAAAGTGTAGGCCCCAGGCGTGTGCATTTTCAAAAACCGAAACTGGGCGTTATCAACCTGGGCATAGCGGCCAAGCTCTGACAAATCCCGGCAGACCAGAGTGAGATCGTGTCCCACATCCAGCCCACGCACGCGTAACAAGCGCGTCGCTGCATCCTTATTGCCAATCTGGCAGCCTAGCGCATAGCAAGAATCGGTCGGGTACACGATGACGCCACCTTGCTTAATGATCTGGACAGCTTGCTGAATTAGACGCAGCTGGGGATTATCGAGATGAATATTAAAAAATTGGGACATGGAGTTTAGTGTGCGGTTCGTAAGTTTTGAACTTCTGGCCAGTCTAGCCAGACCGGTTTGCAGTAATAAGGCAAGTCAGGCAGGCGACCTATGTCAATTCCCTCGCCCGGTGCATGGAAATCGGCGCCTCTTGACGCCCTGAAGCCAAACGCACGCGCCAGATCGGCGAATTTGCCGTATTCCGACGGATGATGGCTCCCGGTGACTACCTCAATACCCTCTCCCCCTAAGTCCCGGAATGCATCCAGGAATAAATGCAGCTCACGTGGCTTGAATGCATATCGCCCTGGGTGCGCGATCACCGCTACCCCACCACTGGCGCGAATCCAGCTCACGGCATTTTCGAGTGTGGTCCATTCGTGCTCGACGTAACCAGGATGACCTGGCGTAAGAAAGCGTTTGAAAGTGGTGCGCATGTCGGGCGCATGGCCTTGTGCAATTAGCCAACGTGCAAAGTGGGTGCGGCCAATGATGTGCTTGTTTACCGCATACTCGCTGGCGCCCTCAAACGCGCCGATAATTCCTGAGCTTGCGAGGTCGTCCCCCATACGTTGCGCACGAGCGGTGCGCCCTATCCGAATACTGTCGAGTCCGCGCGCTAGCACGGGATTCAATGGATCTATGCGCAAGCCCACGATATGCACTGTATGCCCGCCCCAGGTCACCGAAATTTCAACTCCAGGTATGAACACAATGCCCACGTCATCGGCAGCACCTTGGGCCTCGGCCAATCCCGCTACATCATCGTGATCGGTCAGCGCAAAAACATCCACGCCATTGGCCGCCGCACGCGCCACTACTTGAGTAGGGGGCAAAACACCATCGGAGATATGGGAATGACAATGCAGGTCGATGTTCAACATTAATGCCTAGGCACTGGAAAGCGCTTGGTCTGGAGGGAGAATCATAGCAAAATATACAAGCTAAAAATTGTCAGGCGCGTGCGCCGCCCTAAATGAAAAAGTTTCTGTTCGATCTTTTCCCCGTCATCATTTTCTTTATCGCCTATAAAGTAGGGGATGCCAATGCAGAAGCGGCTCGCCATATACTTCAGAGTGTAGGTTTACCTCAACCAGTTGGCGTGAACGAAAAACCGGGAATTTACCTGGCGACTTTCATAGCTATCGTCGCTAGCGTCGCGCAAATTTTATGGGTAAAACTGCGCGGCCATAAGGTAGAAACGATGTTATGGGTGAGCCTCGGCATCATTGTTGTATTCGGTGGCGCGACTTTATGGCTGCACGATGAGAGCTTCATTAAATGGAAACCCACCGTGTTGTACTGGTTTTTTGCGGGCGCAATTTTTGGTGCCGCATTGTTTGGACGTAATCTTATTCGCGGATTCATGGACGCCCAGATGGAACTTCCAGAAGTCGCCTGGAGTCGACTCAATCTCAGTTGGGGTGGATTTTTTGCAATCATGGGGCTTGTAAATCTATGGGTCGCCTTCAATTTCTCGACAGATGACTGGATCAACTTCAAGTTGTTTGGCAGTATGGGGTTGATGCTGGTATTTGTGATTGCTCAAGGGATGGTACTTTCAAGGTATCTGGATAAGGAAGAAAACCAATAATGTTGTATACCATCGTTGGGGAAGATATCCCCGACAGTCTTAATAAACGGCTTGCTAACCGTGCCAACCATCTGGCGAGGCTGCATACGCTTCAAAATGAAGGGCGTTTGTTGCTTGCCGGGCCTTTTCCCGCAATAGATGGCAATGACCCCGGGCCTGCTGGATTTACGGGTAGCTTGATCGTGGCTGAATTCGATACTTTGTCATCTGCACAGACATGGGCTAACAATGATCCGTATATTGAGGCGGGTGTTTATGCCTCGGTAAGCGTCAAGCCGTTTAAAAAGGTATTACCTTTATGAGTACCGCCGATTTGATTCAACAAAGACTTGTGAGCTTGCAACCGGAAAATGTTGTACTTGAAGACGAAAGTGCACAGCATGCAGGGCACGCAGGTGCGGCCTCTGGAGGCGGACACTTTCGTTTAACGCTGGTCTCACCTCAATTTAGGACCCTAACTACACTCGCCCGCCATCGATTAGTTTATGCTGCAATGGGTGAGTTGATGCAGCGTGAAATACATGCATTGTCTATTACTGCACTAACCCCCGAAGAACTTTAAAATAAGGATATCCATATGCGTAAGACCCTCCTCACCTCCTTGATACTGCTTGCTTGTGCGCCCATGGCTTATGCCGAAGATGCAAAACCGGCTGCCGCACCCACGACCATGGATGCAAACAAACCAGTCGCAGTGGTCAACGGCAGGGAAATCCCCGCTGCCTACGGTGAGATACTTAAACGCGAAATGATCGCGCAAGGTCAGCCTGATAATGCGCAACTGCAATCGCGTGTTCGCGAGTCGCTCATCAATATGGAAATCCTGTCGCGCGCCGCGATGGAAAAGGGTCTGGATAAAGACCCCTTAATCGCTGCGGCAGTCGATATTCAGCGCAAGAATCTTTTTGCTAAAGTGTATATCGAAGACTACATTAAGAATCACCCCGTTACGGACGCCGAGATTCAATCCGAATATGACAAGGCTAAAGCTTCAGCCCCTGCTACTGAATATCATGCGAGTCACATTCTGGTAAAAACAGAAGCTGAGGCCAAGAAAATACTTGCTGAATTAGGCAAGAAAGCCAAATTTGCTGATCTTGCCAAAAAGTATTCTCAAGATCCGGGTTCCGCTAAAAACGGCGGTGATTTGAACTGGTCTGACCCTAATGCATTCGTAAAGGAATTTTCAGAGGCGCTTGTTGGCCTTAAAAAAGGGGAAATAACCAAAACGCCGGTGAAGACTCAGTTTGGTTACCACATCATCAAACTGGATGACACGCGTCCTACGAAAATTCCCCCGCTGGCCGAAGTAAAGGGCGAAGTGCAAAAACAACTTCAGCAAAAAAGAGTCCGTGATGCTATTGCTGGCGCACGCACTACAGCAAAAGTTGAATAGTGCAATGTCCGCAGTTGCGGACGAAAATTAAATAATATTGTTGGGGGCAACTGCCCCCCACTTAAAGGGGAATCATATGGCTTCCAAGGAACAAAACCATTTGCAGGATACGTTTCTGAATACTTTGCGTAAGGAACGTATTCCTGTCTCAGTTTTTTTGGTAAACGGAATCAAACTAATGGGGCGGATCGAGTCGTTTGATCAGTTTGTGGTGCTCCTGAAAGGCCAGGATCAAGCGGCCCAAATGGTATTTAAACACGCCATTTCCACGATCTCGCCTTCACGTGAAGTCGTGCTCCCGCACCGCGAAGCAGAAGCTTAATTGCTCAGATAACGCGTCAGGATATTTCAATCCTCCTGACGCAGGTTGACGCTTTCGAGATGCGTTAGTAAATTCGAGGCAGTTATTGCGTCCAGTAGCACCACTACTTTTCCGCGATAGGGTTGCGAGGCAATCGTCGCCGCGCCCTTAAGCGTCTCCAAAC
>JAYWDZ010000024.1:0-2474 GCA_043779595.1 Nitrosomonadales bacterium
TGATGACCTGCTACTTCCAGCGCAGCGCCGACGAAATCAACCGCTGTCCGTTGCCGCCGCGCAACCGGCCCGAAGGCTGTCCCAAGCGCGACGACGGAAATGGTTGCTGCTGACGCCTGTTAGGCAAACGCTGATTAATTCAGGGATTGTGCACGCCAGCAGATCGCCGATGCAGCGGTTGGCGTAACCCGGCAGCGCTTCAAGATGCGCACCGATGCCATGACGCAGGCAGGTCACTTTCTGCGGCAGCACGATGCCGAATTCGGCGCAGGCCGCGCAACCGGTTATAGGTCGCGGTGCGCTCTTCGACAAAGCCAAGGCGCGCGCGGTGCAGGCACAGGATGATCTGCTGGTGCTCTTCTTTGACGGGGATAAAGCGCATCTTGGGCCGGGTGACGGCCTCAGCGATGGCGGCGGCGTCCGCAGCGTCGTACCCCAAGGGCAGGCTTCGCGCTTCTTGCCGCGTTTGCCTCCCATGCGATACGGGGTGACGAACTTCGGGGCCATCAGTTTGACGCTGTGGCCGTGCCGACGAAACAGGCGGGCCCAGTGGTGGGCGCCGGAGCAGGCTTCCATGCCAATCAGGCACGGCGTAGACTGACGATCAGCGGGAGTAGCTGATCCCGGGCTAGCTTGGGTTTGACCAGCTCGGCGTGCCCGCTTTCATTCACGCCGTGGACGGCAAAAATATTCTTGGCGAGATCAATTCCAATCGTGATAATGCTCATGACTTCCCCTTCTGTGGCGTTGATGAATTCGAGAAATTCCATCATGGCACTTTCGATGCCGATTGCGACAACTTCGCCGCAGCCTCGGGACGGGGAAGCCCCCTTTCATTCGTTAGGCTTTTTTCAGCAGCGACAGGTGAGACCAAATAATGGATCCCGTGGAAACCGATAGAAACCGTAGAGTTTCACTTACCAAGACTCAGCGACAAACTGAGATTGGCATCGAACTAATTTCTCTCTGTCAGTCGTTCACGGAGGACGGCTCGCTGTCTGATGAGGAAATTCACGATCTTCGGGCGTGGCTTGAGTCGAATCAATCAACCGACCTACCAGCTATCAGCTTCCTTATCGAGACAGTCCAGAAAGTTCTTGAGGACGGGAAAGTCACAAAAGAAGAACGCCAAGCTGTTTATAAGACATTAGAAACCGTTCTTCCCCCAGAAATAAGGAAGGAGGCAGTCGCTCGAAGACGCACTGTTGAATCAGAGCAAAAGAACCAACAACGCGCACTTCGTGAGCAAGAAAAACAAGAAATGCGTGAAGATAGAGAGCGGAATAAAACCTTAGGCTCGTGGAACTTCATGGTTGCCGGTGTACGTTATGAAAATCGTCCTGCCCTAATATCGCAGCATATTCGAGTAGATGACACTGCGTACATTAAACGAGATCATGTAAACAAGCACAGTAGAAATGCAATAGAAGTTCGCACACAAAATGGCGTGATGGTCGGTTACGTACCAGAGGATGACGCGGTGGACATGGCACCACTACTGGATCAAGGTTGCCGTTACGAAGCTTTTTTTACTAAAGTGCTTTCTGGTGGTCGTTCTCCAATACCAGTAGTGCAGACTTACGTTTACGGAGCTAACGCCACAGTTGAAGGAGCCATATCCCAGGCGGAAACCCCTGCGTCCGCGAGCATCAGCATTTCAAACTTGTCTCCCCCCTCCAGCGGCTCAATTCCCTGGAAGTACGTCATCATTGGGGTGGTTGTCCTGCTAATTCTTCTCAATTTTCTATAGCGGTGGGAAACAGGCATAACACTGCGCTCACACGGGCGCTGCGCGATAAAGCCGCGCAGCGCCGGTTAGCTCTACGTTGGCCGTCATATGTCTGCCACAGATCCCGCCACTCGTTCTAACCTTATCGCTGCACTAGTGCAAAGCGACGAGATGCGCCGCTCGGAGCGCGCTGACCGAATCCAGTGGCTATCGAAGCATCAAATTCCTTTGGGCATAGTTGTTGGCCAAATGGACACTATGGCTGTGCTTGGCGAAGCGAGAGACTGCTTCATCGAAGGCCACTACATTGCCTCGCTTCTCATGTGTGTTGCCTTCATCGAGCACACGGTCACGGATGCACTTATTGAGCGGAGCCTAGCCAAGAATGGCATTTCTTTTAATGATGCCATTAAGGTCGCCGGAGAGGCTGGTCTCTTTCCGTTGGATATGCTGTCTCGCGCAGACCATTTGCGCGAGATTCGCAATCCATTTACACACCGCAAGAATCCCAACCACCACCACTCGTTCGGCAACCGCTTTCACGAAGAGGGAGTTCACCCTAGAACAATCCTTGAGCGGGACGCCAAGGAGGCACTGGCACTAATGTATGCCTATTTTCATTCATCCCTCAATGTCGGCTAACCCGGCAGCCGGACAAATGGACAAATGGACAAATGGACAAATGGACAAATGGACAAATGGACAAATGGACAAATGGACAAATGGACAAATGGACAAATGGACA
>JAYWDZ010000025.1:0-2472 GCA_043779595.1 Nitrosomonadales bacterium
AGAGAAAGCGTTAGATACTACCCTTGGCGTAGCGGGTTGTGGTACTTTCGTACCGGCTCTAAGATTGATGAGGAACGTGACAGTTAAATAGCTAACTAATATCAATGTTGAAAATCTGAGGAGATTAAGAATGCGTCCCACACTTAAATATGCACCCTTGATGGCTGCGCTGTTGGCTGTCCCGTCGGCTTACGCAACCAATGGCTATTTTCTACCGGGTTTTGGTTTTCGTTCACAAGGAATGGGGGGGGTGGGTATTGCTTATGGTCGAGATTCTCTGTCTGCCGCAGCAAATCCAGCCAATATAGTCAATACCGGCATGCGGGGAGATATAGGGTTTGGGGTATTCAATCCTGAACGACATGGGTCTGTATACACCGATCCCACGACCCCGGCTACAGGATTTGGATTTTCAGGCAATACGGAAAGCGACTTAAAGTATTTCATCATACCGGAGATGGGCTTCACGATGCCGTTGAGTGAAAAACTGCATATAGGATTTGCTGTGGTTGGTAATGGCGGGATGAACACGAGCTATTCCGAGAATTTTTTCGCTACCGGGTCTGTGCCACGGGATAAGAGGGTAGGTGTTGATTTAAATCAATTGCTGGCGCCAATTTCAGTGGCCTATAAAGTAAATGATAACCATACATTAGGGGCGTCGTTAGTTTTGGCTGCGCAACGGTTCCGAGCCTATGGTCTAGATGCGTTTGTGAATTTCGATACGGTTTTTCCAATTACTAGTGATCCGGCACATCTCACCAATCAAGGGTACGACTACGCCTACGGCGCTGGCATCAAGCTTGGATGGTTGGGCGAATTTATAGACAACAAGCTAACGCTAGGTTTAACTTATACGTCACGTACATACATGACTAAGTTTGATAAATATAGGGGCTTATTTGCCGAACAGGGGGGATTTGACATCCCCGAGAATTACGGTATAGGCATCGCCTTTAAGCCCACAAAGAACCTAGTGATAGCCGCAGATATTCTGCGCATCAAGTATAGTGATATTGCTTCCATCGGCAACCGCGGACCGGGAGAATTTAATCCAAGCGGATTTGGCATCCCTTCTATTAACGATCCTACAAAAGAGCTTGGTAATGACAATGGAATGGGATTTGGTTGGCGAGATCAAACAGTCTATAAATTGGGCGTTCAGTATGGCATAAACAGGCGGCTACAGGTTCGCGCAGGCTACAATTATGGCAAGACTCCTATCCCAAACGATCAAGTGACATTTAACCTGTTAGCGCCGGGGGCGGTGGAAAGGCATTACTCAGTTGGCTTCACCTACCGGGCGAATGAGAATTTGGAAGTAACAGGTACGTACATGAACGTACCAAGTAAGCATCAGCAGCGCTGTAATCAGAATATTGTCGACTGCGCTGCATTCGAATTACAGGAAAATACTTTTGGCTTGACCTTGGGTTGGGTGCTGGACCCAGGCTCTGTGGCGTTGGAGGAGTATGGCGATAAGGAATGGAGTGGCATCAACTTCGATGGCTGGTATGCAGGTTTTGGTTTTGGACAATCCAGATATCGTGACACTATTAACGGCACAATTTCGAACAATACCCGCACTCCAGGTTGGAAGGTGTACTCGGGCTATCAGTTCAACAAGTATCTGGGTGTTGAGGGTGGCTTCGCAAACCTTAACGATGTGACGGCATACACAACTACCTCAAGAGTGAATACTAGCGCTGACGCTTGGACACTGGCTGCAGTCGGCTCGTATCCATTGACCACTAAACTTTCTGTCATGGCCAAGTTGGGGGCAGCCTATGTGCTGACAAGTACCAATACCCGAGTGGGTGCCGGGCTTACGCAGAGAACTGGCGATGACAGCTATCAACCTTATTATGGGGTTGGCGTGAAGTATGCGCTGCTGAATAACATAGATTTGCGTGCGGAGTGGGAGCGCTTTGACCTGGATCACTCTAATATTGATCTAATGACTGCGGGTTTTGCTGTGAAATTTTAATAAGACATATGGTTAATGAACATTAAAGCCGGGATAGCCCCGGCTTTTTTGCGTCTGTGCATCAACACTACGCTTCTTTGAAGATATAAGACCACGTTTTAAGGCCGCGTTGGCTACCAGGCCCAACATTCTTGTTACATGGTCGCTGTCCCTGCGCGAATGCCGAGAAAACCGGGGTCTGAGCTATCCCGGGTTACGATTCGCGCAGTCTTGATTGGGGTCTGAACCACACTTATCCCATGAATCTCGAATGGGATGAAACCAAAAGCGAGGCGTGCTTTACCCAGCGCGGATTTGATTTTGCTTACGCGGCGCGAGCGTTTTTTGATCCCAACCGAATCGTGCAGGCCGACACCAGGCACAGCTATGGTGAGGAGCGCTACCAACTGACGTGAATGATCGATCAGCGTCTGTTCGTGGTGGTCTACACTCCGCGCCATGATGCCATGATGCCATGATGCCATGATGCCATGAGAGTGATCTCG
>JAYWDZ010000026.1:0-6157 GCA_043779595.1 Nitrosomonadales bacterium
AGGAAATTCAAGGTGGCGAATAATTTTCACGTCCCGCCGCCTTGGGTTAACCGCCAGTTACGGAAACGAGACATCAGCATCAAAGTACGCAAACTTTTAACGAAAAGCGGAGATATAGAAATGGAAACCAAGCAAATCGAGCAACTTTTGAAATCCTATTTTGCAGCTCTAAATAAGTCGGATGCAGATACAGCCGTTGCGTCTTACGCTAAAGACGGTGTTTTCATGCCGACTGAGGGACCTACAGCGACTGGTTTGGAGCAACTCAAGGCGGCGTATCGCCATGTGTTCGATACCATTAAACTAAACGTTGGCCTCAAGATCGAGGAAGTTGTGCCAAGCGGTGAGTATGCCTACGCCATCACTTCGTCAAACGGAGAAATCACCCTGCTCGATAAGGGTACGACCGTCCCTAACAGAAGTCGTGAACTCTTTGTTCTTAAAAAGGTAGGCGGTGAGTGGAAGATAGCGCGCTATATGTTCAATAAATCATCACGCTCGAAGTGATGAGGAAAAAACATGAAAGCTATCGTAATTGAACGCACAGGCGGACCCGAAGTACTCACTCTGCAAGATGTCAATGAACCTGCTGCCGTTGAAAACTGGGTGAAAATACGGGTGCATGCGTTTGGACTTAACCGTGCAGAGGTTTATTTCAGACAGGGTAGTTTCGGTAACCTGACCGAACCTCGCATTCCGGGCATTGAAGCGGCCGGCGAAGTCATGGATGACTCGAGCAGTCATTTCCGTAAAGGCCAGCGTGTGGTTACGGCGATGGGTGGACTTATGATGGCCCGGCACGGCAGTTACGCGGAATATGTTGTAGCACCCATCAGTCATGTGTTAGCTATAGACGCCGATATGGCTTGGGCGGAATTGGCCTCGTTGCCTATGGCTTATCTGACTGCCTGGGGTGCATTGGAT
Source organism: Nitrosomonadales bacterium (assembly GCA_043779595.1). Taxonomy (GTDB): domain Bacteria; phylum Pseudomonadota; class Gammaproteobacteria; order Burkholderiales; family Thiobacillaceae; genus Thiobacillus. The sequence continues at coordinate 925 of JAYWDZ010000026.1, forward strand.
AAAAATCTCCGTATCGAAGCGGGACAAACGCTATTGATACGCGGCGCCACGTCATCGGTGGGCCTCGCCGCGCTCTCCTACGCCAAGGCACGCGGCTTAACTGTGATAGCCACCACTCGCAGCGCCAACAAAGTAGACCGTTTAAAGACTTTCGGTGCCGATCATGTATTGATAGATCATGGAGAGCTTTCGGAGCAGGTGAGATCGCTTGTGCGAGATGGTGTTGACATGGCCTTGGAAATAGTCGGCGCCTCCACTCTGAGGGACACGCTAAAAACACTACGCCACTGGGGCGAGGTCGCGGTGATTGGCTTATTGGGCGGGCCACCGGTGATCGAGAACTTTAATTTAATGGCTGATTTACCAAATACAGTAAAGCTAAGCTTCTTCAGTAGCAGTTTGCTGGGAAGTGCGCAGATGCCACTGGCTGAGTCACCGCTGAATTGGATCGCTCAACAAGTTAGCATTGGGAAAATACCTAGCATCCTTAGTCAGCAGTTTAACTTCTCTGATATTCAACAAGCGCATGCTTTTATGGAAAGCAATGAGGCCAATGGAAAGTTGGTGGGGGCATTGTAACTGTTAGTACCTATGCTGCGAACCAAAAACTGACCGCTTGCCACTACGCGACAATTAATGAGGAGACATACGATGAACAACATTGCTTTTCGAAACGCTAAATCCGTGGCCCTGCTGGTTGCGGCCCTTTCTTATTTCCCGGTCTGGGGGGCGGATATCGCCTCGCCGGGTGCCTACAAAATCGATCCCGATCACAGCTCGGTTCAGTTCAGCGTCGGTCATCTCGGATTCAGCGAACTGCTGGGTCGCTTCAATGCCTTTTCCGGAAGCATGGTCTTGAAGCCAAACGGCGAATCCAAGGTCAAGGTCAGTGTCAAAACTGCCAGTGTCGACACCAACCATGACAAACGCAACGATCATCTGCGCGGTCCCGATTTTCTCAACGCCAAACAGTTCCCGGAAATGCGCTTCGTGTCCAAGCGGGTTAGCTTCGATGCACAAGGGCGGCCGGTTCTGATGGAGGGGGATCTCACCCTGCTGGGAAAAACCAAGCCGATGACTATGAAGATCTCGGCGATCGGCGCCGGTAAAGATCCCTGGGGCGGCTATCGCGCCGGCTACAATGCCACCACCGTGATCAAGCGCAGTGAGTACGGAATGAACTTCATGCAGGGCGAGGGTGGTGTTGGCGACGACATCAGCATTACGGTGAAAATCGAAGCCGTCAAACAGTAGTAGGTACACGGCGGCGCGGCATCCGGAAAATCCATAACCAACGGGCTGCATGTTGAGGTACCACGACGTGAGCTTGCCGTTCAGCATAGTTTTGCAAAGTGTTGCGCTTCCGATGGTCTTGTCGGTGGTCGGCCTTGCGCTTACTCGGCGGCGTGATTTCGATGCCGCCATCCTGCTCGCTGCGTGGTGGTTGGTGTATTTCTGGATGGCCGGCCTCCCGGATTGGCCCCCGATCAAGGCGTTGGACTGGGCCGGTCTGCTCGCCACCCTTAGTGTTGCGATGACCTGGCGGATTAGCGACCGCTACCTACTTTGGGGACAAATACTGCTGTTTGTCGCCGCACCGCTCGTGTTGGGATGGCCCTTGATCGTACAGCAACCGACTGTCGGCCTGGTGGTCGAGCTTGCTGGAATGGCGGTAATCGGCGCGCTGACGGTGGTGGTGATCGCCAAGAATCCGGTACGCCACCACGGCCCCCCGTTCCTGGTCGGCGCGGTCGGGCTCGCCATCGCGGCCACGCTTTCCGGTAGCCTCCTTATCGGGGAACTCGCGGCGGCGCTGGCATCTTGCCTCGGCGGATGGCTGTTCTACGATATTGTCCGGCGCCGGAAAAAACCGCGCGATGATTCCTCGGTCTGGCATACGATGCCTGTCGCGTTTCTTTTTCTGGCCCTGCTCGTCAATGCGCGGCTCTACGCTGACCTGCCGCCGATTGTGCTTGGCTGCCTGCAAATCACACCCCTACTTGCCTTGCTGCTGACATGGCGCCATGCCTGGGTGTTCAGTTTGTTTATGGCGGCAGTCGCCATTGTGTTTCTTGTCCGGGTGAGCGAGCTTTCTGTTCATCCGGCTGGTTATTAAGGTCGGGAGGCTTCTTAAGAATTATGAGCGGTCGGACACATTGGTAGAATAGTCTGGCGACAGCGCACCATGTTTCCTGATATTTTTGTGGCCGGCGCCACACATCCGGGCCGTTATAGGTTCTCCAAGTTTGAATTCAATGCACTGCAATCCAAAGGAAGTAATGTTGGAATTTAGCCATGGTTAACTCCCCCGATTTCCTGGCGACGTGTCCGCTTTTGGCGGATGTTCCACTACAAGCATTTACGCAATTCTGCCCATCGGCGATCATCGAGTCATTGCCACATGGAAGCGTGATCTACAAACAGGGTCAACGCTTGGAGGAGAGTTTCTGCGTACTAGATGGGCAAATCAAACTATCTCGCCTCAGTCGTGACGGCGCAGAGTTCACCACGGGACTACTGGCAAATGGGGAGCTATTTGGCGCGCCATTGAATGATCCACCCGCATTCGAATCACCAGAGACGGCAACAGTGAAAGGGGCAGGGAATTTGTTGCGGGTTCGTGTTAATGAATTCCGCAATCTGTTGCTCAACCATCCTGCTCTTAGCTTGCGTATCGTTGAACTGCTTGATCGACGTAGACAGCAAATGGAACGAAGGCTGGAATGCTTTGCCTTTAAACGCACGGAAGCGCGTCTTGTAGAAACGCTACGGGAATTATCCGGCGGGTTTGAAGCGCGCTGCGAACATGGTTTTGGCCAACATATACGACTTAGCCAGCAAGAACTGGCCGACCTGGTGGGAGCGACTCGCCCGGTGGTGAGTACCATCCTCAATCGCCTGCGTAAAGAGGGTGTGCTTGGATACACACGCGAGTACGTGTGCATCCGGGAGATTGATGCGATTGAGCAGATGCTTTGGTTAACACCCCGCTAGCTAACTGTTATATCAGCTAACTGTTATATAGAGAACAGACTATTAAGCGGACAGAATCTAGTATTTCGGCCTGGCGATCATGGTGGTCGCCTGACATCGGGGTACCGGGTGTCGTTACTTAGATAGATAGAGTATGCCGGGGGGAGAGCCCCTCACACAACATCACAAGGAGATGAATCATGAACAGCATCGCATCAAAATTCACTAAGAAAGTGGTGGTCGCTTTCTTTCTGGCGGCAGCCCTGTCCTCCGGCCCCGCATCGGCTGACGACGACATAAAATCGGCCTTCAAAGGCGTGATAGCCCACAGCGGTAAGGTGCCCTCCAACACGCCCACGTCGGACCTGCAGTGGGTCGAAACGCCCATCGGTCCGATGGCATCACCCGTGAGCGGGGATTTTACCAAGGGTGCCCACATCACGTACCTCAGATTCCCGGCGGGGGCGAAGACTCCTCTGCACACCCATTCGGCAGATTACGTGGGGATCGTCATCTCTGGCAATGCGCGGCATACGGTGAAGGGCGTTCCCGAAACCAAGAGGATATTGCCCCCGGGCTCCCACTGGTTCATGCCTGCAAATGTGGAGCATGTGAGCGAATGCATCCCGGGCGCGGAGTGTGTGATGGCGTTGGTGCAGGACGAGAAGTTCGACTTCTTGGAAGCGGGCAAGAAAAGATAGCTTTACCCGGTGGCGAGGGGCGAGAAGTTGATCCTTCCGCTCCTTCGGCTGGTCCAAAACTCGTGCGTGCTTCGGCGCGAACTTCGTAAATAGGATCGACAGAGGCCACAACACCGACTGCGTTCGCGTCTCGCCGCCGCAGCGCAACACTCGCAAGCGGCCTTGCCATTCCGACCAGGCGTAAGTATCCCAATGCGCATCGTCGGGCGACACCACCACCACGATCAGCGCAATGCGCGACTCCCGTGCCAGCGCGCGCAGCGTATGCGCGATCAAAGGCTCGCCGTGCAGCGGCAGATACTGCTTGGGGCAGTCGCTTTGCATACGGCTGCCCGCACCCGCAGCGGGGACTAAAGCAATCATCATCCAGCGAATTTAAATAAGACCAAGGTGGGGGCTCGCGTGATTCCGCGCCTATCCAGTGAATGGATTAATTACGCTAACGCCGGTAGGCTTGAAGTGACTCGCGTTGCGCGTAATCACCGTGAGTCCGTGGGTGAGTGCTGCCGCCGCGATCAGCACGTCGGCGCCGTCGTGCCCCAGCTGCACCGATAGTCGGCCCCAACGGCGTGCAATGGTTGAAGTGACCGGAAGAATCCGGTCGGCGTAAAGACGGGTCAGGCTTTCGAGCCACGCTGCCAGTGCATCGGCGAACACGGGATCATCCGGACGACGTTTTTCGATACCGCGCTCGATTTCGCCCAGCGTGATCACACTCAGATGCAGCCCGTCTTCGTGCTGGCGAGAAATCCATCGAACCACCTTGGCATTCGGTGTCTTCTTTCGCAGCTCGGAGACGATAACGGTATCGAGCAAAAACATCGGAGGTCGATATCACGCAAGCTCAGGCGGCTGGGCGCGTGCGACGCTGCGCCTCCCTTCGGCACCGCAAGCAGATGCGCTACAAAACCCCGCCCACTGGCACGCGTCCCTTCGCGCAGCGCGCGGTAACTCGCCTCGGAGAGCACCACCACCGCTTCGTGTCCACGCCGGGTAACGTGCTGCGGCTCGCCCTGCAAAGCCGCCTCGACCACCTGGCTAAATTGGGCCTTTGCGTCTTGCAACTGCCATTGGGTTTTACGCATGACTGCCATCTTGCTGCTTTATCGTAACTGGTCAGATTATCTGGTCAGTTCGTGTTGCCGTCAAGCGTGGTTAAATCCAGCGGGGTTTACCTTCCAGTCAGCGCGTCAGTCCATTCAATACCAATTACGCGCACGTTGGCCGATGGAGCACGACACCAAAAAGGGTGGACCCATTTCCTTTTTTAGTTTTTTTGCCAGCGGTGTAAATAATCATTTTCCGGCCAAGCGGTCGGCTGTCGCATCCTACGATTTGATCAGCCATTTACCCAGATGGTCTTCTGCCTGCTCTTGCGAGAGCGTTCCCTCGGTTTCCGCACGCGCCAGCCCGCGTCGTATCTTCTCGATGACATACAAATGGTATTGCACATCTTCCAGCGAACTGCCTTCCGGCAGCCGTTCGAGCAGGGAGGTTACTTCCTGTTTTGCTGTTTGCATTGCCGTCTCCAAAAAGCTTACGCTCAGCCAGCCTGGGCG
>JAYWDZ010000027.1:0-15637 GCA_043779595.1 Nitrosomonadales bacterium
TGGGACTAGCATCCCATTATTCAAACACGGCACTATTTACGAGGCTTAATACTATATGGAGACTAAGCCGAGTCTGGTGTGCGGAAGATACAGGGTCAACGCTTGGTTTGACAAAACACTTGTGTCATGGCGAATCTCCCGAAAATAAGGCGCAGCGGATTCTGCGTTACGTAAAGAGTAGTGATATTTTGCAATGCAATAAATGGGCTAAAACGTATTTAACTACTCCAGAACATGAACTAATATGCCCACATGGATAAATTGCATGCGATGGCGACGTTCATTCAAATTGTCGACCGGGGAAGCCTGACGCGGGCGGCAGAGTCGATTGAGACATCGCTGCCTTCGGTTGTCAGAACGCTCGCCGCACTGGAAGAGTCGCTGGGTGTGAGATTACTTAACCGCACTACCCGCCGAATTTCACTGACGCAGGAGGGGCGCCATTACTTGGCGCGCTGCCGCAGTATTTTGGCTGAGATTGATGAAGCCGAGACCGAGCTTTCGTCACAACGACAAGAGCCACGCGGGGAGTTGCGCGTGACCGCACCGGTACTCTTTGGCCAACTCCACGTGGCGCCGGTCGTGACTCGTTTTGTACGTCAATTTAAAAATACGCGCATAGAGTTGCTGTTATTGGATCGCGTCGTGAGCGTAGTCGAGGATAGCGTCGACGTGGCGATCCGGATTGGGCATTTGGCAGACTCATCGCTGATCGCGATTCCAGCTGGCCATATTCGACGCGTGGCCTGCGCCAGCCCTAAATATTTAAAGGAAAGAGGGCTGCCTCGAGAGCCGAAGGATTTACTCAAGCATGATTGCCTGCGGGTGACCAGGCTTGCGCCAAGCGGTGTATGGAGCTTCCATAGTAAAGGGCGAACGCTTTCTGTTCCGGTGAGCGGGCCATTCATTTGCAATCAAGCGGCGGCGACCGTCGATGCCTGCGTTGACGGCCTCGGCGTTGGTACTTTTTTGTCTTATCAAGTTGCGCCCTGGGTGGCGCAGAAAAAGCTCAAATTGATTTTGGTGGACTATGAGCCGCCGCCCATTCCGCTGAGTATCGTTTATCCGCATGCAAAGTTGTTGTCGGCACGGGTTCGGGTATTTTCGGAATGGGTAACCGAGAGCTTGCGCGCTAAATTCGATTAACATAACTTGGTAACCCTGATGCTCAGCCCGCATACCACGAACCCTTCGGGCGGGCGACCCGCGTGCTGGTCCTGGGTAAAAAAATTCTATCAGGTTGCGATTGCCCCTTGTTAGTCTGACGGCCGCAGGCGGATTAGAAGGTCACAACTTGATAAGCCGCACCGGTTAATCGGTAGAGCTCGATTTCACTTCTGCCCAGGCGATACCGCGATGCAGGCGTAACGTTAGGATCTCACCCCGTTTCAAGGTTGCCGCATCGCGCACAATTTTACCGGCGTCGCTAATGACCAGACTGTAGCCCCGCGCCAGTACACTTTCCGGATTGAGGTGGTCAAGATTGCTGGCGAGTTTATCGAGGTGGCGCGTCCGTTGTATTAGGCCAGTTTGCGGTGCGCGGCTTAGTTGGGTTTGCAATACCACAAGCTGGTGTTGCTGGCCGCAAATCCGGGTTGAGAGTTGCGGTAAACGCGTGCCGATCAATTGCATGTGCGCAATGCACCGCTCGATCAAGATATGTATCAAGCGCCCTAGGCGTTTTGACTGTTGCGCGAGAAACGCATGTTGGCGCCGAAGCTGGTCGGCGGGATGGATTAATACGCGCGCTAAATGATCGAGACGCTGCATCCGGGCATTGCGGGTGCGCGCCATCGTGCGCGTGAGAAGTGTGTGCTGTTGCTGCAAATGCTGGAGTAAATCGCGGCGATGCGGGCTCGCCAGTTCAGCCGCTGCGGTGGGGGTAGGTGCGCGCACATCCGCTGCGAAATCGGTCAACGTGATATCGGTTTCGTGACCCACGCCGCTCACCACGGGAATAGTGCTTGCACTGATAGCACGCACCACGGCTTCGTCGTTGAAGGCCCACAAATCTTCCAGTGCGCCGCCCCCTCGGCATACCAACAATACGTCGCATTCTGCGCGCAGAGTGGCTAGCCGAATCGCTGAAGCAATCTGCGCACCGGCACCCTGACCTTGTACCGGCGTCGGGTAAAGAATCACCGGTAAGCCGGGCATGCGTCGGGCCAACGCAGTCATCACATCGCGCAGGGCGGCTGCATGTGGAGAGGTAATAATCCCCAAGCAGCGCGGAAAAAGGGGCAAGGGGCGTTTTTTTGCCGGGTCAAATAATCCTTCGCCTTCCAGGCGAGCTTTGAGCTTTAAAAAAGCCTCATATAAGCGCCCCGCACCGGCTCGTCGGATAGCTTCAACACCCAGTTGAAATTCGCCACGCGCCTCATACAGCGAGGGGAGGGCGCGGATTTCCACTTGCTCACCATTCCTAGGCGTGTAATCCCCCGCTTGGTTGCGGCTGCGAAACATCACACAGCGCACCTGAGCGTGGGTGTCTTTTAACGAAAAGTACCAGTGTCCAGAGGCCGCAGCGATAAAGTTGGAGATTTCACCGCCAACCCACAGCAGCGGAAGTTGGGATTCCAATGCCCGTCGCGCCATGCGATTGAGTTCGCTGACGGTAATAACCGGCGGCTCATATTGAATTACGCCTTGGACCGGGGTGACAAATGGCAGCGCTGGTGATGAAGCAGGATCTTTCAAAGCGTAATATTCAGTGGAAATCGAAGGGTTTCTGGAATTGAAAACGTGTACAGAGCGCTCAGCATAACGGTTTTCATACACAGTCAATATATATTTTTTATGACAATACCGGATAAGTACTTGACGCCGTTGTGGATTTATAACTGTATGATTTATATCATGAACTTAAAATGGTCATTTATTAAGCCTATAAACTTTTCCTTTATCTACGGCGGTTTAGCGTACAGCGAGGGGCGATCCTCACAGATTTATCCACAGCTTCTGTGGAGAACTCATCGCACAGTAGTGTGACTCGACACTTCAGGCGTTTAAAGAAATGATGCTTGCAGAAAAGGGTAAGAGGGCGCTACATTTCGGCTCTTGTTAAATCATTTGGAGTTGCCCTGTGCTTGCCATTATTGAGGCTGCCGGCTGGCCAATCTGGCCACTAATTCTGGCGTCCATTCTTGCCGTTGCGATCATTATTGAACGTGCTTATTCGTTGCGCAGCAAGGAAGTGGCCCCGACGAATTTACTGCTGGAAACAGTCAAAGATTTTAAAAGTCAGGGTGTAACTCAGGAATTAATAACCCGGCTGAACGAAAATTCCTTACTCGGCCGCATTTTCGCAACGGGACTCAAGAACGCGCATAACACGCGCGAAGTTATGAAGGAGTCCATTGAAGAATCCGGGCGGGCCGTGACACATGATCTTGAGCGTTTTCTCACTTCGTTAGGCACTATCGCCAGTATTGCTCCGTTGTTAGGTTTATTGGGTACGGTGATAGGCATGGTCGAAATTTTTGGTGCGCAAACGCCCAATGGCGGCAACCCCTCAGTGCTGGCTCACGGTATTTCGGTCGCGCTCTACAACACGGCTTTTGGTCTGATCGTGGCGATTCCTTCTATGATTTTTTATCGCTTTTATCGTGCCAAGGTCGACACTTTAGTAGTCGAAATGGAACAGCAGGCAATTAAGCTGGTTGAGATCGTTCACGGCGATCGCAAGTAGGAAATATAAATGAATTTCCAACGTGGCAAAACGCGGGATGACCCCGAAATTAATCTGATCCCCCTGATAGATGTGCTGCTGGTGATCCTGATTTTTTTAATGGTCACCACCACCTACGCGCGCTTCTCAGAATTAAAAATTAATCTACCTACCAGCGGAGGCGAGCAGTCCCCCGTCAAACCTAAACAGATTGAAGTCACGGTAGATGCCAGCGGAAATTATCAGATTGCTGACACGCCCTTGGCTCAGGCTTCGCTCAATGTACTGGCTCAAACGCTTAAACGCGCGGCCGGTACGGATACCGAATCGGTGGTGGTGATTAATGCCGATGCCAAGGCCACCCACCAGTCTGTTATCAACGTAATGGAAGCGGCGCGCCAGGTGGGTTTAAGCCGTATTACATTCGCGACGCAAACCCCCCAATAAGCCGTCCATTGTCCGGCGCATTACAAACGCACTGGGCGCGGTTCACCCCCGTCAGCTTGTTGTTGTTACCTTTGGCCGGTCTGTTCGCAGCGATCGTCTGGTTGCGCCGTCTGGCTTACTCACGCGGATGGAAATCCTCATTTGCGGTGGATGTGCCGGTGTGGGTGGTGGGCAATATCACCGCGGGGGGGAGTGGTAAAACCCCGATGGTGATCTGGCTGGTAAATTGGCTAGTCGAGCAGGGTTTGCGCCCAGGGGTGATCAGTAGGGGGTATGGGGGTAGCACCCGAGGATGTTTTGAAGTGGGCCCGAATAGCGATCCCGCGCAGGTGGGCGATGAGCCTGTATTGATTCACTCCAAAACCCAAGTGCCTGTGCTGGTGGGGCGGGACCGCCTTGCAGCGGCGCGGGCATTGCTTGAGCGGCATCCTGAGGTCAACATTTTGGTGTCAGACGATGGTCTGCAGCATTATCGATTGCAGCGCCAATTGGAAATCGCGGTGCTGGATGCGACTACCGGTTTGGGCAATGGTTTGCCGCTTCCCGCGGGCCCGCTACGCGAGCCGGTATCACGCTTGAAAACTGTAGACGCGCTGGTGCGAGTGAATCGTAATGAACCCTCACCGCGCAGTGTGCCGCCCCCCTTTTATCAAGCGGCATTCACATTGGGTAAGGCTTACGCGATAGATAACCCTCAGCCCAAAATCGATGCGAAGCGTTTGCCAACGGGCCCTTGGCTGGCGATCACCGGCATCGGCCATCCTCAAGGGTTTTTTTCCATGCTGGGTAAATTGGGCTGGTCATTCGAGACCCAAACTTTCCCGGACCATCATCAATTTGTGCCAAGTGACATTCCCAAAGATGTGCCAGTAGTGATGACCGAGAAAGACGCGGTAAAATGCGCTGCGTTTGCACGCCCGGACTGGTGGGCATTGGAGCTCGAGGTGCAGCCCGAACCCGCATTTATCGCATATTTGCTAACGCGCTTAAAAACTATGTCGTCATACGCTGCGAACCCACCCGGTTCCCAAAGCTCATTCAAGGAAGCACGATGAATAACAAACTCCTCGAAATTCTGGTCTGCCCGGTCTGCAAAAGCGGTCTGACCTACCGCAAAGAGCAGCAGGAATTGCAGTGCGCAGCCTGCCGTATCGCGTACCCCATCACCGATGACATCCCGGTAATGCTGCCCGAAGAAGCCCGCCCGTTGGAGGCTGACGAACACGTCAGGTGAGGTGGATTTTCGCGTTGTGATTCCTGCGCGCTACGCGTCAAGCCGCTTGCCGGGTAAGCCGCTGGCGGACATTGGCGGCAAAGCTATGGTGCTGCATGTGCTGGAACGGGCGTTGGCATCCGGTGCACAAAGTGTCGTAGTCGCAACCGATGATGAGCGCGTCCAGCGTGCAGTATTAGCCGCTGGCCAAGAGGCGATCATGACCTCGCCCCATCACGTTTCAGGGACGGAACGCCTGGTAGAAGTGGTCGAAACGCTGGGGTGGTATGACGACACTGTCATCGTCAACGTGCAAGGCGACGAGCCGCTAATTGACTCTAAACTGATTACAGACGCTGCCCATCAACTGGCGCTTCACGCCGACGCGGTGATGGCGACACTCGCGCATCCGATCAACGACCGCGCCGACTTCATGAATCCCAATGTGGTGAAGGTAGTTACGGATAAGCAGGGATATGCCCTCTACTTCAGCCGTGCCCCCATCCCGTGGCCGCGCGATGCGTTTGCGACTGATGAGGCCCTGCCGCTGGGGTTACAAGCGCTGCGCCACATTGGACTTTATGCTTATCGTGCTGGATTTTTGCGTACCTACGCGAAGCTTGCGCCCTCACCACTGGAATATTACGAAATGCTCGAACAGTTGCGCGTGCTGTGGCACGGTTACCGCATCAGTCTGGGCATCACCGATGAGGCGCCCGCGCCAGGGGTGGATACGCCTGAGGATTTGGAGCGGGTAAGAGGTTTATTCGCAAGCTGAACCAAAGGTTGGTTGACGCACGATGGGGCGCCACCAACTAACGCCGACGTTATTACTATGACTATGCCAGCGTCAATTCCAGAATTTATACCAGGCTTTATCGCGCAAACTAATGCCTTGTGCATATTTGCTGTTGGGGAAATTAAGCTTAAGCACGCGACGGGCATCGTCGCGTAAATCGGTAAGCTTAAGCTTGTCATACGCGAATGCCATCACGGCTAGCGCTTCTTCGGTTGCGGGGGCTTCAGGGTAGGTATTCACCACTTCTTTGGCACGATTTGCCGCGGCCACATAGGCTTGACGCTTCAGGTAATACTTGGCGACGTGAACTTCATTATTGGCGAGCGCATTAATCAGGTATTTCATGCGGGCCGTGGCATCGGGCGTATATTTGCTGTCCGGAAAACGCGTGACTAATTCTTTCAGCGCCTGAAAAGCTTCGCGCGCCGCCTTGGGGTCGCGCTCGCTTAGATCTTGATCGACGAACTTACCGAGCATGCCTAAATCTTCATTAAAATTGGCCAAACCCTTCAAGTAATACGCGTAATCGACGTTAGGGTGATTGGGGTGCAACTTGATGAAACGATCACAGGCGGCTATGGCTGAGATAGGCTCATTATCTTTATAGTAGGCATAAGCGACTTCGAGTTGGGCTTGCTGAGCATAGCGGCCAAACGGATAGCGCGATTCCAGCGTTTCAAACATTTTGATGGCGCGTTCATAATTGCCGTCGTTCAGGTTTTCCTTCGCATCGCTATACAGTTTTTGCGCCGACCAACCAGCGGTTTCATCCTGGGTTTTGGGAAACAACCCGCAACCGGTTATAAACATCGTAGTGATTAGCGCAAATGTGCCGAACACTTGCGCGATGGCACGAAATTGCAAAACAGAAGAGAGTATCGACATGGGAAAAGACAAGAAAAGTTTGCCCGATTATAAGGGAAATCCTGACTCCGACACCCGCGAGGTAATGATCCCCGGGGAACAGGCTGGACTGCGACTCGACCAGGCTTTGTCCAAATTATTACCCGAGTTTTCGCGTAACCGGATCCAGAACTGGATACGCGCACGCAAAATTGCGGTGGACGGTGAGTTTGCCACCACGCGCATGAAAGTGTTTGGCGGCGAAAGTGTAATGGTCAAACCCGCCCTCGACCCCGGTGCAACCCCAGATACGCCGGAAGCCATTCCGCTCAATATTGTGTTTGAAGATGAGCATCTACTAATAGTCGATAAACCCGTTGGCTTAGTGGTGCATCCGGGTAGCGGCAATCCACGCGGTACCTTGCTTAATGCGCTACTGTATCGCGTGCCGCAAGTCGCAGACCTGCCACGTGCAGGCATCGTGCATAGGCTGGACAAAGACACCTCAGGCTTGCTGGTGGTCGCTAAAACTTTGATCGCGCAAACCGATCTGACGCGGCAACTGCAGGCGCGTACAGTCAAACGTGAGTATTTAGCATTGGTATATGGGGAAATGGATCGCGCCGGTACGGTTGACGCCGCGTTGGCCCGTGATCCGCATAACCGCACCAAACGAACCGTACATTCCATGGGAAAGCCGGCGATTACACATTACGATGTGATGGAACGTTACCCGGGTCTGGCGTTGTTGCGCTGTCGGCTGGAAACTGGCCGCACGCATCAGATTCGGGTGCACATGCAGCATATAGGGCATCCTCTGGTGGGCGATTCTGTTTATGCATCGAGCCGTCGCGGCAGCGCTAAAATTCCGTTCCCACGCCAAGCCTTACATGCCGAGCGGCTGGGTCTGATGCATCCCGCCACGAAAAAAGAGATGAGTTGGACCTCGCCGTTGCCATCCGATTTCGCCTCACTCTTGCAATCGCTACGCGCCGACATTCCGTGGGTTCCATAGTCATTCCTGATTGGCCCGCTCCCGCCTGCATTAAAAGTTTCATGACCACGCGCATCGGGGGTGTGAGTGCTGAGCCGTATGCAAGTTGGAATTTAGCGGCACATGTCCAGGATGATCCCCAGGCAGTTGTGACCAATCGGGCGTTGTTACGTCAAAGTCTGCCAGCCGAACCGGTTTGGCTCAATCAGGTCCATGGGACGAAAGTTATACAAGCCGATACCGTGATAGGCGTGCCGGATGCCGACGCGAGTTTTACCCGCCAGCCGAACACGGTCTGTGCTGTGCTCACCGCGGACTGTCTGCCCGTACTTTTTTGTGCTCGTGATGGCAGCATGGTTGCCGCCGCACATGCCGGTTGGCGTGGCTTGCTTGCAGGTGTGTTGGAAGCCACATTGGCCACTATGCATATACCGCCCGGGGACGTAATGGCTTGGTTAGGCGCTGCTATAGGGCCCACTGCCTTTGAAATCGGGGAGGAAGTACGCACAGCCTTCATCCAGTTGCACCCTGAGGCAATTCACGCGTTCGCGCCCGTTTCCAGCGCCGTTCCGTTAACCGTATCTGCTCCTAAATGGCTGGCCGACTTATACGCGCTGGCGCGCATCCGCTTAGCTAGCTGCGGCATCACGGCGGTGTATGGCGGAGACCTATGCACCTATACCGATGCCACGCGCTTTTACTCGTATCGGCGCGATGGCAAGACCGGGCGCATGGCATCGCTGATTTGGCTCGAGTAAAGCAGCCGCGCGTATAATCGCGGACTTTCCGAGCCCGCTATGTCCACACTTACCGCCATCCTGATCACGACGACTGCTGGCAGCCTGTTGAGTCTCTCGCTAGCTGCTGCGATCTCGTTTTCCGCACGCGCCGCCTGGATTCCTTTATGGGTGAGCTACGCCATTGGCGCGTTGCTGGGAGCTGCCTTTCTGGAAGTCTTGCCCGAAGCGGTGCATATGGGCGGCGATATCGAGACTGTGGCGCAGTCCTTGCTCGGCGGCATCCTGCTATTTTTTCTGTTGGAAAAATTAGTGCTGTGGCGGCATTGCCATAATGAGGTGTGCGAAGTTCATAGCGCGCCTGTGCATGATCATGGCCGCTCGGGCCTGATGATTACAATAGGCGACACCTTTCATAATTTTGTCGACGGCTTGATTATCGCTGGTGCATTTTTGACTGATTTTCGTTTGGGCATCGTCACGTCACTTGCGATTGTCGCGCACGAAATCCCGCAAGAGATTGGTGACTTTTTGATCCTGCTGCACTCTGGTTACACGCGCACCCAGGCTTTATTGTTGAATTTATTGACGGCTTTCGCGACGGTCATAGGGGCGCTGCTGGGATATTATCTATTGTCGAAAACCCAAGGTTGGGCGTCGGTATTATTGGGTATGGCCGGCGCGAGTATGATTTATGTCGCGTTATCTGACCTGATTCCTGGGCTGCACAAACGTCCCGAACTGGGCGCTACGCTGCAGCAGCTAATCCTGATCGGGCTCGGCATCTTTACGGTGTGGGGGGTCGGCCGATTGGTCGGCCATTGAGCGGCGCCGCGAAGCATCCGCCACGTAAATGAACAGACCTATGGGTAGCACGCCCAGAAAAAAAACGACCATCAGTCCTTTGATGAGGCTATTGGATGTGACAGCCATCATCAGAATTACGTAGGCCCAGCCGATTGCAACGATATACATGACCCTATGGTAACTAAAGCGCTAGCCTCCCGTATCCCCACCGTCGGATTTGTTTCGTTAGGGTGTCCCAAAGCCACCGTCGATTCGGAACGGATCCTCACGCAGTTGCGTGCGGAAGGTTATGGCATTGTCGGTACTTACAACGATGCCGACGTAGTGGTGGTCAATACCTGCGGCTTTATTGATACCGCTGTGGCGGAGTCGCTGGAGGCTATCGGCGAAGCGCTTGCAGAAAACGGCAAGGTCATCGTCACCGGTTGCCTGGGTGCAAAGGGTGATGTGATCCGTGCCGCACATCCCAAGGTACTCGCTGTATCCGGCCCGCACGCACTCGACGAAGTGATGCTCGCGGTGCACACCGCATTGCCTAAACCGCACGACCCGTTCGCCGATTTGATTCCACCAGGCGGCATTAAACTCACGCCGCGCCATTACGCGTACCTGAAAATTTCCGAAGGCTGCAACCATCGTTGCACCTTCTGCATTATTCCGTCGATGCGCGGGGATTTAGTGTCGCGACCCATCGGCGAGGTGATGAACGAAGCTGAGGCGCTAGTTAGCGCGGGCGTAAAAGAATTGCTGGTGGTGTCGCAGGACACCAGCGCGTACGGCGTGGACGTGAAATATTGCCCCGGTTTCTGGAATGGCCGTCCGCTCAAAACCCGCATGACCGATCTCGCCGCAGCGCTTGGCAGTCTGGGCGTGTGGGTACGACTCCATTATGTGTATCCGTATCCCAGCGTGGACGATGTCATTCCGCTGATGAGCGATGGCATTATTTTGCCGTATTTGGATATCCCGTTTCAGCACGCCAGTCCGCGGATTCTCAAGCAGATGAAGCGTCCTGGCGCGGTCGAAAAAACGCTGGATCGTATCCAGTCGTGGCGCGCCGCGTGTCCCGATTTGACCTTGCGCTCGACCTTCATCGTCGGCTTTCCAGGAGAGACAGAAGCCGAGTTCGAAGAATTGCTGGCGTTTCTGGATGTGGCGCAATTGGATAGGGTGGGTTGCTTCAAGTACTCGCCTGTAGAAGGCGCGGTGGCCAACGGTTTGCCAGATGCAGTGCCTGAAGCACTGAAAGAAGAACGTCTTGAGCGCTTCATGCAGGTCCAAGCAGAAATTTCCGCGCGCCGACTGCAAGCCAAAATCGGCCGCGAAATCGAAGTCATCGTCGACGAAACTGACGCAGACGGTGCGATTGCGCGTAGTCACGCCGACGCGCCGGAGATTGACGGCGTGGTGTATCTGCAAGACGTGTTCGATCTCGCACCGGGAACGCGTTTAAAAGTAGTGATCGAAGACGCCGATGAGCACGACCTGTGGGCGCGCCTGGCCTAATTCTGAACAGCGCCGGATCAATTGGGCGCGTATCAAGAAATCTGATTTGAAGGAAATGCGCGCACTAACAAAAGGCTATTTTTATGGGGCGGTGGGCATGCTCGGCTTCAGCCTGACCTTGCCCGCTACTCGCGTAGCAGTGATGGATATCGATCCATTGCTGGTCGGTCTCGGACGGGCATTGGTGGCCGCAACTTTGGCGTTGATCGTACTCATGCTGCGGCGGCAACCGCTTCCCACCCGGAAACAGTGGGGGCCGCTCGGGGTGGTAGCGCTTGGAGTGGTCGTGGGATTCCCGATGCTCACGTCGCTTGCGATGCAACACGTGAATGCCTCGCACGGCGCGGTGGTGTTGGGACTATTGCCCATCGCGACCGCGTGCTTCGGTAGCGTGATCAGCCATGAAAGGCCATCGCGCATGTTCTGGGCTACTGCATTGTTTGGCACTGCCATCGTAGTGGGATTCTTGCTCGTCCAGGCACACGGCATTTTTACCTTGTACGATTTAATGTTGCTTGGCGGCGTAATTGCAGCGGCGATTGGCTATGCGATGGGGGCCAAACTGGCCAAGGAAATGCGTGCGTGGCAGGTTATCTCGTGGGCCTTGGTCTTGGCGGCACCTTTTCTTTTGGTGCCAGTTTTCGTTCAGTTCGGCACCACAGGCTTTAATCCTGGGATACCCAGTTTGCTCGGATTTTTATATGTGAGTTGCGTCAGCATGTTTTTGGCTTTTATCGCGTGGTATGCGGGACTTGCGTTGGTGGGCACGGCAAAGATTGGCCTGTTGCAGTTATTGCAACCTTTTTTGACTATCCTCGCTTCCGCGTTATTGCTGGATAAGCAGGTATCAGTATCGATGGTAATAGTGGCTTTGCTGGTGGCAGTCACTGTAATTGTTGGTCAGCGCGCTCGGTTTACTGCTTCAAAGCGCCAAGACGCGTAGTCGACGCAGGCGATCACCCGAGGGCATTAATGGCTAATGCGCGTTGATCGTATTGCGCCGTGAGTCTCAGCATTAAGGGGCTCAGAATGCAAAAAAGCTATGCTAGACTCCCCGGATTGCAGCTCTTTCAGCCCTCAACCCCATGTCTGGCAACACTCTTGGCAAGCTCTTCAGTCTCCGCTCTTTTGGTGAATCCCATGGTCCCGCAATAGGGTGTGTGGTGGATGGTTGCCCGCCTGGATTAGCGATCACTGAGGCAGATATCCAGCTTGAACTCGACCGGCGTAAGCCCGGGACTTCACGCCACGTGACCCAGCGCCGCGAGTCCGACACGGTGGAAATTCTCTCTGGCGTGTTCGAAGGCAAAACCACGGGCACGCCGATTGCGCTGTTGATTCGTAACGAAGATCAGCGCAGCAAGGATTACGGCGACATCGCAGAGACTTTTCGTCCTGGTCACGCCGACTACACCTATTGGCACAAATACGGCATTCGCGATCCCCGTGGCGGCGGACGTTCGAGCGCTCGTGAAACTGCGGTGCGCGTGGCGGCGGGGGCGATTGCGAAGAAGTGGTTGCATGAGACCTATGGCACGCTGATACGCGGCTACATGGCGCAATTGGGTCCGGTCGAGATTCCGTTTGTCAGCTGGGATCACGTGAGCGACAACGCGTTTTTCTCGCCCGATGCAAGCAAAGTCGCCGAGCTGGAAAACTATATGGATGCGCTGCGCAAATCGGGCGATTCAGTTGGCGCGCGGATTACGGTGGTCGCTGAAAATATTCCAGTAGGGCTAGGCGAGCCCGTGTACGACCGGCTCGACGCTGATCTTGCGCATGCGTTGATGAGCATCAACGCAGTGAAGGGCGTAGAAATCGGGGATGGGTTTGCGGTCGTCGCGCAAAAGGGTACTGAGCACCGGGATGAACTGACGCCGGAAGGTTTTTTATCCAATCACGCCGGAGGCATTTTGGGCGGTATTTCCACCGGCCAGGACATCGTCGCGTCAATTGCGATCAAACCTACTTCCAGCATTCGGCTACCGGGGCGATCAATCAACAAACAGGGCGAGCCGATCGAAGTGGTCACACACGGCCGTCACGATCCCTGCGTCGGTATCCGCGCCACGCCGATAGCAGAAGCGATGCTAGCGATTGTGCTGATGGATCATGCGCTGCGGCATCGCGGGCAATGTGGTGATGTGCGTGTGGCAACGCCAAAGATTCCTGGCAAGTTACCCCTCTAAATCAAACGCCTTAACCGAATTGCGTCGTCTCCGGATGGGTGACAACTTGTTGACCGCCACTCACCCAGCCATCAAATCCGCCGCTCAATGAGCGCACTTGCTGATAGCCCATGCGTTGCAAATTGACCGCAGCGAGTGCGGCACGACCGCCCGTTTTGCAATAGAGCACGATGGGCAGGTCTTTATTCGCAAGCGTTGCCTGGTCGCCGATTTTAAATTCCAGCACCCCGCGGGGAATATTCACCGCGTTGGGTAGATGACCGGCTTGGTATTCACCGGCCTCCCGCACGTCTATCACCGCCCCCCCTGAAGCCAGATGCGTGCTGGTAGCGGGAATATCGATTTGCTGGATTTGCGCCATTGCTTCGGCGACAAGTTGGGGTGGTGTCATGCTCATAAAAAAATCCTAAAAAGTTGAGATTAAAGTCTACTTTTCGCTGCCTGCCTGTTCAAGTCGCAAGTACTGGTTATAGGCATTGCTGCGATTCGCTTCGTTGAACGCAGGCATATTGCGATATTTGGACCAATCGGTTTTAGCGTAGGCCTCTTCAAACGGCAGCAAATCGTTTGCGGCTCGACTCATGCTACTCAGCAGATATTTCAAGTAATCGCGTGTAAACACCAGGTCAACGCTGGGTCGGGTGGAGAGTGCGCCGTGGCCGGGCACTAACACTTTCGACTTCATCGCGAGTAATTTATCGAGTGCGGCGATCCACGCGCGCGCGTCTGCGTCGCCGACAAACGGCACGCGTCCGCGAAAAACCAGATCACCGGCATACAGCACGCCATCTTCTTTCACTAGCATTGCCAAGTCTTCATTGGAATGCGCGGGCCCCACATAACGCAGCACAAAATGTACGCCGCCCATCACGAAATCTGTGTGGTCATCCAGATAACGATCGGGGTCAAGCAGTTTGGTATCGTCGTCTACCCACGGAAACAGCGCTTCTTTGCGCTGCGCGAAGCGTTGCGCCGCACCCTCGCTCGTGGTCACGCCTTGCGCATTTTTGTGCGCCCAAATTTCTGCTCCCAAGGCTTTGAACACTTGTAAACCATAGTAGTGATCTGCGTGGTAATGGCTCACGATGACGCGCTTAATCGGTTGGTGGGTGATCTTATTGATTAATGTCACCAGCTTTTTCGCCAGAGGCAGGCTGCCTAATGCATCGAATACCACCACGCCATCGGGCGTAATTACGAAGCCTGCGTTAGACATGAATCCTTGATTGTCGCTGGACGCCACACCGGGCAGCCCTTGCACAAAATAACTATGCGCGCCCACACGGATGGCTTTCATCGGCACGGTCGCGATACTGTCGTCGGCGTGTGCATAAACAATCGAAAGGAAAAACGAAAACACGATAGTCAGGATGCGGATCAACATGGCGACTCCAAGGGTGAGTGACGTTCATTATAAAGCGCGTCGCAAGTGAGTTTTGGCAATTTTGATGTGTGCAAGTCTGTGCTATCTTCGTGGCTGCATTAGCGAGGATGACGCGTGTTCAAAAAACAGTGGTCAGCATTTGTGCTGGCGTTTGTAGTGCCTATTCTGTTGGTATACGGATGGTGGGGAGGGTTTCGCTCGGCAAGTATTACGCAAGCGGAAGCGGGACCTTATCGCTATGCCTACCTGGATTACGAAGGCCCCATCAGCGCAATGCGCAAGACGCAAAAACAAGTACTTCAGGCTTTTGTTCAATCGCGCATAGCCGAAGGCGACACATTGACCGTATTGCTAAGCGACCCTCGCCAGGGCCATGACAAAATCCGCGCACAAGTGGGATACACGCTTAGCCCCAACGCGGCTGTTCCTGTGGGTTTGAAACAAGGCGTGATCGCGCGCCGACCGGTACTGCTCGTGAGCGTGCATGCCGCCATATTGCTGGCGCCGTCTAAAGCTTATCAAGCGCTATATGACTATCTGCAGGTGCAGGTGCAGGCGCATGACATCAATATGCCCACAGTCGAAATTTATCGTCCGGCTGCGAAGGTGAGCGAAGTGGGTGTATTCACGCTGGAGATGAATCGCTGATGGCTTTTTTCTCGGTACTGACCGCAGTCGCCCTTGAACACGTTCGCCCGCTACGACAACCCCTTCCACATTATCGAGCCTACGCACGCGCAATTCGAGAGCTGGAATCGAAACTCGATGGCGGTGAATACAGCCATGGTGTTCTGGCATGGAGTTTCGCGCTGATTCCGCTATTGCTTGGCGTGTGGCTGGTTGCTTGGCTGCTGGCTGCAGTTCATCCGATTCTGGAGTGGGCATGGAATGTCGGGGTGTTGTATTTCACGTTGGGCTTTAAATATTACAGCGACGATGCAGAAGCTATCGCCCGGTTGTTGCGGTCCGGCGATATCGACTCGGCGCGCAGCCGTCTGGCGCTATGGCTGGGCGGCCGTCGGGACGCCGACGCCGAGATGTCCTCCGACGA
>JAYWDZ010000028.1:0-15619 GCA_043779595.1 Nitrosomonadales bacterium
GAACAGCACAACCTTCAGCAGCATGGCAGGCGGATAGGCGGCAGCGCCCGTCGCGTCATTCCGGAATCGGGCATCGAAGCTGGACAAGCCCAACTCAAAATCGATCAGGTGATTGAGCGCGTGCTCGAAGGTGCCGGGGAGCAACTGCCTTTGGAGATCAACGGCAAGAAAACGCGGGCTGGTGTCGATGTGTTTGTAGCGCGCCATGCGGTCTGTGTCATCACGAAATCAATACGGCGATGTTGATGCAGATGTACGGGTGAGGCAAGATGCGGAATGAATGTTTTTATACAGCTTCGTTAGGGCTCACAGATATCAGGATTTACCCGCGACATCATCACATGAAAGGAAGGAATCATGTCCGAGAATATTGCATGGCCGAAAAAGTCTAGAGAACTCCACAGTCATCACTTTGATTCGACAATCTGGAATGATTTCCAGTTTCGGGGAAACGACGTCATCATTGCCACCTACGCCAAATCCGGCACCACCTGGATGCAGCAGATCGTGGCACAGATGCTATTCAACGGCGACCCAGATCTGGCGGTGGCGGAAATGTCACCTTGGCTGGATCTGCGCGTGCCGCCCAAGGAGGTGAAACTACCAATGGTGGAGGCGCAAACGCACCGCAGAATCATTAAAACGCATCTTCCGCTGGATGCGCTGGCTTACTCACCCAAGGCGAAATATATCTACATCGGCCGCGATGGCCGCGATGTCCTCTGGAGCATGTACAACCATCACGTCAACGCCAACCGCGCCTGGTATGAGACGCTGAACGACACCCCGGGTCGCGTTGGCCCACCCATCGAACCGCCGCCTGCGGATATTCGCCAGTATTGGCGCGACTGGATGGACAGGGATGGCCACCCTTTCTGGCCGTTCTGGGAAAACCTTCGCACCTGGTGGCAGATTCGCACGCTGCCAAATATTCTGTTCGTTCACTTCAATGACCTCAAACGCGATATGCCAGGGGAAATGCGCCGCATTGCCCGTTGTCTCGATATCCCCATAGACGAGTCGCGCTGGGTCACGATCCTCGAATACTGTTCCTTCGACTGGATGAAAAAGAACGCAGCGAAAAGCGTGCCGCTTGGCGGCGCTTTTTGGGACGGCGGCGCCGAGGTGTTCATCCATAAGGGCGTGAACGGTCGCTGGCTGGACACACTGACTGCGGACGAATCGGCTGAATATGAAAAGCGCGTTGTGCGAGAATTGGGGCCTGAGTGCGCCTGCTGGCTTGCCAGCGGGCAAGGAGCTTGAAATGAGACATTCCGATCTTCTGCTGGACTGGACGGCATGTCTTTGGTCTTGCTCAGCATGTTTCCAACGGCTTACAAGCCCAACACCTGCATTCCAGTGGACGCGCTAAAGCGCGCCTCTGAATTCGACGTTGACGCTGTAGAAAAACCTCTTTTCAGCCGAATCATCGACACAAAAAAACGGCGTGGATTTTTCCACGCCGTTTTAATTCCCACTGTACTTGGTGATTTGGCACATCGTTTCGATGGATGTCCAGATCAAGTCATAGTGTCATCCGGTGGGCATGATGCGGGCACTCTGTCCCGCTCCTACTGGGCATACCCATGATGCGCCAGCTTCTCGATGTTATGCACCAGGCAGTAGAGCTTCCATTGCGCATCGACCTTGCGCTGTCCCCGGAGAGTGAACCGGTTCAGCTGCTTTGTGCCGGATATGACCGAACACCGGTTCCACCGTGGCAAAGCGTCGCCCGTATTTCGTTTGTCCTTCCCGAGCTGTCGATACGAGCTTTCATCCTGTCGGTGAAAGACTCCGTCCCATCAGTTTTGCCTTGAAAGAAACTCACTTGCGGGTCTTGGTTTTGGTGGGGGTGCGTAAACATTTATCCCGTTGCTTACACGGCACGCAGTCCTGCTGCGCACCGTGGAGATCAACAGCAAGAAAACGAGGGCTGGTGTCGATGTGCTTGTAGCGTGCCATGCGGTCTGTGCCATCACAAATGAGTGCGGCGATGTTGATGCAGATGAACAGGTGAGGCAAGATGCGGGGATTGATATTTTTTGGGGCTTTTCTACAGCTTCGTTAGGCGCAACATGAAGCTTCTTTCTACGAAGCTGTTTAAGAGCAACATTCAACCGACAAAATAAGGAGTCCAATATGCATTACAAATTGACCGCTGGTATTGTGTTTTTCTGCGCATCGCAACTCTGCAACGCTCAGACAACCGTTGTAACGTCTGAACAACAACCTCCAAAAAACGGAATCTGTCTTTTCACAGGCACCCCCCCCGGCCGAATATGCCTACACCACACTAAAAGAGTTCGACTACGGAAAAGGCAGCTATGGAAGTGTCAATGATCTTCTTCCCAAGCTCGTGGAGGATGCCAAGGCGGCCGGTGCTGATGCCGTTATTCACTACAACGGCGCTCAGCACTTCGGATTCTGGCCGTGGCGGCTTGTCAGGCCGGTCGTGACGGGTACTGCTATCAAGTGGTCACCAGCACGCGACGTCGACTGCGCGGGTGCTGGTGGTTATTACACTACGGGCACGCTGGATGAGGCACCGCCGCCGCCGAAGAAATAACATGGATTGCTGCGCCTAACAATTCATCTATGGACTCCTCCCAAAAGCAAGAAACGTGATCGATAGTATTGACTGTATGGAATTGCGTGCAGTCGTATATCCGACATCTGAAGTGGGTTCTATGTGACTCGTGCCGACGGGAATCTGCTCACGGCGCGACTATCGTTACAGCGTTAGCTTGCGTGTCTGCAGGGTTTTCCACAGGGATTTTCCCGGTCACCGGCGTCAGTCCGTGATGCGGCAGTGGCTGAGGATGTAGGGATGATTATTTTTAGGGGCTTTATACAGTCTGGGTAGAGTTCCCACACCGCGGTATGGATTTTTATATTGCCAACTCTAATCTTTGCTCATGCCAGACACTCGCTTTGATTGGGATCCTGACAAGGACGCTGAGAACCAGCAGAACACAGCATTTCGTTTATCCGCGCCCAGTGCATTCGCTGATCCGCAGCGCGTAATTGCAAGGACATCACGCACAGTCAAAGCGAAGAGCGGTTCTATTGTTTCGGAGAGGTTGAGGGTGACGTTTTGACGGTGCGGTTCACGTATCACGCTTCTGTTATTCGAATCATGGCGCAGGCTATTGGCGCAAAGGAAAGGCACAAATGAACGCGAAAATAAAATACACAGATGAGCCCTTGGGCAAGACCCAAGTTGTCCCAGACTTTCTTCCCTCTCCGACCGAGTTGGCTTTTCGCGAAGAAAGTGTGAAAGTCACTCTGGTTCTGAGCAAAAAAGTATCGAATTTATCAAGTCCGAAGCCACCAAGCATCACACCCAGTATCAGCGCATGATTCGTCGACTTCTTGATGCTTATGTTGATGCACACGCGCTAACGCTTCGTACAAGCGAGACGCGCCAAAGGCGCCGCGCCCCTTAAGTTCGTTAGGCGTATGCGGCACCGCCTTCAAATACCGCACCCAAGGAAGCCCCACATGAAAAACCGCCTCAACTTCGCATCGAAATTTTGTCAAATAGCCTGGGTTGTGAAAGACATTGCGGCTGCGGAAAAATTCTTTATTGAAACGATGGGCATTGAGAAATTTCTTCGCATGGAAAATCTCAGCGCGAAGGATACGGAAGGAACTTATCTGGGGAAGCCAGCTGACTGGATATTCAATCTGTATATCGCTTATGCGGGCGATGTGCAGATTGAATTGATTCAGCCTGTCTCGGGTGCCAGCATGTTCGATCAGTCGTTAAAAATGCATGATGCCGCCGTGCAGCATATTGCCTATTGGCTTGATGATTCAGAGTACGATGCAGCCGCGCGACATTTGGAGGAGTCTGGTTATCCGCTTATTCAGAGTTTCAAATTGCCCGTGTTGCGTGTTGGTTATTTCGATACACGCTCGGTGATTGGGGTTGTTACCGAAATTGTCGGCTCTAGCGAAGAAGGGCATGAATTCCGTCGAAATCTCAAGTTGGGAAATTTCTAAATGCCGAGGGGAAAATAGCAGGCCGAGGCGGAACAAAATACCTAACCACCAATCCGTTTATACGTTTATAGGAGGATCAAGACATGGCATTGAAAATAATCGGAGCGGGCATGGGCAGAACCGGAACGGCTTCATTGAAAGTCGCGCTTGAAGCACTGAATATGGGTCATTGCTATCACATGACCGAAGTTCTGAAAAACCCTGAATACACTCAATACTGGATCAACGCGGCTGAGGGTAATGCCGACTGGGACAAAATATACGGAGGATATTCTGCAACCGTTGATAATCCCGGATGCAACTACTGGAAAGAACTTGCAGCCTATTATCCGAATGCGAAAGTTATCCTGACAACCCGTGATGCCAACAAGTGGTTTGATTCAACCAATGAGACCATTCACTCTGTCGAATTCGCCCGTTTCATGAAAAATTCTCCGTTTGGAGAAATGATACAAAAGACCATGTGGGACAGGATGGAGAATCGTATGCAGGACAGGGCGTATATGGTCGAATTCTTTAATAAACGCACAGTAGAAATCATTGATTCGATCGATGCAGGAAGGCTCCTTGTCTATCAGGTGAGCGATGGTTGGGCGCCCCTGTGTGAATTTCTCGATGTGCCCGTTCCAAATCTCGAATATCCGCGCATCAACAGTCGAAACGAGACCAAAGAGTTGCTGGCAAACCTGATGGCTTCCAGTGGGGACCAACTCTCTGAAGACGCCATGGCGAAGGCAGCACGTGAACTACATGGTGACTGATTCAGAAAGTTACGCGGGAGTTAAATTACCATCGGACGCAAAGGAAACTGAAATTGGCTAACAAGATGCTCCCCTTCGCCCTACAGGCACGGTGTCTCTGCGGGGTTTCGCTCAACTGCGCTCCGTTGGACGGCCAAGAATCTAGGAGATTTCGCGTTTCGGCTGAGCTTGAATGTTAGCCGCTAGGATCGGAGATGGAAAAGTACTTTAGCGCATGGTTCCACTGGACTGACCGAAACCAATATCCGGGAATTGGTTACCCAGGTATCTATGTCATCGCTATATCCAAGAAGGACATTTCCGGTGAAGAATTTTCGTTCCGAAAAGAAGTCGTGTACGTTGGGATGACGAACGCGTCTCGGGCTTAAAGGGGAGGCTCGTTCAATTCGCCAACACCGTTGCCCGCAAGCGGCTTCAGCACGGTGGCGCTGACCGCGTACTCTTCAAACATCAAAACTATCCGTTGCTGGCAAAAACGCTTTATGTGGCGTTGCGCCACTTCCCTTGCAGTCCGAGCGATGAAACAGCTACAGCCTTCCGTGTAATGGGAAAGGTTGCAAACGCTGAGTATCAGTGCATGGCCCGATGTGTCGAGGAATTTGGAATGCCCGAATTCAATCGCAAGAAAGTCAGCCTTAAATTCAGTCTCACCCATGGCGGCCGCGGCTAACCCGGCGTATATGGACTCCCCCCAAAAGCAAGAAACGTGATCGATAGTATTGGCTGAATGGAATTGCGTGCAGTCGTATATCCGACATCTGAAGTGGGGTTCTATATGACCCGTGCCGACGGGAATCTGCTCACGGCGCGACTATCGTTACAGCGTCAGCTTGCATGTCGGCAGGGTTTTCCACAGGGATTTTCCCGGTCACCGGCGTCAGTCGCTTATGAGGCAATCGTTGGAGCCATGATGGGCGAGCAATCCCTTCGCAAACGCAGAGTAGTCATTCAAGCTTTCTCTTGACCAGCATCGCGGGCGGATAGGCGGCAGCCCCTGTTTCATCATTCTTGAACCGGGCATCGAAGCTGGATAGATCCAGCTCGAGGTCGATGAGGGAATTCAGAGCATGTTAGAAGCTGCTGGGAAGTAGGTGCCGTTGCAGGTCAACGGCAAAAAAATGCGGGTTGGTGTCAATGTTCTTGCAGCGCGTCAAGGGGTCTGTGCCATCACAAAATCAATACGGCGATGTTGATGTAGACAGAAGGCTGGGGCAAGATGCAGGAATGATTATTTTTAGGGGCTTTTATACAGCCTCGTTAAACCACAGCATTAACCTTCCAGGATCCCCTGATGAAACAGCCATTGTTTGCCGAGTTGCTAGACAACCGTGCTTCTCCCTCGCAGTTAACTGAATTCATCATTCATGAATTATCAGTATTTAATCTTGGCAAGATTGTTGACTTCAATTTCTTAAGTCGTTTGTCCGTGGGTGGCTATTGTCGTGCGTTAGGATTTGCGGCGAGTCGCAACTGGGCAATGCTCGCGCTCGACAAGATCGCGCCCAAGTCCCCACTAGGGCCCAATGTCGTGCCAGAACGAGAAGCCAAAGCGGTCTTGGCGCAGCTACGCTACTCAATCGATGCGCGCTTGCTACAACCTAAAAATAAGGACAAACCCCAGCCGGACATCATTTCTGATTTTCTGCCAAAGGGTAAACGATACAAACGCGCCAAGACTCTTGGCCATCTTTGGGAGTTTCAGTACGCGTTAGCCGTGGAGCTTGAGCATGGCAAGACGCGAGGAAGCAATGTAACCAACAATCATCCGCTAATGACAGCATTGGTGGTGGTCGCACATTTAACTGAGGACAAACTCTACTACGCGAGACTTTGGGAAATGGAAACGAATGCGGAGTTGTTCAATGCACAGCTTGATAAAACCCCCACGCGCTCGATCATGAAAGAAAATATGCATGCCAAGACCCATTTGCTGCAGCGCTTGCAGGAGCGCGTGAAGAATGCGTAGATTGCGGTCTAAGGTGATCTTTCCGCTAGTTGATGTAACGGGGGTTGAAATTTGATAGGACCGTTTGTTAAGCAACTACGAGGTGTCGCGATGAACGATCTGCTTTTTAATAATTTCGAAACTGCTGGTCAGCAAGTATTGGCATTCCTGCATCAGCGATTCGGCTTTGGACTTTGGATGCTTACTCGCGCCGAAGGTGAAGACTGGATCGTGCTTCAAAGTGAAGACCATGGCTATGGCGTGAAACCCGGGACTGTTTTTCGTTGGGCCGACTCGTTTTGCTCCGAGATGATCAAAGGCAACGGCCCACGTATAGCGCCAGATTCAGACTCCGTTCCGGCATATTTAGCGGCCCCCATTGGGCGCCAGGTTAAGATTAAAGCGTATGTGGGGGTTCCTATACATGACGCAGCAGGTGAGCTTTTTGGCACGCTTTGCGCCATAGACCCGTTGCCTCAGTCGGATAGCATCATCCAAGAGCAAGGGTTGATTGAGTTGCTCGCCAACCTGTTGAGTACCGTGCTTCAAACCGAACTGAAGACGGCAGTTGAAATACGTCGCTGTGAACGACTGGAGCTGGAAGCCGAAACAGATTCAATGACACACCTGTACAACAGGCGCGCCTGGGACCGCTTGTTGTTTACAGAAGAGGAGCGTTGTCGCCGTTACGGCCATCCTGCTATCGTTTTGTCGATTGATCTCGATGGGTTGAAAGGGGAAAACGACTTACACGGGCACGCCGCCGGAGACACACTGATCATGCGCGCAGCCGATGCTTTACGCAAAGCGGCGCGAGAGGTTGATATCGTTGCCCGACTTGGGGGCGACGAGTTCGG
The DNA here is from genome assembly GCA_043779595.1 of Nitrosomonadales bacterium. Taxonomy (GTDB): domain Bacteria; phylum Pseudomonadota; class Gammaproteobacteria; order Burkholderiales; family Thiobacillaceae; genus Thiobacillus. The sequence goes on from JAYWDZ010000028.1 coordinate 7,569, forward strand.
CGTCATTGGCGTTGAGTGCGACCACAAGGGTGCAGAAGCCCTCCTGCTTCGTATTCGAAAGTCGTTAGCCGAGGCCAAGGTCAAAGCATCTGTGGGCGGCGCGCCGCGAATTCCATCTCAGGGACTCAAAGGCGCCTGGGAGGAAGCAGATCGGCTGATGTATGTCGAAAAAAACAAGCGATGAATTAGCGCCGCCGCATGGCCCACAAGAAGGGATACCCACATGACGTTTAGCTTGTCGACAATAATTCTTTAAGCCGAAGTCATTTAGTGGGGTGCGATATAGGTCGCTCGCATCTTTTCTATTATTCTGGATTGCATTTCAGCGTATCTATTACCGAGTTATAGATTTTCGGTGTAGTGCGCATACGCTCTTGCAATCTTTCCCGCTGGCGTGAAATGAAAAACTTCCGCGGCCAGGCCACGCGTTCCCTTGTAGTAGAGGGTGATGCTATTTACGCCGACAAGGGTGCTGATCAACTCGAAGTGAAGATGGGTATTTAGTTGAAGCGCTTTGGCCCAGTAAGCTCCCACCTTGTCCTTGCCCTTTAAGGTACCTGACGGCTCGTTGGCTATCTTGATGATCATAGGTGACGACATTTCAAACTCGTCGGTGTAATGCGCCAGCACGCGCTTGAGATTGTGGCTGTTCCAGGCGTCAATCCAGTCAGCCGCAAAATGATCGGCGAATGCTTTATTCAACATGATTTACCCTGGTCGAGTTGATAGGCTGCGTGCGCGTTCTTTTTTACGCATAACGCCATTAAGCAAAAGAATGCGACTGCAAAAGTCGCAGGGCTATTCACGGTGCTTTGCCTTAATCCGTCAGTGGTCGGTTAAGTTCGGTGCGCCAAGTCGCAGGATCGGGACTCGAATTGTGGCCTACGATGTAGCATTCCCACAGGTCCGGCGCGGGTGAGTGTCCCTCGGCTTCGATCCAGCGCATGAACGCGCCCCAAGCATCCGGCAGCCCCTCGTAAGGCCCGGTATAAACGGTGCGCGCCACCTTCATGGCGGGCCATAGTCCGGGCTTGACGCGGCCTGAAGCGGCCACTGGCACACCCACCTGCACACAAAGCTCGAAGTCAAAAGTGGCCGGGGTTATTTTTAAGTAGTGGGTGAATATCGACCCGACGGGGGCGATGCCTTGAGCGGCGAGGGTGCTCATCAGCTCGCCTACACCCGGCCCAAAGACATGCATCATCTCCTCGCGCGGAATCGTGAAGTGGATGAGGGCGGTTAACTTGTCAGTGGTTTGGACGATTTGGGGTGGGTCGATCATGAGAGGTTTCCGTTATGTTGAGGAATGTGGTTATAGAGTGGCTTTGACGGCTTGCGTAACCATCAGCCGCCGCTCAGCGCTTGCACAATGATTATTTCGTCAGTCGTGCGTAATGGCTGATCGAGATTGCGCGTCAGCTCGCCGTCGATAAAAAAACGGATGTGGGGGCGCATCCTGTCTTGTTCGTCAATCATCCGGAAGCGAATGCCCGGGTAAGTCCGGTCCAAGTCGACGATGGCGGCGGCCAGCGTCGCACCGCTGGCCTCAACTTCGGCCTGGCCGGTATAGGATTGCAGCGCGCTGGGTATGCCTATTTTCATCAGAGATCGCTACGCCAATCGAGCGGTTTCCACCGCGTATATTTCTGGCAAATGCGACGCAATACAACGCCATTGGCAGCCTTCGTCGTCACTCATCCACAGTTCTCCGCTGGTGGTGCCGAAGTAGAGGCCTACCGGGTCGTGCGCATCCGCCGTCATCGCCTGGCGCTTCACGGTCCACCACGCTTGCTGATCCGGAAAACCGGCATCGTGACGCTGCCACGTCTCGCCGCCATCGCGCGTCACATAGACCGCAGGCTTGCCGTCCGGGCTGGTGCGCGGCCATACCGAGGTGCCGTCCATGGGGAATACCCATGCGGTATCTGCATCGCGCGGGTGTATTACCATTGGAAACCCTATATCGCCAACCTGTTGGGGCATGTTTTTGCCGATGCGCACCCATTCATCCGATGGACGGTCGAGCCGGTAAATGCCACAGTGGTTCTGCTGATACAGGCGGTCCGGATTGCTCGGGCAGAGCCGCACGCAATGCGGATCGTGGAAGGTAGGCTCGCTCGCATCGAAACCTTCGACCACATCGAGTCCTTTCAGCAGCGGCGTCCAGGTTTGGCCGCGATCAAGCGATTCGTGCACGCCCCCGCCCGACATCGCCAAATACAGATGCGCAGGATCACGCGGGTCGACAATGATCGAGTGCAACTTCGGGCCATCCGGGGTGCCGTCATGCACGGTGCCCATCCATGTGCGGTATTGCGCATCGTCATTGATCGACGAAAACGGCACCCAAGTAATGCCACCGCCTTCGGAGCGGAATAATCCCTGCGGCGAAGTGCCCGCGTACCACACGTCCGGCTCGGATGCGTGGCCCGGCGTAAGCCAGAACGTATGATCGACCGCGCGCATTTGCTGCTTATCGGCGACCTTGGCAAAGGTCGGCGGCTGCGCGGCTTCCTTCCAGCTACGGCCCAGATCGGTGGAACGAAAGACGGTCGGCCCGAGATGGCCGGTTTTTGCTGCTGCCAGCAGCGTGCGGCCATCGCGCGGGTCGAGCACCATGTGGTGGATGATGTGGCCCAGAAAGTGCGGCCCGTCGGTGCGCCAGGTTTTGCGCGCCGCATCGCTGTGATACAGCCAGGCGCCTTTGCGCGTGGACACCATGACCAGTACGTTATTTGCCATTATTTCTCCTCTCCATAAGTATTAACTGCACTCAGGCTCGTGAGCATTTCGAGTTTACCGCCGAGCGTGCGCTGATAAAAGCGCATCGCCTGCGTGCATTGCACTCTAAGGAGAGGCAAGAGTTAAATCGAAGCATAGGTAGTCCTCCGGCTGGTTAAAGTGGCGTTCAATACCCTAGACGAATGGGCCAACGCTAAATCGACAAAGATTTGTATTATTTTTTAGGAGTAAGTTCAGACGTACACATGAGAGATCAGCCAATTAAAATTCGTCATCCTCCAGGAGTAAATATCGCCCCGCATGCTTAGGGGCATAACCAGAGAAATCATGAATGGAAATCACAGAATTCAAATTACGCGGCGAACACATCGCACTCTGCGACTTACTCAAGCTCACGGGCCTGGCTGACAGTGGCGGGCAAGCCAAGCACATCATCACCGGTGGCGAAGTTACCGTGGACGGCCAACCTGAAATACGCAAGACGGCGAAAATTCGCGCGAATCAAACGGTGCGATGCTTGGGACGAAGCATTGTGATCGTTGCTGCCTAACCCGTAAGGGTATAAAGCATGAGCATGCCTGTTCGTACTCAAAAAAAAGGCCGCGAACGCGGCCCAAGGGGGAGGCAGTAGTTTAAATAATTACTCTTGCTCGCGATGGTGGCGTTCGCGTTTTTGGGCCGAGAGAATTTCAAAAGTGTTGTTGTCGCCATGCTGCTGCGTATAGAAAACGCGCCAACCTTGTGTAAAGGGTTTAGGTTTTTTGGCGCCTAAAATACCGCTGATGGTGGGGTCGCCATCAGAAACATGAAAGCCGGTAATTTCGTTGTCGCCATCATTTTGAAAGCCATTGCCACTGACGCTGCCGATGCTGGAATCCAAGGTGGCTGAGGCGTCGCGGCCCAAGGCCAGGATGCGTACTGGCGCGGGAGCGTTGGCACCGGCGTAATTGGTTCTGACATCGAACAAGTAGCCAGAGTCCAAGGCATTGCGTTGGCTGTGTAAGGTGTCCCCGGCATCTTCGACAAACACCACCGAGTGCTCATCCCAAAATGCCACATTGTCGAAGCCAGAATGGGCGGCATCACCCTTATAAAACATCGTGAGCGTGCCGGTATCGGCGGAGGGGTCAGCCTGCGTCAGTTTTAAAACGGCACCGAAGCCTCCGTGATCGGGGGCCTCTGTTTGAAGGTTGGTGTCGCCGGTTTCGTCAAAATAAAATTCAGTAAATCGGGAACCCGGGCGGAACACGCCATTCTCAGGACGCTTAAGCGGTGTAGCCAGTTTCGTTTTTGCTAACGCGTTGGCGTTAAACGGGGTGTTGCCATCGACTGCGGTGTCGTGAATGGTGATCCAGCGGGTGGGCAAATTCATGCCGTAGGTGTGCAAGTCTTTCATATCCTGCGACAAAATATCGGCATCGGGATTGCCCGAGTGAAATACGATGGGACCGCGACTGCTGGAGATTTGCAGCGCTTGCAGTTTGCCGCCTTGCGTTAAGTCATGGGGGTTTTTTGGCACAAAACGGTACACAAAACTATTGGCTTGCTTGGCATGTTTATTAATGCTGCCGCTTTTGCCGCCTGCGTCTTCGACAATCCACAGATTGCCGTCGGAATCGGCCTGAATACCTTCATAACCGCCACGCCCTAACGCGCCGGAAAGGTCTTCGACTACGGAAGGTAGATCGAGCGTTGCCTGCCACACCCCGCCTTTGCTACCAAGCTCGGCAGTGAAAAGCAGACGCTCAGACCAGGGATACCAGGTTGAGCCGTCAAACGTCGGGAGTGCCGCGCCGTTTTTGTCGGCAGTAGCAAGCAGCGTGACACGATGCGCGCCGTCGGCGTCCAGATTGATGCGGGTGATAGCGCCTTGCTTTTGACCATTTACGCCCAAACTTCCGGACTCATGCCCCTGGAATAGAAACCGGTTGCCGTAGTCGTAGCCTTGATCTGCGCCATGCTGCTTAGGCAATATCAGATAAGTGTTTTTATCCGGCTCGGTTTTGGTGGCTTCAATATTCGTTCCGGGTGTTTGGGTCGCGCCGGCCGCGGGCAGCATGGGACCATCGTTGATGTAGCCGTAATAATCGGTCAAAGGTGAAGGATTCTCCAACCGAGTCGAGCCTTGTGCCACCACCACCTCAATCAATTGCGGAGACAGAATGTTGGGGGCTGTCATCCCCGTTATTTTTTGATTGGCGTGGGGAACATGCGTTAAATTTGCGGCATCGGCCCAGCTGGCAGCGCTAGACAATGCGCTTGCCAATGCCAGGGCGAGGATAGACGGTGTAAGTGAATGCGCAGGTTTCATTTGTGAGGCTCCTTTTGTCGATTGAAGATTAGGAATCCCACACTTTGATTGGCGAATGTTGCGATTAGATGAATGCTGGATGAATGATTTAATCCTGAGTTAATTGAAGTTAAAGCTGCCTTGAGCTTCACTTATTTGTATCGGCAATTCGACGATTTTCACATTCGGCTTGCGAAATTCTTTGATCAGCAAACGGTAGGTATCCAGATCAAAGACCAGTTCGGATTTTGCCAAAGCCAAGTGGTTTAAATCGGCCTCATCGTCCACGGTCGCGATGTGTACCCAATGCTCGAAGACATGCACCTGGGATTTATGGTTAAGTGGGTGACGTTCATGAATTCCTATCCTGCCGGGATAAGGCCAGGCTTTAAGCCGATGCGCAATCATCGCCTGCTGCAATCTCAGGAAGTGAATTTCAGCCGCCTCCTTGCCCGCGCACACCCCCTTGCAGCGCTTTAACTGATGCGCAAAACACGTCCCTTTACCTGCCTCGAGCCCCACCACTCTGGGGCATAAATGATGCGTGTCTATGATTTCTCGCAGCGCTTCAGTGGCTTGCCGTTTGGACCTGAACGTACCAAATAACTGTCCGATTGTTTCGGGCAGGATGTCATCTTCATGCACCAGCGTGACTAATGGAATTTGGTGCGGGGATTCCGCCATGCGCCAAGAGCATAATTGACGTTGACGACGAAGTCGTCGGTTGTGTACGGGCTGCCGTTCCTTGATCAAGCGACATTCCAGTAGCAAGGCACTGAACTCGCCCGCGGTCTCGATCCATTCGATATGCTTGATCTCCTGACTGATGCGCATTTCCTTGCTCGACGCATGGTCGCCACTGAAATGCGACATCACGCGCTGCCGGATGTTGACGCTTTTGCCTATGTACAAAGGCAGCGTGCCCTCGCCAAAAAACAAATACACACCGGGGGTATCGGGGAGCGCATCAATCAAGTCTTTATCGATTCCACTCGGCAGGCTCGGCGGTTCCTGGAGCAATAAGCGGGCGACTTCACGTATTCTGTCCGGGCCGAGTTCGCTGGTGGCCGCGTCTAAAAATGCAACCATCATTTCTACGTCGCCCATCGCGCGATGGCGTGCATGGCAGGTCAGCGCATGCCGACTGATGATGGCATCGAGGCTATGACTGCGGTGCTGCGGGTAAAGCTTTCGCGAGAGTTTGACCGTGCATAACACTCTGAGGCGCAAGTCTATGCCCAAGCTGCGAAATGCATTCTTCAAAAACCCGTGATCAAATCGCGCGTTGTGCGCGCACAGCACAGACCCGTCCAGGTAATCCAGCAGTTGTGCGGCTACCTGTCTGAACATCGGTGCGTCTTCCACCATCTCGTTCGAGATGCCCGTTAGGTGCTGGATATAAAAGGGGATGGAGGTTTCAGGATTAACCAGGGTTTGCCAGCGCGCCACTTCGACGCCCGCTTCAAACCGGATCAACGCAATTTCGGTGATGCGATCGCTGAGCGGCGTGCCGCCAGTGGTTTCCAAGTCAAGTAGAACGTAGCTAGGGAGCATAAACACACTCTTCAAACGGTGCGCCAAAGCTATAGGCGCATTTGAACGATCTTTGCAATTTCATTGTCTGCCAGCATCACCGGATTGGTTTTCATGCTGCTGCCGCGACTATGGGCGACGATGCGCGCGATGTCGGCAGCATGCACGGCGTAGTGGGCCAGTCGTGGCAGCGATAGCGCGGTGGTCCATTCATCAAGTGTATCAATCAACGCCACATGCGCTTCGGCCTGCGACAGGTTTTGCTGCCTGGATAGAAGGCGACCTACCAGCGCGTATTTTTCAAGCGCGGGATTGTGCGGCTCGCGCGCCTGCATCGCCTCGATATTGATGCGGGTGGCGGCGGCGACCAGTGTGCCGCACACCACGCCGTGCGGAATCGGAAAAAACGCGCCGAGCGGTGAGGCGAGCCCATGCACCGAACCGAGCCCGACTTGCGCCAGCGTGATGCCCGACACCAGCGCGGCATACGCCATGCGGCTGCGCGCTTCGGCATCACCTGAGTCGGCATACAACGCGAGCAAGCCATCGCGCGCCGCTTTCATGCCGCCCCACGCGAGTGAGTCAGTCAGCGGCATCGCGCGGCTCGACACATAGGATTCCAGCAACTGGGTAAACGCATCCATGCCGTTGGCGGCGATCACGGCGGGCGGGCAGCTTGCCAGCAGATCGGGATCGACCACGGCGTATTCGGCGACCAGCTTTTCATCGCGGAAGGATTTTTTGAAACCGTCTGCACCCTGCACACTGAGCACTGCATTCCTGGTGGCTTCCGAGCTGGTGCCAGCCGTGGTGGGCACCGCGATGAAGGGCGTGGCCGGGCCGTGATAGGCGAGCTCGGGACCGACGCCTTCGAGATGGTCCAATACCGAATTGCCGGGTTGCAGCAGCCCGGCGATGGCTTTGGCTGCATCCAATGCGCTGCCGCCGCCGATGCCCACGACGACATCGAAGTGCGTGTCGCGATACGCGCGCACGGCGTCATCAATGAGCTGCGGCGAGGGTTCACCGTTGACCTGAAGCTGCTGCCAAATGATGCCCTGTTCGCTGAGCGCGGCAGTCAAATTAGGCCAATGAGAAGTCGCGCAAAACGACTGTGCGCCGGTGACGAGCAAGGCGCGGGTGCCAAAGCTGCGTACGAGCGTCGGCAGTTTGCCAAACGCACCGGCGCCAAATTCGATACGCGGCAAACGCGACACACTGAACGGGGTGATGTGCAAAACGACTCCGTAATCCAGCCCGCTAATGCGTCGGCTTGGTCTTGTAAAACTGCATCGGTAAAACCTGGGCCGCTTGCTTCTGCTGATTAATGACGCTGCGCTTCATCTTGCCGACCACGTGCATTTCGCAGGGCTTGCAGTCGAAGCGCAGCGTGAGTTTTTCACTGCCATTGATTAGCGTCAACGGCTCGGCCTTGACGGTACCGTGCACGCCGGTGATGCCTTTGGTCTGCTTGGGGCACAGGCTC
>JAYWDZ010000029.1:0-15583 GCA_043779595.1 Nitrosomonadales bacterium
CGAGTGCCGCCGTTGTTCGGTATTTTGCCCCTACGGTATCGATACCGCTGAAATCACGATGGCGGGTCGCGAAATTCTGAACCATGTCGGCATGGGGCAAAAATACACCAATGAAATTCTCGGCAAGGTACAAAAGATTGGCAACAATCTGGGCTTGCCCGGCCCGGCATTGGAAGACACGCTCGAAGGTTTGGAAGAAGACATCGAAGCCGATACCGGCGTAGCAGTCAAAATGCCGCTGGACGTGAAGGGTGCCGAAGTGCTGTTGGTGACGCCCTCGGCTGACTTTTTCTCCGAACCACATGTAGAGTCGCTGATTGGTTACGCTAAAGTGTTTCATGCTGCGGGCACGAGCTGGACGCTGTCGTCAAAAGCGTCTGAGGCAGGTAACTTTGGCTTGTTCAACGGCAATTACGAAACCATGCGCAAAGTCGCGATGCGCATTCGCGATGCGGCGCTGGAACTCGGCGTCAAACGCATTGTGGTCGGCGAGTGTGGTCATGCCTGGCGCGTAGCGTATAGCTTCTGGAATACGCTCACCGGCATTGGTTATGGTGGAAACGATCCGTTCTCGATCGAACTGCAAAATCAGCTTGATCACAACTATCCGCAGCCGCAACACATTTGCGAAATGACCAACGACCTGATCAAGTCCGGCAAGATCAAGGTCGACCCGTCATTGAACGACGACCTGATCGTGACCTATCACGATTCGTGTAATGTGGCGCGCGCGTCGCGTATGGGTACCGAGCCCGGTGGGCAATTCGTTATTCCGCGCGAATTGATCCAGTCGGTCGTCAATAATTTTCACAATATGGCCGACGACACGATTTACGAATCGACCTTTTGTTGCGGCGGTGGCGGCGGTTTGCTGACCGACGATTTAATGGAAGTCCGCGTCAAAGGCGCATTGCCGCGCGCCACCGCGCTGAGTGCGGTAGTGAAGGAACATCAGGTCAATTTCATGGCGACGATTTGCGCTATTTGTAAAGCGCAGTTCACTAAAGTTTTGCCCAAATATGGCTTTGATATGAGCATGGTGGGTGGGGTGCATCAACTGGTTGCTAAGGCCATTTTACTTGAGCGCCCCAAGTCAGATTTAGCTGTCGAATCGACGTTGGACCCAGCAGTAGCGCCTGTTTAATATTATTTATTGAGTTATTTTGCATTAAGGAGAACCAGCATGGCTGTCACGACGAGCAAAGAGAAAACCGAAGGTAAATCCTGGCGTCGCTATAAGGAAGGCGAGAAGGAGGGTGGCTTCCGTTCTTCCCAAGACAAGATTTTCCAGGCCAGCTGGACGCATAAATGCCCGGAATATGTGCTGGCAACTCCCCCCTGCCAAGGCTCCTGCCCGGCTGGAGAAGATATTCGCGGTTATCTGAATATTGTGCGCGGTATCGAGAAGCCACCGGCAGGTGTCTCCATGCAGGAATATGCATTCCGTCGCGTGACTGAGGCCAATCCTTTTCCCGGTGTAATGGGTCGAGTTTGTCCGGCGCCTTGTGAATCGGGTTGCAACCGCAACATGGTAGAAGACCATGTAGGGATTAACGCAGTCGAGCATTTCATTGGCGACTGGGGCATTGAAAACAACATGACCTACACGTCTACCGCGGCCGAGAGCGGTAAGAAAGTAGCGATTATTGGTGCAGGCCCTGCGGGCTTGGCAGCGGCCTATCAGCTCCGTCTGAAAGGCCATGGCGTCACCATTTTCGACGAGCACGAAGAGCTTGGCGGCATGATGCGCTACGGTATTCCTGGCTTCCGTACTCCGCGTGAAATGCTTGATGCGGAAATCAAACGGATTATCGATCTTGGCGTAGAGACGCGCCTCAAAACCCGCATCGGGACTGATGTGAGCTTTGAAGCTATTGAAGCGGAATTCGACGCCATCTTTATGGCGATGGGTGCCCAGTCGGGTCGTCCCTTGCCTGTGCCGGGTGCGGAAGCGCCCAACTGTGTGACCGCTGTCGCCTTCCTGCGCGCATTTAACGAAGGTCGCCTACAGCACGTGGGTAACCGTGTCGTCGTGATCGGCGGTGGCGATACTTCCATTGACGTGGTGACTGTTGCGCGTCGTCTAGGCAATATTACCAAGGAAGGCACCAATGACCGTCCTGAGAACGTGATTGCCGGTCATGCTGCGCATGACGTTGCTTCGATTTCTGCTCGTGGCGGTGCCGAAGTGGTATTGGTTTCGCGCTCCACCATCGATAAAATGGCTGCGAGCAAGCACGAAGTGGAACACGCTCAGACCGAAGGCATTGAGATTATCGGCGGCGTAACGCCGATTGCGGTCATCGTTGACGAACGCGGTCGCGCCACTGCGTTGCGCATTGCTGACTTTGTGATGGAAGGCAAAGAGACCAAGATCGTTGAAGGCACCGAGCGCGACCTGCCTGCTGACCTGATCGTATCCGCGATTGGTCAGGGCGTGGATTTCACCGGCCTAGAGCAGTTCAACAACAACAATGGCTTGATGAAATCGGACAAGAATTTCCGTTTCCCCGGCAAAGAGCACATCTTTATCGGGGGTGACGTACTGAAGCCGCATTTGCTGACCACCGCTATTGGCCACGCTTCTATTGCTGCGGACGGTATTCATGGCTTTCTGAACGGTAAAGAGCTGGATAAACGTCCGAAAGTAGACGTCCATCACTTTGATGAAGTGCGTAAATGGCTGGAGTCGGGCCACGAGTACAAACAAGTCAAAGGCCCGGTGTGGGGTTCAGACACCCAGGCCGTGCTGCATAATTTCGAGGACCGTTCGAGCAAGCACATCATTCCGCACAACGAGTTATTCCTCGGGCACTTTCCGCAGGTGGATCGCAATATTCGCGATGTCATCATGCTGGACAAGCAGACTGCGCTGGGTAACTTTGAAGAACGCCTGATGCTGCTCGACGATAAAAAAGTCGTCGATGAAGCCAAGCGCTGCATGTCCTGCGGCCAGTGTTTTGAATGCGACAACTGTGTCATTTACTGTCCCCAGGTTGCCGTGTTCAAGGTCAAAAAGAAAGACAATCCCACCGTGGGCCGTTACGTCGATACCGACTACGGCAAGTGCATCGGCTGCCATATCTGTGCTGATGTTTGCCCGACCGGCTACATTGTGATGGGTATGGGCGACTAATATGCGGCTTAACTTGGGCCAGTCTGGCCTGATGCTTTTTGCATTGCTCGCATTAACAGCCGGTACCTCTGCCCACGCGGATGTACCGAAGCCTATAGTGGAAAAAGCGGTCAAAGGCGAACAATGCGTTGAGCCAACAGATTACATGCGCCGCAACCATATGAAGCTTTTGACGCATCATCGTAGCGAGACTGTGCACGAAGGTATACGTACCAAAAAATACAGTCTCAAAGAATGTATTAACTGTCACGCCAGCAAGGAAACGGGAAGTGTGACCGCGGCTAAGGATAATTTTTGCGTCAGTTGCCACACCTATGCCGCGGTGAAGATTGATTGCTTTGATTGTCATTCTAGCAAGCCGCAATCCAGTGCGAGCCTCCATCCGTTGACCGCTAAGGGGGCTCACTTGAAGCATCAGATGGCCGCACAAACCCGTACTCGGGTGAGTATCAATGATATGGCTGGAATGGCGGAAGGTTTCAAATGAACGAACTGAAAAAACAGCCGGAATCAGAAGAGCGCCGCCGATTTATCAGTACTGCCGCTACCATTGCCGGGTTAACAATCGCACCCGGCGTATTGTTATACGAGGTGGCGCATAGCAAACCCGATGAAGTGAGCGTCAGTAATCGTAATCGCTGGGGCATGCTGGTGGACAGCACCAAATGTGCAACAGGATGTAGCGAATGCGTCACCGCCTGCAGTACTGAAAATGGCTGGCAACTGCCACAGCAGAGTCAACATCCGCGCCAAGCGCCGCAATGGCTCCGTAAGCTTGAGTTAGAGGATCCGCTCTCACAAGCTAAAACTAATTTGCCCATGATGTGCCAGCACTGCGCCGAACCGCCTTGTGTGGATGTATGCCCCACCGGCGCATCATTCAAACGTGCCGATGGAATTGTGCTAGTGGACCGTCATACCTGCATTGGCTGCCGCTATTGCATGATGGCCTGCCCCTATAAGGCGCGTTCATTGGTGCACGAGCCGTTGAACGATACCCAAAAGCCGGATGTGCCGCGTGGCATAGGCTGCGTGGAGTCTTGCACTTTTTGTGTACAAAAAGTGGACCGCGGTGACGGTACCACCGCGTGTGTTGAGGCCTGTACTGCGGCAGGACATAATGCTTTGGTGTTTGGCGATCTGAATGACGCCGAAAGCGAAATCTCCAAATTGTTGCTTACGCTCCCAACCAAGCAGGTGCGCGCTGACTTGAATCTGAATGTTGGTGTTCGCTACCACGGAATTTAATTATTATGGCAAGCATTACCTTCCGCGAAGTTAAAGGCGAGAGCCCGAGATATTGGCTGCTTTTAAGTGGCATTGGCCTTTTCGTACTACTAGGTCTGGCTGCCTATTTATACATGCATCATTACGGCCACGTCGTGACCGGCATGGATAACCAAATCGTATGGGGATTGCCGCACGTATTCGCGGTGTTTTTGATTGTTGCGGCTTCAGGCGCACTGAATGTCGCATCAATCGCCTCGGTGTTCAATAAGCCGATGTACAAACCGCTCGCGCCGCTTTCTGCCATTCTTGCTTTGGCGTTGATGGCAGGGGGGTTGTTGGTATTAGTGCTGGATCTAGGCCGTTCGGATCGCTTGATTGTCGCGATGACCAACTTCAATTTCACCTCGATGTTTACCTGGAACGTATTCCTGTATTCCGGTTTCTTTGCATTGGTCGGCGTCTATTTGTGGACGATGCTCGACGGCAATGTTAAAGCGTATTCGAAATACGCAGGTACCGCAGCATTCCTGTGGCGCTTGATTCTCACCACCGGTACTGGCTCGCTATTCGGGTTCTTGATTGCGCGCGAACTATATGGCACCGCGATGCTGGCCCCGATGTTCATCATCATGTCGTTCGCCTATGGCCTGGCTATTTATTTGATGGTGTTGTTTGCGGCCTATGCCTGGACGGATCGCCCTCTAGGCGATGCAGTAGTGCTGCGACTAAAAAGTCTGTTGGCGATATTTGTAGCAGCGGTGCTTTATTTTGTCGTGGTCTACCACCTGACCAATCTTTATTTCGCAAAGATGCACAGCGTGGAAGCCTTTATTTTGCGTGACGGCGGTATTTACACGCAGTTATTCTGGATTGTGCAGATTGGGCTGGGGTGCGTTGCGCCGCTGGTGATCCTGCTAACTCCCCTGGGCAAGCAGCGCTTCTGGATCATGGTTGCGTGTGTACTCATTGTGTTGGGCGGCGTGTCGCAGATGTACGTCACCATTGTCGGTGCGCAAGCTTTTCCGCTTGACCTCTTCCCCGGCATGAAAGAGTCCAGCAGTTTTTATGATGGCGAAATTCATCCTTACGCGCCCAGCTTGCCTGAATTATTGCTAGGTCTGGGAGGCGTAGCCATTGCATTATTGATGACAACTTTCGCAGTCAAAGTGCTACGCTTGTTGCCCGCTAATCTGGACGACGCTACTGTCGCCAAATTAGAGCACTAGTCGAGTGCCGGGCATCTGTCCGGCCGGGAAATGAGTGCATGAAATTTCCAGCTGCTACGTCATCTCCTTCGGTAATGTATCCCACTCGCGGGGCTTTTATGCCCCGCGTGTTTATTTCTGCAGCGCATAAATCCTCGGGTAAAACGACCGTTTCTCTTGGGCTATGCGCAGCGCTAAATGCGCGTGGACACCGTGTGCAGCCTTTCAAGAAAGGTCCGGATTATATTGATCCGATGTGGCTGGGACTGGCTGCCAATCGGCCTTGTTACAACCTTGATTTTCACATGATGCAAGGTCGCGAAATCTCGCAATGTTTTGGCGACCACGCGGCAGACGCTCGCATCAGCTTGATCGAGGGTAATAAAGGTTTATACGACGGTCTTGATCTGGACGGAAGCAACAGTAATGCCGCGCTGGCAAAGCTTTTGGGCGTGCCTGTCGTGTTGGTGATAGACGCGCGCGGCATGACGCGTGGCGTGGCGCCTCTGATCCTCGGCTATCAAGCCTTCGATCCCGAGATCAACATTGCCGGCGTAATCCTGAACAATCTGGGTGGCAGCCGGCATGAGTCCAAACTGCGCGCAGTCATTGAGCATTACACCCACATCGAAGTCATTGGCGCAGTGCAACACGATGCTAGCTTGCAAATTGCCGAGCGGCACCTGGGGCTGGTCCCTGCCAATGAGCAACAGGCGGCGAGGCAAAAAATGCAGCAGGTGGGAGAGCGCATTGCTGCACAGGTGAATTTGGATAGAGTGTTGGCGATTGCGGACAGCGCATCCGCGTTCACTTGGGAAAAGTCAGCGTCTACTCCACCCGTGCATGGCCCATTACGGATTGCGATTGCGCGTGACCAGGCCTTTGGTTTTTATTACAGCGAAGATCTCGACACTTTGCGTGCAGCCGGGGCCGAACTTATCCCTGTAGATATGATCCGCGACACTGCACTGCCTCCTGCTGACGGCTTGATTATCGGCGGCGGCTTTCCTGAAGTCTTCATGGATGCGCTCGAAGCCAACAGCGCATTACGCCACAACATACATATGCAAATTGAGCGCGGGCTGCCTACCTATGCCGAATGCGGCGGCTTGATGTATCTGGCCAAAAGCATTCACTGGAAAAACAAAACTCGGCAAATGGTTGGTAGCGTGCCCGGTGATGTCGTGATGCATGATCGCCCGGTAGGGCGTGGTTATGCAAGGCTGCAACCTGGCGGCCACGGAGTTTGGGACGAATCAGCAGAAATTCCGGCCCATGAGTTTCACTATTCCAGCCTCGAAAATATGCCTCACGATGCCCGCTACGCCTACCAGGTCACGCGGGGCCATGGGATTGATGGGGTCAACGATGGTTATGTCCATCACAATCTATTAGCGGGCTATGTGCACCGGCGCGGCAGTGGTCAGCGCGGCTGGATCATCCCTTTTTTAAATCAGATACGCGCGCATAAAAACGCGCTATTCCAGCCTCACAGGAGAAACCAAGCATGATCAAAATCACCGATGCGGCCGCTGTACAGATCAAGATCGCTGCCAACAATCCCGACGCCGAGAACATGATCTTGCGTGTCGCTGCCAAGCGCATGAACGACGACAGCATCACATTTGGTATGGGCTTCGATCAGGAGCGAGAGGCGGATGAACAGGTCATTGTGAACGGCGTAGAGTTGTTGATCGCCAAAACCAGCCTGCCCTTTATCCAGGGCGTAACGCTCGATTTTGTCGAAATGGAACCGGGCGATATGCGCTTTATTTTTATCCCACCGAATTCACCTCAGGCCAATTAACGCGTCACTCGACTCGCTACACGATGAATTATTTGCCCATTTTTTATGATGTCCGTGACCGCCATTGTCTAGTAGTGGGGGGCAGTGAGACGGCTGCGCGTAAAGCCGAACTGCTTTTACGCGCGGGTGCGCTGGTGGATGTCGTCGCGCCTAGTTTGCACGCCGGGTTTGAGCAGCTGCCTCACCGCGAACGGCTGAATCGCATCGCCGATATTTTTAGCGCCGACTTGCTGGACGGAAAAGACGCCGTCATCGTGGTGACAGACGATGCCGCGCTGAAGAAAAATATTGCCGACCTGGCTCGGGCGCGTCATCTTCCTGTCAACGTTGCCGATACGCCTTCACTTTGCAGCTTTATTCTGCCGTCGATTATTGATCGCTCGCCGATCATTGTCGCGGTCTCCAGCGGCGGTGAGTCGCCGGTGCTCGCGCGCATGCTGCGGGCGCGGCTGGAAACGCTGATTCCTGCGTCCTATGGCCGTTTGGGCGCGCTTGCTTCGCGCTTTAAAGAGCGCGTCCGCGCGGCCATTAAGCCTGAGCAACGTCGCGCGTTCTGGGAAAAAGTCTTTCTTTCGCCCGTCGCTGAAATGGTCTTTTCGGGCCGCGAAGCCGAAGCCGAAAACCAGCTCGAAGCCATGCTCAGAGATGGAGCAGAACATGACATCAGCCGAGGCGAGGTGTATCTGGTCGGCGCCGGTCCCGGCAATCCTGACCTGTTAACATTTCGCGCGTTGCGCCTGATGCAACAAGCCGATGTGGTGGTATACGACCGCCTGGTTTCGCCGCCGATATTGGATATGTGTCGTCGCGATGCCGACCGGGTCTACGTCGGCAAAGAGCGCGACGACCATGCCGTCCCGCAGGAAGAAATCAATCTGATGCTGGTCCGGCTCGCCAAAGAAGGCAAACGCGTGCTGCGTTTGAAAGGCGGCGACCCGTTCATTTTTGGGCGCGGCGGCGAAGAAATCGAAACCCTGGTTGAACATGGCGTATCGTTCCAGGTTGTGCCGGGTATTACTGCTGCTGCTGGCGTGGCATCGTACGCGGGCATCCCGCTAACGCATCGCGACTATGCGCAATCGGTCGCGTTTGTCACAGGCCATCTACGCGATAACACCTTCAATTTGAATTGGGAAGGCATCGCGCGCAAAGATCAAACCATCGTGATCTACATGGGCCTGAAGGGCCTACCGCTGTTGTGCGAAGCGTTGATCAAACATGGCTTGTCGGCAGATACACCCGCCGCGATTATTCAGCAGGGTACGTTGCCTACCCAACGTGTTGTCACCGGCGATCTCACGACTTTACCTCAGCGCGCAGAAGAGGCTCAACTCAAAGCGCCTACCCTGATCATCGTAGGCAATGTGGTCAAACTGCGTGAAAAACTGGGTTGGTATCACCCGGAACAAGATGCAGATCAGGTGCGACGCACCGCGCTTGATACACCTGACCATCTGCGTTGAAGTGCAGTCTTGGCACAATACGACCCTTGTATATCTGTGGCATGCCCCCCATCCATAGTTATGGGCATGCGCCCTCAAGCCAAGACAAGATAAGTAAAGGCTGATTGACCCACGCCAAACTCAATGTTTACGGTATAATTGCCGGTTTTTGAACGATTTTTTACCAGACAAGCCCAAGTGCTTATCTATAAAACATAGCGGAGAATACCTGTGGCAGGACGCGGAAGAAAACCCGGCGGTGGCGCCAATAAAGCCGAAGCCAAACAGCCTCTAAGAGTGCTGACCCCAGTCGAAGCCGAGGCGCGCCGTACGCGCCTTAAAAATTTGATTGTGCTGGGTAAAGAGCGTGGCTTTTTGACCTATGCCGAGGTCAACGATCACTTGCCCGACGAAATGCTCGACGCGGAGCAGATCGAAGGCGTGATCAGCATGATCAACGACATGGGCATTCAGGTTTACGATGAGGCGCCCGATGCCGAAACCCTGCTGATGCAGGAAGCCGCCCCGCCGGTCGCCGACGAAGATGTCGTAGCCGAGGCCGAGCAAGCGTTAACCACCGTCGATTCTGAATTTGGCCGCACCACAGACCCAGTCCGCATGTATATGCGCGAAATGGGCTCGGTGGATTTGCTGACGCGCGAAGGCGAAATCGAAATCGCCAAGCGCATCGAAGAAGGCTTGCGCCAGATGGTCAGCGCGATTTCGTCGTGCCCTTTCACCATCCAACAAATTCTGGATCTATCTGCGCAGGTCGAAAAAGACGAAATTCGCGTCGATGAATTGATCGACGGGTTTGTGGATACCGATGTCGGCATTCCTACGCCGCCGCCCAAGTCAAATGAACCCTTAGACGAGGAAGATGAAGAGGCAGGCGCCGCAATTGCTGCTGCCAATTTGGCGCAGCTTAAGGTTGAGGCGATTGCGCAATTCGATTACATCCGCAAAGCGTACAAAAAAGCCCAGGCCGCGCAGCTCAAATATGGCCTGAGCAGTCCGCAGCACACGAAAGCCCAAGAGGAAGTCACGTCGCTACTTATGGCGATTCGTTTCTCAGTGCGTCAGGTGGATGCGCTGTGCGAGCAGATTCGCTCAGCAGTTGAAGATGTGCGGGTGCATGAACGCAAAATTTTGCAATTCTGTGTGAATCATTCCGGCATGCCCCGCCCTCACTTCATTAAATCCTTCCCCGGGAATGAAACCAACCTGACTTGGCTGGATAAAGAAATTGCCGCCAAAAAAGGCTATTGCTCGACGCTCGCGCGCGTGCAGTACGAGATCAAAGATCATCAGCAGCAACTGATCGACATGCAGGAGCGCATCGGTCTGCCGGTCAAACTCTTGAAAGACATCAACAAGCAGATGTCCACAGGCGAAGCCAAAGCGCGTCGCGCCAAGCGCGAAATGATCGAGGCCAACCTGCGCCTGGTGATTTCGATCGCGAAGAAATACACCAATCGCGGTTTGCAGTTCCTGGATTTGATTCAGGAAGGCAACATTGGCCTGATGAAAGCAGTCGACAAATTCGAATATCGCCGCGGTTACAAATTTTCGACCTACGCCACCTGGTGGATTCGTCAGGCGATCACGCGCTCAATCGCCGACCAGGCGCGCACAATCCGCATCCCGGTGCACATGATCGAAACCATCAACAAGATGAATCGCATCTCGAGGCAGATTCTGCAGGAAACCGGTTTGGAGCCCGACCCCGCGACGCTTGCGATCAAGATGGAAATGCCCGAAGACAAGATCCGCAAGATCATGAAAATCGCCAAAGAGCCGATCTCGATGGAGACGCCGATCGGCGACGACGAAGACTCGCATTTGGGTGATTTCATCGAAGACTCGACCACCTTGTCGCCCGACGATTCCGCGATTTACGCCAATCTGCGCGACGCCACCCGTGACGTATTGGACAGTCTCACTTCGCGCGAAGCCAAGGTGCTGCGCATGCGCTTCGGTATCGAAATGAACACCGACCACACGCTAGAAGAAGTCGGCAAACAGTTTGACGTCACCCGCGAGCGTATACGCCAAATCGAAGCCAAGGCATTGCGTAAATTGCGCCATCCGACTCGTTCCGAAAAACTGAAAAGCTTTGTGGGCAATGGCGAGTCGTAAATACTAGTCTGCTATTTAAGATCAAGGGTCTGTAGCTCAGCTGGTTAGAGCAGGGGACTCATAATCCCTTGGTCCACGGTTCAAGTCCGTGCAGACCCACCAAATAATAGTTTCACACCGTATCATGAAGCAACCTAAACCCCGATAAAGCCTAGCTTACGGGGTTTTTTGTTGCCTCAAGCCGCGTCATGGCATAGCATGGAATACCGTCAATTGTGACGGTATGTCTGGCGGTAGGTCACCTACCGTCAAAACACATACCGTCAAATTCAAAGAAAGGTAAGCCCATGCCCCTGACTGACCAAGCTTGCAAGAAGGCCAAGCCTGCGGATAAGCCATATAAGCTGGCCGATGAAAAGGGGCTGTATCTGCTGATAAATGCGGCGGGCAAATACTGGCGGATGGATTACCGCTTTGCTGCCAAGCGCAAGACGCTGGCGCTGGGGGTGTTTCCAGACGTAGGCCTTGCCCGCGCCCGTGAGAAGCGCGACGACGCGCGCAAACGGGTAGCCGATGGTATCGACCCCGCTGAGTTGAAGAAGGCCACCAAGACGCAAAACGCCGAACGCGCGGCAAATAGCTTTGAAGCCGTCGCGCGCGAGTGGTATGCCAAAAATGTTCCAACGTGGGCGGCAACGCATTCAAACAAAATCCTCCGACGTTTTGAAATGTATGTTTTCCCATGGCTGGGTGGCAGGCCGATTGCCGAGATTACCGCGCCCGAATTGCTGATGGCCGCACGGCGAGTGGCCGATCTGGGCGCGCTGGAAACCGCGCATCGGGTACTGCAAACCTGCGGGCAGGTGTTTCGTTATGCCGTGCAAACCGGACGTGCCGAACGCGATCCCAGCGGCGATCTGCGCGGCGCATTGCCCACGGCCAAGCCGACGCACATGGCGGCTATTACCGAGCCCCAAAAAGCAGCCGAGCTGTTACGGGCGTTTGACGGCTATAGCGGTACTTTAACGGTAGCGTGTGCGTTGCGACTTGCGCCCCTGGTGTTTGTGCGGCCGGGTGAGCTACGCAATGCCGAATGGGCCGATATTGATCTGGATGCATCCGAGTGGCGATTCATTGCCAGTAAAACCGGCACGCCGCATATCGTGCCGTTGGCGACTCAGGCTGTGGCGATCCTGCGGGAGCTTCACAATCTGACGGGGGGTGGGCGTTTCGTGTTTCCCGGCGTGCGCACTAGCGACCGGTGCATGAGCGATAACGCTATCCTCGCGGCCATGCGGCGCATGGGTATCAACAAAACCGAAATGAGCGGGCACGGCTTCCGCGCGATGGCGCGCACCATACTCGACGAAGTGCTGGGCGTGCGACCCGACCTAATCGAGCATCAGCTAGCGCATGCGGTACGCGACCCGAATGGGCGCGCCTACAACCGTACCGCGCACCTTCCCGAGCGGCGCAAGATGATGCAGCAATGGGCGGATTATCTCGACAAGCTAAAAGCCGGTGCGGACGTGGTCCCGTTGCATGGCAATGCCGCTTGAGCCCTGCGGCTTGCGATACGGACAGTAATGTCCGATAATTGAAGGCAAGGTCATGAAGGGTAGCGAGTTCATCAAACGCATTCAAAAACTTGCCAAGGCGCGTGGCGTGCTGTGTTCATGGCATGCCGACATGGGAAAGGGTTCGCATGGCGTACTGAAGTTGGGTGACGCTAGAACCGTCGTCCGCAACCCCAAAGACGAACTCAAGACTGGCACCTATCACGCCATGTTGAAGCAACTCGAACTCACCGACAAAGACCTGTTCTAGGAGAACACCATGCAGCGATTCGCATACCCGGTTGCACTCACGCCCGACATAAGCGAGGGCGGCTTTACCGTCACCTGCCGCGATCTACCCGAGGCCATCACCCAAGGTGACGATCTGGAAGCCGCCATCGAAGCCGCCGAGGGCGCGCTGGAGGCCGCGATCGAGATGCGCATCGCCGACGGCCTGGACATCCCCTTGCCGAGCAAACCGCGTAAACATGAACAGCTTATTGGGCTGCCCGTGGCCGTGGCCATGAAGGCCGCGATTTACCTGGCGATGGCCGAACAAGGGGTAAGCAAGTCCGATCTTGCCCGGCGTATGCAGCTTGACGAAAAGGAAGCCCGTCGCATTCTCGACCCCCGGCACGCTACCCGAGTAGGCACGCTGGAACGTGCGCTGCACGCCTTGGGCAAGCGGGCGGAAGTGGTGGTGGCGTGATGGCGAAAGTATTCGCCAATATCAAGCACATCACGGCACGTTTATCTTGACGCGCTTAAGTGAATTGGAACCATGAAAACACTGCCCGAAGTCAAAACCCGGCTGCTTAAAAATAAAGCAACGCGAGAAGCGTACCTCGCGCTGGAAGACGAATTTTCTGTAGCGCATGAAGTGATTACCGTACGCGCAAAAAACAGCCTGACAGATAGTGAACCCGCACCCGAAAAAACTCGGGAATCAAACCGCTGATAGAGCGGGCTAAACATAGAACCTAAACCCTACGGAGCAAAGAATGAAAACCCTCATCAAAACCGGACTTGCCGTTGTAGCGCTTTCTTTATGTTTGAACGCAAATGCCCTTGCGGGAAAGTTTGAAGACGGCCTTTCGGCGCATGAGCGTGGCGACTATGCGATGGCATATCGGCTATTTTTGCCCTTTGCAAAACAGGGAGATGCTAAAGCCCAATACAGCCTTGCGCTCATGTACGACAACGGTCAAGGCGTACCGCAGGATTATGTTGAAGCAGTGAAGTGGTATCGCAAGGCGGCTGACCAAGGTGTCGCTGATGCCCAAAACAATCTTGCGCTCATGTACGGCAACGGCCAAGGCGTACCACAGGATTATGCCGAAGCAATGAAGTGGTATCGCAAGGCTGCTGAGCAGGGAAATGCTTCTGCCCAATACAACCTTGGGGTTATGTACGACAACGGTCAAGGCGTACCGCAGGATTATGTTGAAGCAGTGAAGTGGTATCGCAAGGCGGCTGACCAAGGTGTCGCTGTTGCCCAACTCAATCTTGGGAACAGATACAGGTTGGGCCAAGGCGTATTACAGGATTTTGCGGAAGCAAATAAGTGGTATCGCAAGGCGGCTGAGCAGGGAGTCGCTGTTGCCCAAACCACTCTTGGACTCGCGTACAGTGGAGGCTTGGGTGTACCGCAGGATTATGTGCAAGCCCATAAGTGGTTCAATCTGTCCGCCGCGAACAATCCAGATAAAACAGACCGTGACCGAGCCGCATCCAACCGGGATTTAACGGCTGGGAAAATGACCGCTGCCCAGATAGCCGAAGCGCAGAAACTGGCGCGCGAATGGAAGCCCAAAAGCTCGGCTTCAGGCAATTAGTTAAATCAACCGTAATGGCTGCCGAAATATAAAGTCGTTATTGTGTCTGTGATAACGAGTTGCAACGCCTAACCCCAAGGGTCAAAACTCGGAAGAGTGAAGGGAGTGAGCGTGAGACCACGAAAACTTGATCCTTACTACGAAGAACTTTTGGTAAAGTTTTTTTATACGGTCAAAAGTGACATGGCAGGGCGGTCAAACCAATTCCAAGTTGCGTCAAGATTGAAGTCATATTTCCCAAGTCAAAACAACACTTCTATTGGGGAAGCGAATCGTAGACACGCTATCCTTGAATCGACAGCAAAGTATTTTGGCACGCAAGCAAATATTGCCCACAATCTTGCAAATTACGTAGGGGAGGCAACACCGGCCGCGATCGTGCAAATGGTGAAAAGAATTAAAATTCAGGTACAAAACTATTAACACATCATTGTGTGTTAAATAATTCATGTCGCACCAATTCTTATCAAAAGGAAAAGCGACATGTCAAAAAGTATCACCTGTAGCAGCATCCCCGCAGCACTCAAAAACTTCGATCAATTGCCCGATAGCGCAAGCGTCCGTCAACCTGTAGTTCAAGCACTTTATGCCTGTTCACCCGCGAGTATTTGGCGTGGCGTAAAGGCAGGCCGCATACCAAAACCTCGAAAATTATCCCCACGCACGACCTGCTGGAATGTCGGTGAACTCAAGGCCGCCTTGGCCGCTGCTGGAAAATAAGGGGGGACCATGGAAAAAGAAAAAGGCCACCCGCAGGCAGCCCAAAACACACACGGCGATCATAACGATAATTCTGCTCACACTCAACGCTTGCTGATGCTGGCAGCGTTTGAAAAACGGCATTCATTGACCACGATTGAAGCCCGACGCGAGCTGGATATTATGATGCCTGCGGCGCGCGTGTTCGAGTTACGCGCAATGGGTTATGACATTGCGAAAGTGTGGACGCAAGGCGTAACCGAGTGCGGGCGCAAGCATCGCATTGCGCGCTATTTTTTGAATAAGGCCGCGCCATGAATGGCGACTGGATGGAATGCCTGCCAACGCTGTGTGCGCGGTTTTCTCACCTTGGGATAGGGGCTGACCTTGCCGGGCTGTCTTTGATCGAGCTGTGGGGCTTGTATTGCTATCTGTCCCGGCTGGCGGATGCTTAAGCGATGGCCGAGAAAAAACAGAAACGCCCCGCCGAATCAATCAGCGGCTTATATGGGGCGATCCCTCACGGCGTGCTTGATGGCAATGCGTTTAAAGGCTTGAACTATCCCGCCAAAGCGCTGCTGTTCGACCTGATAC
>JAYWDZ010000030.1:0-15571 GCA_043779595.1 Nitrosomonadales bacterium
TGCTGGCGGAGCAGCATTTCCTTAAATTCTCGGATCGTTTTTCGGCGTGGCCGGTGAAAATCGCCGAGCTGTCGCGCTTTCGCACCGCGAAGGAACAGACCGCTGCGCTGCAGGGCCTTGCGGATGGCAAAATCGACATCATCATCGGAACGCACCGGCTGATTCAAAAAGACGTGAAGTTCGCGCGGCTGGGGCTGGTGATCATCGACGAGGAGCACCGCTTTGGCGTGCGCCAGAAAGAGCAGCTGAAGGCGCTACGCGCCGAGGTCGATGTACTGACGCTGACCGCGACGCCGATCCCGCGCACGCTGGCGATGGCGCTGGAAGGCATCCGCGATTTTTCGGCGATTGCGACTGCGCCGTTAAAACGGCTGGCGGTGAAAACCTTTGTCGCGCCGTTTTCGACCGGGCTGATCCGCGAGGCGGTCTTGCGCGAACTGAAGCGTGGCGGGCAGGTGTTTTTTCTGCACAACGCGGTCGATACCATCGAGAACATGAAGGACACGCTGGAGAAATTGCTACCCGAAGCGCGCATCCGCGTCGGTCACGGGCAGATGGCCGAGCGCGATCTGGAACAGGTGATGCGCGATTTTTATCAGCAGCGTTTCGACGTGCTGCTGTGCACGACGATTATCGAGACCGGCATCGACGTGCCCACCGCGAACACGATGCTGATCAATCGCGCGGATAAATTTGGCCTCGCGCAATTACACCAGTTGCGCGGCCGCGTCGGGCGCTCGCATCACCAGGCCTTCGCCTATCTTCTGGTCGAAGAAGGCCGCACGCTGACGCCCCAGGCGCAGAAAAGGCTCGATGCGATTCAGCTGATGGAAGAACTCGGCGCGGGCTTTCATCTGGCGATGCACGATCTGGAAATTCGCGGCGCGGGCGAGGTGCTCGGCGACAAGCAGAGCGGCGAAATGATCGAAGTCGGCTTTTCGCTGTTCAACGACATGTTGTCGCAAGCGGTCAAAAGTCTGAAGGCCGGGCACGAACCGGATGTCGCGCAGCCCTTCGACGTGGTGTCCGAAATCAATCTGCACACGCCCGCGTTGCTGCCTAACGACTACTGCCCCGACGTGCACGAACGGCTGGTGCTGTACAAGCGCCTCGCCAGTTGTCAGACCGAAGACGACCTTGCGCCGATGCGCGAAGAGCTGATCGACCGCTTTGGCGAATTGCCCGATAACGCGCGCGCGCTGATCGCGGTGCACCGGCTGCGGATGGCGACGCGCGCGTATGGCATTGTTCGTTTAGACGTATCCAGCGAGGGCATGACGGTGCAATTTGTGCCCAAGCCGCCGATCGATCCGATTAGAATCATGCAATTGATCCAGGGTCGCGCCGGTTACAAACTGGCAGGGCCGGACCGCTTGAAACTGACCACCCCTTTGCCCGACCTTGCGCGCCGCGTCGGCGCAGTGACCGCTTTTTTAGCCGCGTTAGGCGAACCCGTGACCGAACCCCTTACTTCACATTGATATTCACTATGACGACTTCTGCCCGCAGCCTGATCCAGCCTTTTAATGCCTTGCGCCCCGCCACTGGCCGCGCGAGCGACGTGATTGCACCGCCCTACGATGTGCTCTCCACCGAGGAAGCCCGCGCGCGCGCGACCGGGCGACCGTGGAGTTTTTTGCATATTTCCAAACCCGAGATTGATCTGGCCCCCGACACCAGCCCTTATGCGCCCGAGGTGTACGCCAAAGCCGCCGAGAACCTCGGCAATATGATTCAGACCGGTGTGCTGGTGCGCGACCCGGATGCGCACTATTACGTCTACCGCATCACGATGGGCGCGCATACCCAGACCGGGCTGGTGGCCGCAGCATCGGTCGCCGATTACGACACCAACCGCATCCGCAAACACGAGTTCACGCGCCCCGACAAGGAAGACGACCGGGTGCGGCAAATCGATGCGCTGAACGCGCAGACCGGGCCGGTACTGCTGGCTTATCCCGCAGCCCCTGAAGTCGACGCGATTTTAGCCAATGCCTCAGTAGGCGCGCCGGACTCCGACGCCGAGCTTGAGGGCGTGCGCCATACGATCTGGGTCATCCGCGATGCAGAAGCGACAGCGCGTATTACCGCCGCGTTTAACGCGATGCCCGCGATTTATATTGCCGACGGCCATCACCGCTCGGCGGCCGCTTCGCGCATTGCTGCGGCGCGCCGTGCGGCGAATCCGGCCCACACCGGGGCAGCATCCTATAACGCTTTCCTGTCGGTAATTTTTCCCGCGCACCAAATGCGCATCATGGATTACAACCGGCTGATCGCCGATACCAACCAGCTCAGCGCGGAATTGCTCTTTGCCCGCATCCGAACGGCCTTCGAAATTGATGCTTCAGCCACCCCGGTGAAGCCCACTCAACCCGGAACGTTCGGGCTTTATCTGGCCGGTCAGTGGCATCAGCTCCGCATTCACCCCGATCTCATCCCCGCCGACCCGGTCGGTCGCCTCAATGTGAGCCTGCTGCAAAATAACTTGATTGGCCCGGTGCTGGGCATTACCGACCCGCGTCGGGATAAGCGCATTGATTTTGTCGGCGGTATCCGGGGTTTAAGTGAGCTGGAACGCCGCGTGGATAGTGGCGAGATGGCGCTGGCCTTTGCGTTGCATCCTACCCGGATGGAAGACCTGATTGCAGTGGCTGATGTGAACGAAGTGATGCCGCCCAAGTCAACCTGGTTTGAGCCCAAACTGGCTGATGGATTGGTATCGCATATTTTGGATTAATCGGCCCCATGTTCCAGAAAGTGATTCTTCCGCACTAAAGTTTTGGGAAATTACGCCGTTTGACCGTGCACGCCAGTCTGTGGCGTCGCAATTTCCAGGAAACGCTTCGTGAAAATCGATAAACGTATCACCCCGACTACTGTCTCTAAAGCCGCGACCACGCGCGCAAAGGGCACAGATAAAACTGATAAAAGCCCCTCTTCAGGGGCAGATAGCCTAACGCTCACAGAATCCAGCACGCTGATGCGCGCCATGGAGGCAGAGCTGGTTAATGTGGACATTGCCGACATGAGCAAAATCGCGTCGGTGAAGGACGCACTGGCGAAAGGCACGTTCACGGTAGATGCCGAAGTAGTGGCTGACCGCTTGATTGATCACTCCAAAGAAAGTCTGCGCAATCGCCCGCGCAAGAAGTAGACCTTAAATGGGCTTGCCCAGACCATCCCCGGGCTGGTGTATGACTATTGAAGCACCTGCCAGAATTTTTCCAGCGGCTCAGGGCGATGCATAAGATTACCTTGTGCGCAATCAACGCCCATCTGGCGCAGTAGCGCTAGCACCCGATCAGACTCGACATATTCCGCGACCGTGATCAAGCCCATTTGGTGGCCGATGCGGTGAATCGCATCCACCATCGAGCGGTCCAATGCATTCGTGGCGATATCGCGAACAAATGCGCCATCGATTTTAAGAAAATCCACTTTGAGGTTCTTCAGATAGGTAAACGAAGACAATCCGCTTCCAAAATCATCCAGCGCAAAGCGGCAACCGAATTCACGCATCGCCAGAATGAAATCGTTTACCACCGATAAATTGCCCAGGGTGGCGGTTTCGGTGATTTCGAAACACAGATGCGGACCGGCTTCAGGTTGTCGACGCAAGGACTCCAACAGCACCCGCCTAAATTTGGGGTCCTTAAGTGAGGCACCCGAAAGGTTGATGGCGAACAAACAGGGGATGCCTGGTTTGTTTTCGCGGTAGCGAGCGCATACCTCCAGCGTTTGTTCGACTACCCATTCATCGAGCAGCGGCATAATTAAATAGCGTTCGGCAGCAGGAATAAAGGCCATGGGTAAAATCTCGATGCCCTCTTCATCTCTCATACGTAGCAAGAGCTCTACATGGCAGGGTGTTGCGAGTTCAGCTTGCGGAACGTCCCCGTGAATGCGATGGATTGATTGCCAAACCAGATGCAGCCGCTTTTCTTCTACCGCCTTTTGTATACGCGTAATCCATTGCATTTCGCCCCGGTGGCGCACCAGTTCGGAATCCCGACTTTCATATACGTGAATCCGGTTTCGGCCCTGATCTTTGGCTACATAACATGCCGAGTCTGCCGCAGATAACAGGCTGGCGGTGTTGCCACTGGTGCGCGTAACAGCGACCATGCCCACACTCATTCCCACTGAATACAGCCGCTCTTCCGACTTAAAACGATAACGCTGAACATCCCCGCGGATTTTATCCACGATTTCTATTGCGGCCTCGACGCTGCAATTTTCCAACAGCAGCGCAAACTCGTCGCCTCCCAACCGGGCCAGCGTATCGCGCTCGCGAAGATCGCTCTTCAACATTAACGCCAGTTGGCGTAATAGTTCATCGCCTGCGCCATGGCCGGAGGTGTCATTGATGATTTTGAATTGGTCCAGATCCATATAGCACAACACGTGCTCGCGCCCTTGCAATAGCGCCGTTTGCAGCGCGGCCTCAAGTCTCTGCTCGAATTCCCGGCGATTAATCAAACCGGTGAGCGAATCATGACTGGCCTGATAGACCAAGCGCGCAGTGGCCTGGTCTATTTTTTCCTGCATCTGCTCATTCATCGACTGAAGATGCGCAGCCATTTTGTTGATACCACGCTGCAACACCCCTAATTCACCTAGCCCGCTGTCGGCGGTACGTTCATCAAAATGCCCGTCGCCGATCCGGCGCAGCGTGTGCATCAACCCTAATATGGGGCCGGTAATCTGGCGGCCAATTAGCCAGGCCACGGTAAAACTCACCACCAGGCCCGCCAGCAAAATATACAGGCTGCGAATTAAGGCTTGGCGCTGGCTCTGCATCGTGGCATTACGGGAAACCTCCACCCCCACCCATCCCAACAATTGCTCGGTCGGTGGGGCGGGCGGTGCGGAGGCGCCACTGACATGTTTGAAATCATTCACTTGAATTTCGGTGCGTGTGATCGGTGCGTAATACACCAGACGATCAGTTAACTCGATTTCATATAAACGATCACGGGGCAAATTCTGTTGCGTGTGAGTAAGCCATCGGGCGGGGCCAGCCTGTGCAATCCCGATACCCCTGTCAGAATATATCGCGACACCTCGAACATCGGGTTCTATCGCCGCTTTGTCGATCAATACCTGAAGCGCTTCCAGATTACCGGACGCCACACCGTATTCTGCAGCCGGGCCCAATTGCCGTGTCATAGAGGCAGCACGCGCGCGCAACGATTGATCGAGATCGGCAATCTTGCCGGTGATTAATTGGAATAACAGCACAACACTGATGATCGTCACCGGCACCAAGGTCAGGCCGAGTACACAGGCACGGATTCCGGGCATTTTAATCATCATTGGCTCCTGCCAGGCGACGTTCCAATTCTGCCTCGGGCAGCATATTCAATCCCAACGAGCGCGCCACTTGCTGGTTAACCCCCACGCTGAAATAACGGGGATACGTGGGGTCGGGCAATTGGCTATGCGACCACTCAAATTGTTTAATAATTATTTCGGCGGCCTGTCGTCCGATTTGGCCGGGTGTGGAATAAAGCGATACCAGCGCACCCGCGCGCATCAGGCTGTGCGAATAGCCCACTATCGGATCATGATAGCGGTATGAGGTCAGCAACACACTCTGCGCGGTGGTACGGTTAAATACCTCGGCATCGGGCACTGCCAGCATCAGATCAGACTTGATAAAAATTCTTTCCAAGGGTTCTATCAGTTTCTGATCGGGTTCTAGCACTTCGGCTATCAGTGTCAATCCCTCTTTGCGCAACGCTTTGCCGATCTCCTCATGCACCGCGGCCTGCGCCGCACTCACCAGCACCCCCACGCGCTTGATCTCAGGAAATGCCAGACTGATCAAATGCGCCTGACGCGCGTAGGGCTGGTCCAAAAATAGCGCAGACACGGGCCGATGTATATTCCCAATCAAACGTTGTCGGCCGGTTTTTTGGTACCACTCTTTGGGCACCAAGACGACCAACACCGGTGTCCGACCCGCAAGGTCGGCGACGGATTCAGCGGCACGCACCCCCACCGCGACCACCAGTCTGGCATTCAACGCCGCATCAGTCGCAGCGCCTGCATAAATGCGGCTCGCGGAAATATTGTGTTCGTCGACGCGCGTACGGATGGCTTCGTACACTTCTTGATAGGGCGCAGAGTCATCGCTCAACACCACAGCGAGATGCGCACCCTGCGCGGTGGGCGTTGCCCCGAAGCAAATGAGTCCGACCCAGAAGCCAGCCAGCCTCAAGCTTTTTAAACTGCCCAGCCATCGGACCATGGTTTGCAAAATGTTTAGCCTTCCAGCCAGAGACAGCGACCACGGCTTTCTTGTTGCACACTTATCAGCGTGGTTTCGTGCAGTATCAATTCTGCCGCTGTTGCGATCAGCACCACCGGGCGCGGGCGCGCAGCGCGTTGCTGATCGCTTATAAGCTGGGAGCGGCCTTCAAACCCGATGGACAAGCTTTCTTGTCCGCGTGTGAGCGACAAATATACTGCGGCCAATAATTCGCAATCGAGTAGCGCGCCATGCAGCGTGCGGGTGGCGTTATCCACGCCATAGCGTTTACAGAGCGCATCCAGATTATTGCGCTGCCCAGGATGCAGCGCTTTGGCCATCGCCAAGGTATCGGTTACGCCCCCACACCAATGCATCAGCGGATGCAAATCGGCTATACGCAATTCAGCGTTCAAAAATCCGACATCGAACGGCGCATTGTGGATGATCAGTTCCGCATCGCGGATGAAGTCGGCAAACTCCATCGCAACGTCAGAAAAACGCGGCTTGTCCTGCAAAAACTCGGGGGTAATCCCGTGGACCTGCATCGCACCCGCGTCGATTTCGCGATCAGGGTTAAGGTAACGGTGAAAATGATTGCCGGTGAGGCGCCGGTTGACCATTTCGACAGCCGCCACTTCAATAACCCGGTGGCCCTGGCTCGGGTCGAGGCCTGTAGTTTCAGTATCGAGGATGATTTGACGCATGTCAGCCAACTGAAGTCTCGGGGCCCATACCTGGAATGCCCTGATTGGCTAATGCATCGGCGCGCTCGTTTTGCGGGTGGCCGTTATGGCCTCTTACCCATTTCCACTCGATCGCGTGCAGGTTATTCAACGCATCGAGTTCGCGCCACAAATCCTGATTTTTGACTGGTTTACCCTCGGCAGTCCGCCAATTGCGCCGCTTCCACCCAGGCAACCATTCGCTGATGCCTTTTTGCACGTACTGCGAATCGGTATGCACTCGCACTTGAGAAGGTTGCTTCAACTGTTCGAGCGCGCGGATGACTGCGGTCATTTCCATGCGGTTGTTAGTGGTGGCCGGGTCGCCGCCATAAATCTCGCGTTGCGAGTCGCCGGAGACCATTAACGCGCCCCAGCCGCCCGGGCCGGGGTTGCCTTTACAGGCCCCATCGCTATAGATATCGATAACGTCGGTATTGTCAGTGCTTACTATCGTCATCAGGGTTCGCGCCGCGTCCGGTATTGTTCCAAATTCACCACTTTGCCGGTGGCCGGGCTTAATAATCGCACCGCCACCGGGGCTTTCCAATCAGGCGTAATGACATGCATGCCATGTACGCGTTTAACCGCTTGCAAGAAATAGACCCCGCCGCCCATCGCCCACCAACGATCCCCTGCGGGTTCCATAAAACGCAGCCGTCGCAGCCAGCTTTCGCGATTGATAGGCGGGAGATAACAGCACATGCTGCCGCCCGCCACTTCCATGCCGAGCAACACCATCCAGTCTTTGATGCGGGAGATATTTAAAAAATTGCCATTCCAGGGATAGCCCTGTTCGGCACCGCCAAACAGTCGCGTCATACCCCACAGGCTGCGCGGATTAAATCCCGACAACAGTAGCCGTCCTTCTGGACGCAAGACACGGTTGGCTTCGCGCAGCACCTGGTGGGGGTTGGGGCTAAACTCGAGCACATGCGGCAGGATGAGTAAATCCAGCGATTGCGCGTCAAACGGTAAAAACATTGCATCCGCGCGTACTTGCGCCGTCACTTCCATCCCGCAAGTGGCGCGCAGTGGAATGCGGCTGTTGCGCAAAAAGTCTACTTGCGTCATCCCGACCTGCACGGCATTGAAGCCAAACACATCCGAAACCGCGTGGTCAAAATAGCTTTGTTCACGAAACAACAAATGTTGGCCCAGCGGTGTATCAAGCCAACTTGCATCCAGTTTGGATACCATAGGGTTTTACCTCATATTCCAATCATGTTGACCGTTACTGCCTTGCCTGCGTTCCAGGATAATTACATTTGGGTGCTGCATAACGACCGGCACGCCATCGCGATTGATCCCGGCGACCCCGTGCCGCTACAGACGTTTATCAACACCCGAGGGCTCATGTTGGCTGCCGTGCTGATCACTCACCATCATCACGACCATACCGACGGAAATCTTTATTTGCGGCAGCGCTATCAATGTCCCATTTACGGCCCTGACAACCCGCGGATCCCAGCGTTAACCACTATCGTTCGTGCGCGGGACTCGCTCGATTTTCCAGAACTAGCGCTTCAATTGACAGTGATCGAAACCCCGGGGCATACACTGGATCACATTAGTTATTATGGGGCAAAGCATCTGTTCTGCGGCGACACCGTATTTGGTTGCGGCTGCGGCAAATTATTTGAAGGCACGCCGACGGTGATGGCCCAAAGCCTGGATAAAATCCTGACGCTCCCCGACGTTACTGGGATTTGCTGCGGGCATGAATACACCTTAAGCAATATTGACTTTGCACTGACCATAGATGGACAAAATTCCGCACTAATCTCCCGTCAACGCGCGGATCAGCAAACGCGTGAGCTCGGTCAACCCACCCTGCCTTCGTCGTTGCAACTGGAAAAAGCCACCAACCCTTTTCTGCGTTTCCATCAGTCAGATATGAGGCAATTCGCGCAAACTTATTTAGGTCGCGCCGAACCGAGCCCAGCCGAAGTGTTGGGTGCCATACGCGCCGCTAAAGATACCTGGGACAATGCCTGACATCGCAATTGTGGCAATTTAGAGCCTGGAATTAGCGCGCGGTTTATAATGGCCAACCGTTTTTTTAAGGCACCGTCATGCAAAGAACGATGCTCAAGTCCAAGCTGCACCGGGCGCGCGTTACCCATTCGGAACTGCATTACGAAGGCTCCTGCGCAATCGACGAGACGCTATTGCAGGCTGCGAATATTCACGAATACGAGCAGATTCAGCTATACAACGTCACGAATGGCGCGCGTTTCACGACCTATGCTATTCGCGCGGCACGTGACTCAGGGATTGTTTCGGTGAACGGCGCGGCGGCGCACCATGCCAAGCCGGGAGACATCGTCATTATCGCGAGCTATGCGGTCTATTACGAGATCGAGTTGGCGCGCTATGCCCCCGATCTGGTGTATGTGGATGAGACGAACCATATCTCGGAAACGCGTCACGCGATTCCGAGCCAGGCGGCTTAAGCATTCCACTGGCTCGTCACACGATCAAACGGTGAGCTTCCAGATGTCGCGGTTGTACTCATGCATCGTGCGGTCCGTCGAAAAAAACCCACTTGAAGCGGTATTCATAATACTCATCCGGGTCCAGCTCGCCTGATCCTGCCACGCGCGCGATACGCGTTCCTGCGCATCCACATAAGTTCGAAAATCAGCCAAGGTCATCCACGGGTCGTGAGGGCTCCTGACCGCATCCAGGATCATGTCAAAAATGCCCGGCTCGACGGGATTGAAGTGGCCCGCAGCCAGTAGTTCAATTACCTCTCGCAGATCACTATCGGCGTCGATATACGCCTGGGGTTGATAGTGGCTACGTAACGCCTCGACTTCGTTGGCGCGCAATCCGAACAGAAAAAAGTTGGCCTCGCCGACGGCGTCCAGAATCTCGATATTCGCCCCATCGTAAGTGCCTATCGTTGCGGCGCCATTCATCATGAATTTCATATTGCCGGTGCCGGAAGCCTCCTTGCCCGCAGTCGAAATCTGCTCGGAGAGATCGGTGGCGGGCGCGATGATTTCCATACTCGACACCCGGTAGTTGGGCAGGAACGCGACTTTCAAACGGCCATTCACGTCGGGATCGTGATTCACCACCTCGGCCACACTGTTGACCAGTTTGATAATGCGTTTGGCCATCACGTAGCCGGGCGCGGCCTTGCCGCCAATTAACACACACCGGTTCGCCCAATGTTCGAGCCGCCCCTGCTTGATGCGGATATACAGGTGGATCACATGCAGAATATTCAGCAACTGGCGTTTGTATTCATGAATGCGTTTGACCTGCACATCGAACATCGCAGCGGGATCGAACACGACGTTGCATTCCGCTTTGACCAACTTCGCGAGGCGGCTTTTGTTAGCCATTTTGACTGCATGCCACGCTTGTTGAAACGCCTCATTGCCTGGCGCCGCTAACGGCTTGAGTTGCGCCAGATGCGCCAGGTCGGCGACCCAGCTATCCCCGATTTGCTCGGTGATTAACGCACTCATACCCGGGTTGGCTAACGCCACCCAGCGCCGGGGTGTGACGCCGTTGGTTTTGTTATTGAATTTTTCTGGCCAGAGTTCGACAAAGTCGTGGAACAAACCCTCGCGCAACAACTGCGAATGCAAGGCCGCCACGCCGTTGATTGAAAAACTCCCGACAATTGCGAGCCACGCCATGCGCACTTGGCGCGAGGGCCCTTCTTCAATAATCGACATACGCTGCTGGCGGCCGGTATCGCCCGGCCATTTCAACGAAACCTGTCGCAGAAAACGCGCGTTGATCTCGTAAATAATCTCCAACAGGCGGGGCAGCAAACGTTCAAACAGCGCCACCGACCAGCGTTCCAGCGCTTCGGGCAATAGCGTGTGATTGGTATAGGCCATGCACCGGGTGGTAATCGACCATGCCGCTTCCCAACTCATGCCTTCCAGATCGATCAGGATGCGCATCAGCTCCGCCACCGCGATGGTCGGATGCGTATCGTTCATCTGAAACACATTTTGTTCGGCGAATTTAGCTAGTTCGCTGTTGCCCGCCGCGCGCCATTGTCGCAGCGCATCCTGCAGGCTCGCCGACGCCAGAAAATACTGCTGGCGCAGGCGTAGCTCTTTGCCGTTTTCGCTACTGTCGTTGGGATACAGCACCATCGAAATATGTTCAGCATGATTCTTCGCCTGTAGCGATTCAGCGTAGCTGCCCGCATTAAATTCGTTCAGGTCGAAGGCGTCGGTCGCAGCGGCTTTCCATAAACGCAGTGTGTTCACCACCTGATTTCGGTAGCCACTGATGGGCATGTCGTGCGGAATCGCCAATACATCGCTGGTGCCCACCCAGCGCGAACGCAACGCGCCCCGCGTGTCGCGGTAATACTCCGTATAGCCACCGAAAGAGACGCGGCAAGTGAATTCGGACCGCTTAACCTCCCACGGATTGCCATAGCGTAGCCAGTTGTCCGGGTCTTCTATCTGGTAGCCATTTTCGATGTGCTGTCGAAACATGCCGTATTCGTAATGGATGCCATAACCCATCACCGGCAGATTGAGCGTCGCGCAACTGTCCATGAAACACGCCGCCAGTCTGCCCAGACCGCCATTACCTAAACCGGCGTCGGGCTCTTCCTCCACCACCTCTTCCAGCGTCTGCGCAAAGCCGGTTAGTGCAGTGCGAACCGATGGCTCGACGTCCAAGTTTAGAACATGGTTGGACAACGCACGCCCAATCAAAAACTCCAGCGACAGGTAATACGCGCGGCGCTTGCCCGGCACGTCGCGGCGCGCGTAGGTATTCATCCAGTCCGGCATTAGACGGTCGCGCAAAGTCCACGCCAGCGCTTTATACGTGTACACCGTGGGGCAACCCTGAAAGCGCCCAAGATGATAGAACTGATAACGCTCGAAATCCTGGGTGACCGATGCGGAATCACTCGGCAAGGATTTGAGCGTGGGGTTACAGATAGGGGCAAGCGGTTGGGTGGGCATAGGTCACCTTGGGGAGGGAGAGGAATACAGCGAAAGATAATGGCCCGCACTCGCGTGCCAGTCGAAGGGCTGGCTCATGCCAGACTGTTGCAAGCGTCGCCACACCGCAGGCTGACGCATCAGCGCAAGCGCGCGTTGAATTGCAGCGATAAACGCGGTGACGTCGGGCGTATCAAATACGAAGCCGGTGGCGGTGGCGTCAGCCAGCGTTGCGTCGGTTGCATTCACCACCGTGTCGGCGAGGCCGCCGGTTTTATAGACGACCGGGGGCGTGCCGTAGTGCAGGCTGTACATCTGGTTGAGGCCACAGGGCTCAAAACGCGACGGCATCAAAAACACATCTGCGCCCGCCTCGATCTGATGTGCGAGCGACTCGTCATAGCCGATTTCGATCATCACTCGCTCGGGATATTTTTTGGCTAGTCGGGCCAGCTTTTGTTCGTACACGGCTTGCCCGCTGCCCAACAACACAAAACGCACATCCGTTTTGGCGAGCAATACCGGGATCGCGCCCAGCACCCAGTCCATGCCTTTTTGTTCGACCAGCCGCCCGACGAAGCCCAGCACCGGGGCGCTCAGCTGGTTGTCGTCCACTGTGCCCAAAAAACGCTGTAGTAGCGCACGTTTGTTGTGCTTTTTACCCGGGTTAATCCGGCTGGCCGAATAACGTGCAGCCAAATGGGCATCGGTTGCCGGGTTCCACACTCGCGTATCAATGCCATTCAAAATGCCGTGCAGCTTTCTGCAGCGTGACTGCAATAATCCATCCAAGCCATAGCCAAATTCCGGCGTGCAGATTTCGCGCGCGTAGGTAGGGCTGACGGTGGTGACCACATCGGCATACACAATGCCGGCTTTTAACATCGAAAAGCCACCGTGAAATTCGATGCCTTCTGGTGTCCACCAATGGTTGGGCAGGTGCAGACGCTCAAACTCACTCCGCGAAAAATAGCCGCCGTAAGCCAGGTTGTGAATCGTAAATACAGTTTTAGGGCGGGGCGATTGCTCGTGTAAAAAACCCGCAGTCAAGCCGGTTTGCCAGTCATGCAGGTGCAGCACATCAGGCTGCCAGCCAAGCTTCAGTGCATCCTGCCCTAGCAGCGCCGCCACACGCGAAAAAACGGTAAAGCGTTCTGCGTTATCCGGCCAATCTTGCCCCGATGCATTGCCATATGGATTGCCTTCGCGATCAAACAACGAAGCGCAATCCATTACCCAGAGTGGAAATGCGAATTCGGGATGGTGCGCTTCTAGGACGCGCACGCTGTGGGTACCTTCGGCGCCACGCACCTCTAGCCAACCGAGGATACGTATCTGATCCAGCTGTTGCAGCAGTGCACGATAGCCCGGCAACAGCAAGCGAATATCCAGCCCACGATTGTGTAACGCGTGCGGCAAGCTGTAGACCACATCGCCCAGGCCGCCGGTTTTTATTAAGGGATAGGCTTCACTCGCCACAAATAACACGTTCATTGCTGATGTTTCTTTAGTTTTCAAAAGGGTGATACTTAAGCGGGCACAAGACTTCTAAATTCAAGCTTCGACTTTAAAAAACACGGCTGCCAGGGGCGGCAACGTCACTTCAAGTGAGTGCTCAAAACCCATCCAGGGGGTGGCTTGCGGCACCATCACGCCGCCGTTGCCGACGTTGCTGCCGCCGTAAAACTCGGAATCGGTATTCAACACTTCGCGCCACGGTTTTGACGACGGCACGCCGATACGGTAACCGGTACGCGTCACCGGCGTGAAATTCAGCATCACGATGATAAGCGCGCTAGAAGATTGACCTTGGCGCACAAAACTCAATACCGACTGATCAG
Organism: Nitrosomonadales bacterium; assembly: GCA_043779595.1. GTDB lineage: Bacteria > Pseudomonadota > Gammaproteobacteria > Burkholderiales > Thiobacillaceae > Thiobacillus. Next base: position 13,760 of record JAYWDZ010000030.1, read on the forward strand.
CGTCGTGGCAGTCAATCCAGCGAAAGCCACGCGGGTCAAAATCAAAATCATGCAATGCGGGTTCGGTTCGATATAAACGATTGAGGTCGCTCAGTAGCCGCTGCAGGCTATTGTGGGCAGGGAACTTCAGCAGCGCCCAGTCGAGTTCGCGTTTTTCGGACCACTCGTTCCATTGCCCAAACTCGCTGCCCATAAACATCAGCTTCTTGCCGGGATGTCCATATTGCCAGGCATAAAACAAACGTAGATTGGCGAAGCGCTGCCAGACGTCGCCAGGCATTTTGTCGAGCAGGCTGCGCTTCATGTGCACCACTTCGTCGTGCGACAGCGGCAGCACAAAATTTTCGGTCCATGCGTACATCTGACTGAAGGTCAATTGGTTGTGCTGATATTTGCGATATACCGCGTCCTGCTCGAAATACGACAGGCTGTCGTTCATCCAGCCCATATTCCATTTCATCGAAAACCCCAACCCGCCCAATTCGACCGGGCGTGACACAGCAGGCCAGGCGGTTGATTCCTCTGCGAACGTCAACACGCCCGGATGCAGACCGTGGACCTGAACATTCAGTTCGCGCAAGAACGCAATCGCCTCGATGTTTTCGCGGCCGCCGTATTGATTCGGTAGCCACTCGCCAGCGCGTCGCGAGTAATCGAGATACAGCATTGACGCCACCGCGTCGACGCGCAGGCCGTCGATATGAAACTCTTCGAGCCAATACAGCGCATTCGCGATCAAAAAATTGCGCACCTCGTTGCGACCGTAATTAAAAATCAGCGTGCCCCAGTCCTGGTGCTCGCCGCGGCGTGGGTCTTCGTGTTCGTACACCGCTTCGCCGGTGAAACGTGCGAGCGCAAAATCGTCTTTGGGGAAATGCGCGGGTACCCAGTCCAGAATCACGCCCAAATTGTGCTTATGACAGCTATCGACAAAGCGGCGAAAAGATTCAGGCGGTCCGTAGCGCGCAGTGGGCGCGTAATAGCCCGATACCTGATAACCCCACGACGCATCCAGCGGGTGTTCCGCAATGGGCATCAGTTCGATATGCGTATAGCCGAGCTCTAGCACATACGGAATCAGGCTCGCGGCCAGTTCGTCCCAGGTATAAAAGCTGCCGTCAGGATGTTGCCGCCATGAGCCGGCGTGCAATTCGTAAATGCTGATCGGTTGATGTTGCCAGTCAAAGTTTGCGCGTGCGTGCATCCAGCCGTTATCCAGCCATGCATGGGGCGCATCGTTGGGAATCGCACTGGTGGTTTCCGGACGCGGAAACATTTGCCGCGCATACGGATCAGTTTTTTTGACCAGCTGACCGTGCGCCCCGAGGATTTCATATTTGTACGCCTGACCGGCTGCCAGTCCCGGGATAAACAACTCCCAGATCGCCGCCTCGCCGCGGCAGCGCATCGGATGACGCCGTCCATCCCAGGCGTTAAAATCGCCAATCACGCTGACGCGCTGCACCGAGGGCGCCCACACCGCAAACAGGCATCCGGTCACGCCATCTACCGTTTTAACGCGCGCACCGAGCACCTTCCAGGCCTGCATATGGCGGCCTTCGTGCAGTAGATGGATATCCATCTCGCCTAACTGCGGCGCAAAAGTGTAGGGCGATTGAAGTGTGTGCCATTCACCGGACTGCTTGGCTTGCCAGCGCAATATCGGGTGGGGGTCCAAGGTCACGTCCTTGGGGAAAGTAACTTCAAAGCAATCGGTGCCCGCCACTCGCGTCATCGGCGTGTCGGCTACTTCTACTGCTTCTGCGGCAGGTAAAAACGCGCGGATGACGGAAGCGCCGTCTGGCTGAACGT
>JAYWDZ010000031.1:0-2453 GCA_043779595.1 Nitrosomonadales bacterium
CTGCGGGGCCGATAGCGCAAGGCTGGTCATTTTGTATGCCTGCATGCGCAGGCTGCCCGCAAGGTTGATCGCCTCGCCGCTGCCCTGCACCGACTCGGCAATGAAGGCTGAACTCGACATACCAATGATGGCGAAACTGGCGATCAATGCCAGTGCGCCCCCCAGCTTGAGCAGCAATGAATGCTGCAGAACGCCGCGTTTTTCAGTCATGCCTGTCTCATCGCCCGATTGCTCCATGTCCCACGGGTGCCAACAATTGCGCATTGCTTCGTTTTATCAGACATCCTGGTCGATATATCTCCTGGAATGAAGGCCTACCCCCAATGCACCATGATCTCGAGGGCATAGGCAAACGCATCCGTCATAATCCTTTAAAAGCATACGGTTGATGCACTACCCTTCTACCTCTTTAGAGGTAGAAGCTTCCTGTATAAATCAATATTGTGCCGTACTCCTGACTAGGACCGAGGGAAAAATATCACTTGTATTGCTACAGTGATGGTGCGGACATTGTCGCACCACCGGGCGGTCCCGCGGGGATTTCGCCTGTTTTCAAGCGGTTCGGATTGCGCCCGAGCCGCGAACCGACGAGCAGCTATCACTTGAAAAAGGGAGTCACGCAATCATGACACAGGACGACACGAAAACACTCGACACGCAGCCAGATCTCGGCCGCCGAAAATTTCTGAATACCACGGCATTGGTGGGCCTGACCGGTGCGGGACTTTCGGTCGGACTGTCCTCCTGCAAAAAGGAGGAGGCTGTCGCGCCCGGTACGTCTAAGGCGACGTCTGCCCCGGCTATAGCCGGCCACGCTTCAGCTGAGCTAAAGCCAGGTGAACTCGATACCTATTATGGTTTCTGGAGCGGCGGACATACCGGCGACTTCCGGGTGTTGGGCCTGCCTTCCGGCCGCGAGATTCATCGCGTACCCTGTTTCGTGCCGGATGCCCTGGTTGGCTGGGGCATTACCAATGAATCGAAAAAAATCATGGGCACCAAGTCTGACGGCAGCCTGAAATACACCGTTGGCGACACGCACCACACCCATGCCTCCTACAAGGATGGCAACTACGACGGCCGTTACGCCTGGATCAATGACAAGATCAATAGCCGCATCGCGCGCATCCGTCTCGATTACTTTGTCTGTGACAAGATCACCGAACTGCCCAACGTGCAGGGATTCCACGGCATTTTTCCGGACAAGCGCGACCCGGTCGATCCGGCCATCAATTACACCACCCGCGTGTTCTGCGGCAGCGAGTTTCATATCCCGCAACCCAACAATGGTCACGATGCCGACGATCCGAGCAAATACCGCACGCTGTTTAGTTGCGTCGATGCAGAGTCCATGGACGTGCGCTGGCAGGTGTTAATCGACGGCAACTGTGACCTCGTCGCAACTTCTTACGACGGCAAGCTGGCGGCCACCAACCAGTACAACACCGAAGGCGGCGTGCATTATGAAGACATGATGTCCGCCGAGCGCGATTCCTGCCTCTTCTTCAACATCGCCCGCATCGAAGAAGCCGTGAAGAATGGCAAATTCAAAACCATCGGCGATTCCAAGGTGCCGGTGGTTGACGGGAGCAAGGCTGCCAACACAGATCCGAAAACCGCGCTGGTGGGGTATGTGAGCGTGCCGAAGAACCCCCATGGCGTGAACGCCAGCCCAGACGGCAAGTATTTCATCTGTGCAGGCAAGCTCTCGCCCACCGCCACCGTTATCGACCTGGCCAAGATCCTTGACTGGTTTGACGGCAAACTGGACAAGCAGGATAAGGCTATTGTCGCCGAAGTCGAAATTGGTCTCGGCCCCCTGCACACAGCCTTTGACGGCCGCGGCAATGCCTACACCACCCTTTTCCTGGATAGCCAGGTCGTCAAGTGGAATATCGATGCGGCGATCAAGTTCCAGGCTGGCGACAACAAGGTCAAATACGTGGTTGACCGGATCGATGTGCAATACCAGCCTGGTCACATCAATGCCTCCCAGTCGGAAACAAAGGCCGCCGATGGCAAGTGGCTGGCGGTCGGTTGCAAATTTTCCAAGGACCGCTATCTACCTGTTGGACCGTTGCATCCGGAAAACGAACAGCTGATCGATATTACCGGCGACAAGATGGTGCTGGTCGCAGATCACCCTGTGCGTCCCGAACCGCATGATTTCATTATCTTCAAGCGTGATCTCATTCGTACCAAGCAGATTTACACGATGGATGAATTTCCGCTTGCGGTCAAAGACCCCAAGGATGTGGGCGTATTCCGCTCTGGCAAGAAGGTCACGGTAAAAATGACCTCGCAGGCGCCAGCATTCACACCGCGCGAGTTCAAGCTGAAAGTGGGCGATGAAGTCACCCTCATCCTCACCAATCACGACAAGGTCGAGGATCTGACGCACGGGTTCGCGATTCCGAAGCACAACGTCAACTTCATCGTCAATCCGCAGGAGA
>JAYWDZ010000032.1:0-2440 GCA_043779595.1 Nitrosomonadales bacterium
GCCGAGCGCTGGCTGGCGCCGAATCTGGGTTAGGCGTCGAACATGGCCGCGATCGCTGTCTCAGTAGATGGAATTCCGGTTGCTACCGTCTGCACCGAAAGCTATGACGTTCTGACTGTTCGAGTAGGCGGTACACGGATTGATGACGGATTCGCTGAACTCGGTGTCTCCGGTGGGACTTATCCCGATCAGGGCGAATCCACGTATCTCACGTGGGTCAACTCGGTAGCCTTGGAACCAGGTCAAACCATCCGTATTGCGTTACTGGAAAACGGTGCGACCAGCCATCCTGGCAAGACTATCGACGAATTGTTCCCCGAGGAAGAACGAGCAACCACGTCCGACTTTAAGCCAACCCCGGAGCTCTTCGAAGAAATTCGGGCCTTGCCTCGCTTAAGAGTCGGCTATAGTTTTCGCTTTCATGCCACAGGTGGCAAGTCTTTCACCGGACAAACCGCACCCGAGGAACACGGCTTTGGCTTCACGGTGCTTTGGAACTCACGTCATCCTGAACGAGCGAGCGTTTCATTGCACAGCTACACGCTCGACGGACTGGAGCAACGAGGTCCAATGAACGATCATGTGCGGGAGCACATTCACTTCGGGCAGGAGGTCAGCTTTGAACTCGACGCCTATACCATCATTCGTTGGGCGCCAGATGAATCGAACAGCTAAATTGTCATACGGGGTAGCTGCAAGCTGCTTTGCTGCTGCGCTCAGCATGGCGTCGAACACAGCATGGTGGGAGGCGCACGCCAATATTGCTGCGATGCTTGGCTTTAGCATTCCGGTTTGTGTTTTGGCTGCATGGATGGCTGAGACCCGAATAGAAGATAGAAATATTTGGGGCTTCGATCTGATTTTTCATTCTCCTGCCGCGATGACCGTCGCGGCTTGGTGCGGAATAGTTGTTGGCCTAGTCACGCTTGCGTTGTTTCTCTTGACTCTATCGCACGCCATGGCGCTCGGGTTCTTTCTAGGTGGAGCGCTGCTAAGTTTGTTTACCAGCGTCAGAGAGGTCCGTCGCCGTGAGTAAATTTTCAACAGCCCAACTTGGCGCTGCAGCGGACCGCCATAAGCGGCCGCTGAGTTGAACGCTAGGCGTCAACATGCACTCGCATATGGATTACTCGTGGGGTTGGACAACGGCAGTTTTTCTTGTGCTCTCGGGAATTTTCACGTGGGTAATTCGATCAAGGCTCCGGACTAAACATCCAGCGGCTTTTCGTGCGCTAGGATTGTCGATTGGGGGATGGCAAGGCGGTGCCAATTGGGAGTTCACGAAATGGTTGTTTACGTTTCGCTATTTCTCGTTGAGCGACAAAACACTCACTCTGCTTTGCCTGACTACAAAATTTATCTGGCTCGCAACCGTATATTTTCTTTTCGCCGCACCCATCTATTTTGAGTACAGCACAACTTCATGAACCGCCCGCGTCCGCCACACTCACGCCTAGCACTGCGGTCAAGACACTCCCTCCGGTCGCTGGCACGCGCCGCAAGCGGTGCGCCCCTACCTTAGAAGTTAAGCCATACGTCTGCTCAGAGGGATTCGCCCACCCCTGCCGCCTGCTGATCCGCGTGATAACTCGAGCGCACCATCGGGCCGCAGGCGGCGTGTTTGAAACCCATCGCGTAGGCCTCCTGTTCAAACTGCGCGAAGCGTTCCGGCGGGACGAAGCGCAATACCGGCAAGTGATGTTGCGAAGGTTGCAGGTATTGACCGAGCGTCAGTATGTCCACACCATGCGCACGCAGGTCGCGCATCACCTGCAGGATTTCGTCGTCGTCCTCGCCCAAGCCCAGCATTAGCCCGGACTTGGTGGGCACATCGGGATGGCGTGTCTTGAAGTCTTTCAGCAGCATCAATGAATGCGCATAGTCGGCGCCGGGGCGTGCGGCTTTGTACAGGCGCGGCACCGTTTCCAGATTGTGGTTCATCACATCGGGTGGCGCGGTGTCGAGAATATCCAGCGCGCGGTCGTGGCGACCGCGAAAATCCGGCGTCAAAATTTCGATGCGCGTGGCGGGCGACAGCTCGCGCACGGCGCGGATGCACTCGATGAAATGCGCGGCACCGCCGTCGCGCAGGTCGTCGCGATCGACGCTGGTGATCACCACATATTTCAGCGCCATCAGCGCAATGGTTTCGCCCAGATGGCGCGGCTCGTCAACATCGGGCGGCAAAGGCGTGCCGTGCCCCACATCGCAGAACGGGCAGCGCCGCGTGCACAGGTCGCCGAGAATCATGAAGGTCGCGGTGCCATGACCGAAGCATTCGCCCAGATTGGGGCACGAGGCTTCTTCGCACACGGTATGCAAGTTCGCTTCGCGCAAAATGCCTTTAAGCCGCGCCACATTCGGCACGTTCGGCGATTTCGCGCGTATCCACGGCGGCAAGCGCTGCCGGGGTTGCGGCACAATCTTGATCGGGATGCGC
>JAYWDZ010000033.1:0-2438 GCA_043779595.1 Nitrosomonadales bacterium
TCCAAAAAACGGTGGGCTGAGCACTTCTAAATGGTAAGCTTTTGTTGCGACACGAAAGCCAACCATTACAGGAGGTCAGCCCAAATGAAGGATACCAAAGTTAAACGGATTCGGCAGAAAATTGCGATGTTGAAACAACAGTTCTTACAGAGCGACACTGGCCCGTTCGATCAGCTGCTTGGCGACCGAGAGATTTCAGCGTTCGCGAACGAATTGGTGGAGCCACATCGCGAGCGCATCTATCCCCCGCTGGACACGTTACGACTGTTCGTGGGGCAAGTCCTGTCTGCTGACCGTGCTTGCCAAGACGTGGTGGGTCGCCGCTTGTCAGAGCGAGTTGCACATGGCCAATCCGTGAGCGCACTCAACACGGGTTCCTACTGCGATGCGCGCCAGCGCTTGCCGACCATCCTGCCAGTAACGCTTGGCAATATGATCGGAGAGCGGCTGGAGGCAATGACACCATCGACCTGGCGCTGGCAGGGGCGATGCGTCAAGCTGTTTGACGGCACCACCATCACCATGCCCGATACGCCGAGTAACCAGCAGACCTATCCGCAAAGCCCAGAACAAAAACCGGGATTAGGCTTTCCCATCGCCCGCATCGGCGCACTCATCGGTTTGACCAGCGGCGCGATACTGGGTTATCGGGTCGCTGCATGTAAAGGCAAGGGGACAGGTGAACAAAGCCTGCTGGCAAACTTGCTGACGCATCTCAATGATCGCGATGTCTTGCTTGCAGACGCATTGCTTGCGACCTGGTGGATCATCCACGGCGCGCGTAGCCGGGGTGCGGATGTGGTGATGCCGCAGCATGGCGTGCGCATCACCGACTTCACGAAAGGCAAGCGGCTCGGCAAGCATGGCCATCAGGTGCAATGGCCGCGACCGCCGAAGCCTAAGGCGATGAGCGCGGAAGAATACGCGAGTTACCCGGAATTCATCGAGATGCGCGAGGTAGAAGTTGATGGGCGCATCCTCGTGACGACGTTGCTTGACCCAGTATTCGCACCGGGTCAAACGCTTGGCGCACTTTATAAGATGCGCTGGAATATCGAAGTTGATTTCCGCAACATCAAGGCAACGCTGGAGATGGACGTACTGCGCTGCAAATCGCAGCCGATGGTGGACAAGGAGATTGCGGTTTATTTTATGGCCTACAATCTGGTGCGCTGGGCGATGGCGAAAGCGGCATTGCTCGCGGACATACTGCCACGGGCGCTGAGCTTTGCAGGTGCCAAGCGTCTGCTGTGTACGTTCGCCGACCAGCTTCGCCGAACATCAGGCAATCAAGTTCGCACTCTGATTACGACCGTGACAGCTTGCATCGCGACACTGCGATTACCGTTTAGGCCTGACCGGATCGAGCCTCGCGCGAGGAAACGACGACCCAAGAACCTGCCGTTGCTAACCGTGCCACGGCAGGTCGCTCGCGACTTCATTTATGCTCAGAGATTACTTAACCGAGTGCCATGAGAGCTTGGCCCCTTTAATTCCCTTTAATTCATCGGTTCGCACTATCGCAGGAGCTTCGGGGTCGCTCCTGATTCCGGACGGTAAGCCACGCCATTTTCATTTTGTATCGTACTCAGTTCATTGGCGCTCAAATAGCGCCGCTGCTGCGGGCCTTGGTTGGAATCCATCATTTCGTACCAGGTTTCTCCGCCATGTTGAAAAGTCTTGGTGAGCACAACTTGGTGTCCGTTATCGAAGTTTCCGTCCGAGGGCATCACGCTCACCATCACCGGGCGACCTTCCTTCAGGGTCTTGGCAAAATCGGAGCTGGGCACCACCTCAACCTGACCGAAGGTTTCGGTCAGCATGACCACCTCTCCGCCATTGAGACCTTGCTCCTCGATGGATTTTTGCGGGTTCGCCCGCTCGGCGGCGTCGCGCCATTCACCCTCCTTGATGAGTTTTGTCGCACGCGCGGCTACCGCGCCGTAAGGCAGACCCGCCGCATTGGCCAGGGCGAAGAGGGTGCAATCTTCGAACGACTGCGTGCCAGCGCCGGGGAATACCGGCCCCTCGCTTTGGCCAGCTTCCTTCGCAAGCTTTTCGTCCTGGCCGCGAGTAAAGATGTCCTGCCAAACGTGTCGTACCTGGATGTTGGTCACGATGGGGTTGCCATCGGTGGCCAGACTGTTCAAAGCCTTGGCAAGGCGGGCTTGCTCATCTGCGCGCCATCCCAAGTGTTTGGCCAGGGCGTTCATGCTGTTGATGGTGTGCTTAGCCACGATAGCGTTCACTTCATCAGCAAGCCTGTCCATCTCATCACCTAAGGTCCGCGCCTTGGCATTGTATTGCGCCTGCTTGGCAAGGCAGCTTTGGTGCTGGCTGGACCCTTTTTCCACGTTGGCGCAGCTTTGGTTGAGGGCCTTGCCTTCCTCTATCAGCGCCAGCTTGCGTAGCGCCAGCGGTTGACGCTTGGCGACCAG
>JAYWDZ010000034.1:0-2436 GCA_043779595.1 Nitrosomonadales bacterium
ATCTGAAATCCCCCTACACGTCGTGATCAACCAGGAAATTGGCCTGATTGGCGCGACGCTTGCAGCGACTCGTTTATGAGCGCGCGTTTTTCCTGCGCGCCGCACCTACCAAACCAATCAATCCTGATCCCAATAGCCAAGCTGCCGCAGGAACGGGGACAGGCGCAGCCACAAGCTGGCCACGTATCTCACCGCCTGGGAAAGCGGCGGTATGAAAATTGAGGTAGGTGTTGCCAGCGATTAGATCTGCTACGTTAGCCGCTGGGAACATTTGACCTGTGAGCGAGAGGCTCGTTCCAGTTGCGGTATTTGTCCAATTAGGGCTGGATCCAGTGCCTAGACCAAAAATTACCCCTCCGTTCACGCCAGAAGCGCCAAGATGAATATGTGATTCAATTTGCGTTAAAATCAGTAATAATTTAGTCATGGTAAACCTTGGGAGGAATCATGGCAAGAACGGCTGGTGGAAAAGACCAATTGGTGATGGCGCGTGCGGCACTTCGCAGTGCCAGGACGGCAGATGAGTTACGAGCGGCGCAGGCTGTAGTGCTGCCGTTGGAATTGGGTTTGACTATCGCGCAGACTGCCATTGCGATAGGCCGCTCGGTTGGCGTGACTTGCAATATGCGCACGCGTTATTCCAGGATTGCGCGACAGGAGGTGGCGCCTCCGGTGAGCAAACGGCAATTGCGCAACCGGGCATGCCTTCCGCTGCAACAGGAAAGCGCATTGCTTGATGAAATACTGGCGCATGCGCCGCGAGGCGGTGTGGTGATTGTTCCGCCGCTGCAGGAGAGATTCGTTGAAAAACTCGGCAAACCGGTAGCGCTATCCACAATCTATCGCATGCTGGCGCGCCATGGTTGGCGCAAATTAGCACCCGACACTGAACACCCAAAAGGCGACGCTCAGGCGCGTGAAGACTGGAAAAAAAACTCCCCGATACGCTGGCAGAAATGGTAGCCCTTTGGAACAACGCGCGTCCATTGCGCCTGATGTTTCAGGATGAAGCGCGTTCGGTCGAATTAGCGATACGCGGTATTGTTGGTGCCGTCGCCCTTTTCGCCCAATGGTCAAGGCGATGGTGACGCAGCAGTACACCTATGCCTATGGCGCAGTCAGTCCGATGGATGGACGGTTCGATAGCCTCATGCTGCCGCAGGCGAATTCCAAGTGCATGCAAGTCTTTCTCAATGAGGTGGCGTTACGCTACCCGAACGACAATATCGTCATGGTGCTTGATGGAGCCGGGTGGCACAAAAGCCAGTCGTTGGTACTGCCAGAAAATATGAAGCTTCACTTTCTGCCACGCTATTCACCGGAGCTGAATCCGGTGGAACACCTCTGGGATGAGCTTCTGGAAAAGCACTTCCACAATCGCGTCTTCGAGAGCATGGATGCCCTTGAAGATCATTTGGTTGATGCGCTACGAATCCTGGAAAATGATACTGAGCGCGTCGCTAGCATCACTCGCTGGCCTTGGATAATTAATACTGTTTATAACGCTAAATAGAATGAGTTGGTCAGGGTTGTCTTGGTAAGGCCAACGAGATCAATAGATATGTTAAATAGATTGGTCACGTTGTCAAAACTCATTAATGCGGTACCCGTTGCGGTACTTGCGTTTGACGGAACTGAATTCAAGCTATTACTCACTAGTCGGTAAATAAGTCGACAAATATGGAACTTCCGGAGCCGATGACTATCGAATGTTACATGAAGAGAGACGGCCGGTCATTTGATCACAAGACGCTCGAAGAAATTCGGCTGATGGCGGTCGAGCGGGTACGCGAAGGCGAGTCGGCAGCAAAGGTTATCGAGGCATACGGGTTCAACCGGACCACGATTTACAAGTGGTTGAACGCAGCGCTGCGTCCTGGCGTGGGTATCAAGGCGCTGCGCTCGACGAAAGCGACGGGACGCCCGCGTAGCCTGACACCCACGCAGGAGAGGCAAGTGTTCCGGTGGGTCAACGGACGCGACCCGCGTCAGTACGGATTGGACTTCGGCTTGTGGACACGCGCCGTGGTGGCCGGACTGATTGAGCAGAAATTCGGTGTGAGGCTGGGCGTGACCGCTGTCGGCGAATTGCTGGCGAAGCTTGGTTTGACGCCGCAGAAGCCCTTGCAGCGTGCCTACCAGCGCGATCCTGAAGCGATCGAACAATGGCAGCGCGTGGCCTATCCGGCCATTGCCAAGCAGGCCAAGCAGCAAGGCGCCGAGGTGTTTTTCTGGGACGAGTCCGGTTTCCGGGCCGATACGGTTCACGGCAAGACGTGGGGCGTGCGAGGCCAGACGCCGGTCATAGAGCGCCCGGGGCAACGGCAATCGATCAGCGCCGCTTCGGCAGTCAATTCCAACGGAGCCTTCTGGTTCTGCACCTACCCAGGCGCGCTCAACGCCGAACTGTTTGTCGAACTGTTGAAACAGATGATG
>JAYWDZ010000035.1:0-2429 GCA_043779595.1 Nitrosomonadales bacterium
ACTTCTAAGCCAGAAACACTTGCTAACTGAGCTGCCACTTCTACAGATGGCGTACGCTCCCCGCTAAGAATGTAGTTAATCATTCGCAGTGAAACTTTGCTCTTGCTGGCTATCTCAGATTTACTAAACCCCGATCTGGCCATCAGCATTTTCAAATTTTCAATAAGAACTTCTTGTGTCGTTTTATTTTTCATCGCCTAACAATAACAATATCTTATAGAACATTGGTGCCAGTAAGCACAAAAGTGCTTGACATAAATAGGCACAATGGTACATATTTAGAGCATGAACGAAGATATTTTGCCCAAAACAATCGAGATGCTAAAGGCGTCGAAATTATCTATGCCAGCCATCGCCACGAAAACCGGGCTGGGGGTGCGTTGGCTTCACAAGCTGCGTTCAGGAGAGTTTCAAGACCCCGGCTTTACAAAAATTATTCGACTGCATAGCTATCTATCAGCACACCAGGGAAAACGTTGTCATGAGAGGCGCGCGTAATTGCGCCACCGCATGAGAATCATTCTATTTTTTTAAGCAAAAAAAGTCTTTCCAAGGGTTTCCAAGAAAAATGGAAGGGGATGGAAATGCAAGATGAATTGCCGTTTTACGAGAACCCGGAAGAATCGCTTACCGCATGTGTGCAAGCGCTTGGCGGTGCGAAGAAGGTGGGCGCGAAATTGTTCCCGGATAAAACGGTGGATAACGCGCGTGACTATTTGCTCGCGTGTCTGAATTCTACCAGGTCAGAAAAGCTGGGGTATACCCAGATCATTTATGTCTTTCGCGAAGCCAAGCAAATCGGGTTCCATGCCGGATTTGAGTGGTGGTCACGCTCGTGTGAATACGAGGCGCGCCCGATCACTAAGGCTGAGGAAGTCGACCGCCTGACGACCGTCGTAGAGCAAGCAAGTAAAACACTCGCCGTCGCCGCTGCTGCGCTTGAGCGGATCCACTCCACGCAAAACCCACCCTACATCACCAAGATTAATCCATCCCCATCCAAAACAGGCGGTGCGCTATGAACCCCCTCATCATCGCAATTCTCATCCTCGTCGCTGCGCTGTTGGCGCTGCTGTTTTTTTACTGTGAGTTGAAAACCAGGCATCGGCACTTGAGGAATTACGCAGTAACCCGTCTTCAGCTTTTAATAAATCATGGCATTTCTTACGGTCCCGATGCAGATAAGGGCAGGGCCGAGTTGCTGGACGCTCTCAATTCAACCCCCGCACGTTCGCCCTCGCCTATTGGCTATGTGCCTGACGCGAAAAATGATTGTCCATTGCCACCGCCGAAACGGCTATAGCAACATGGGCATAAAACGGGAAAAGAGGGATCGGCCTTTGACGCCTGCGATGCTGGCAATGCTAAGGAACGCCAACGTCGGGCTGCCGCTAAAAACAGGACTGCATGGCAGGTCTGCACATGGCGGGGCTGAGTGGACGATTGTTGCTTTGCGAAAGCGCGGATACCTAAAAGGCTGTGAGATCACCGCAGCAGGATTGGCGGCAACTTTAAGCGTCATTTTAACCCGTGACAGATAAAAACCCCTGTGTCGCTGTGCTTTTTGCCAGGTCGGACAGCTATTACAAAAAAATATTGGGTTGCGATGTGTGGGATATAGACCGCGATGCAACAAAATGGCCTGGCGGTTTACCGGTTGTGGCACATCCGCCATGCAGGGCCTGGGGGCAGTTGAGCCACATGGCTAATCCACGCCCCGGAGAAAAAGAACTTGCATTATTCGCGGTTGATCAGGTTCGTAAATTTGGCGGCGTATTAGAACATCCGAAGCTTTCCAAACTTTGGCAAATGGTGCCGTTACCTGGGCCCGGTATGTTTGACGAATACGGTGGGTGGACGTTGCCAATTCATCAAAACTGGTTTGGTCATCGCGCAGAAAAATCTACGCTGTTATACATCGTAGGATGTCGGCCTAGCGAAATCCCGGATATGCCCATGGTGCTGGGTAGGTCGTCACACCGTATCGGCAGCGCTGGGCGGCGGAAAGATGGCACGCGTCTACAGCCGGGAGATACCGGATATAGACCAGAAACAACGCATGCCGAACGCGAGTACACACCGCCCGATCTGGCTCGGTGGCTGGTATCTCTGGCGATTAGGTGCAACCGCTGTGACAGATAAAAAAATAGACACCGTATTTATGATAATCGGCAAAGCAGACATGCTCATGACTGACTGTATGGAATACATGGCGACGTTGCCGGATAAGGCGTTTGACCTGGCGATTGTTGATCCGCCGTATTTCGATGGGCCAAACAAGTCCGGTTATTACGGCAAAGGTTATTCCAGTTTAGGAGTCAAGCGCGCCAAATATTATGGGGAATGCAAGTCATGGGCGGTACCAGGACAGAGCTATTTCGAAGAGCTGCAGCGCGTAAGCAAAAACCGGATTATTTGGGGTGCAAATC
>JAYWDZ010000036.1:0-2428 GCA_043779595.1 Nitrosomonadales bacterium
GTGCAACTGGTGGAAGTGCGAAAGGCCACGGAAGAAGAAAGTCTGCAGTATCTGCGCGGCGAAGAGCCGAAGAACGTCTATTGCCCAACTGGTCGGTGATGGGCGCTGCGCGCACACGCTTCGCTCATCAAGCCATCAGGGATGATCGCTACCAGATTGGTATTAAGCAGATGCCAACAGTCGGTCGGTGTCCCCTGCCGAACAAGGAACTCCGAAACTCGTGCCTGGCGAGCACCCGCAGGATTTGCATCAGCCGCGGCATCGCGCGCAGCTTGCTCCTGTCGGGGTCGATCAATACCGCCATGCGCGCCTCTGAACAGTCATGCGTAGAATAATTCCAGGAGGCACCATTGCCTGGTCACGCTGCGTCATGTGGTCCACCGTCATCTGCATCCGCCTATGCTTCCGCTGCCCACCAGTCCTATCCGCGATCAAACAGGTACTTACTTGACAAACAGCCGGGCCGTCCTGACATGGACACCAACCTGCACCTTGGTCAAGCCGCCGTGACGCGATGGTTAACCATCATGCCCTGATCTTCGTGTTCCAAATTATGACAGTGGAACAGGTATATCTGGTCGCCTTTGAACGCATGGGTAAAATTGATCGCGATGCGTACGGTCTCTCCTGGCCAAACCAGAATTGTGTCTTTCCAGCCGAGATCGGTGATCAAGCGTCCGTCCGCGTCCTGTGCCAGCATGCGCACCTGACTCGGGCTGTTGCGACGGCTGACAACCTGGAATGAAAAGCCATGCATATGCATCGGGTGTGGCATGCTCATTTGCGCATTCTGGATGTCCCATAGCTCGATGCTGTTGCCGCGGCTCTGGATCGGATAGCTGTCCATCTTGAAGCTTTCGCCGTTAATCAACCAGCGCATGCGTTGCATCGTCAGGCTTATCTTGCGCACCGCCGCGCCGCGCGTATCGATGCGCGCAATGGTCGAAAGCTTGCGCGGCGGCACGGATGGCGCGGCAGCGCCCTGACTGGTGACGACGAGTTTCATGATCTCGAATTCGATGCCGAGCGCGAGGCTGGAACCACCCATGCCGCCCATCATGCCCCCCATCCCGCCACCCATGCCGCCCATCATCTCGTTATTCATCGCCTCGAAGGCGAGACTCTTGAGCAGAACTTCCTCACCGGTGCGCAACTGGCTGGCATCGAACAGGATATCTACCCGCTCGGCCGGAGCCAAAAAGACTTCTTGCGCGGCGTAAGACCGATCCAGCAAACCGGCATCGATACCGATGATGGCATACGGCAACATTTTTTCACGGTGAATGAAGGCCAGCTTGTAAATGCGCGAATTCGAGCCGTTCAGAATGCGAAACCGATAGAGGCGATTGGCGATCTCCAACTGCGGTTGCGGCGTAAGATTGACCAGGATCGTGTCGCCAAGCTGACCCATCATCTGCTGCATCGGATTGCTTGCGTAGGTGAGCTCGCCGGCGCCGTTGAATGGCTTGTCCTGAATCAGCAGAGGCAGTTCGGTTACGCCCGGCTCAAGCTGCAGTGCGTTGCGCAACGCCGTTTCATCCTCGTCCTCGACCATGAAAACGCCCGCCAGACCGAAATAGGCCTGTTTCGCGGTGAGATTGTGGGCGTGCGTGTGATACCAGTACATACCGCTGCGATTGGTCACGGTGAAGGAATAGTCATAGTGCGCGCCGGCAGCGATCGTGGTGCTTGGGTGGCCGTCCATGACGCCCGGCACGTGCAGACCATGCCAATGAATAATCGTCGGCTCGTTCAAATCATTTTGCAGGCGGGCGTTGAACTGGTTGCCGCGCCTGATGCGAATAATCGGATTTTGATAACCTTTGCCAGCGTATTTCGCTTCGTAGATCAAAAATGGCGACTGTTTACTTTGGATCAACGGCAGTGTGGTGGATCGAGCGTTGAGTGTAAGTGGCGCGTCCGACATATCGAGTATGCCGAGGGGGCCGCCGTTGCCGGGGATCAACAAGGGCGTGTAGCGCGCTGTAGTGCGTGCCGCTGCCGTTGCGGTGGCCATAAAGTTACTGTGGCTGGTGTTCGTCGCATACTTATACAGATAGCCGCCACCCAATATGCCAAGCGCGGATACGGTGCCATACTTTAGAAATTTACGTCTTTGCATGTCGTTTTCTCCGTTTGGAAACGTGTTTGAAGTGCAAAATTCTGCCAGACTTGGATTGATTGGTGCTTACGTTGGTCAACATCCGTGCAACGCGCGACGGCCTTATTGCCCGCCTGTCAAACTGCTCGCGATGGTTTTGATCACTTTTTCTTCAAGTTCTTTTTCCGGCGCTTCTGCCTTGCTGCCCTGGACGATGACGGCTGGCCGGACGAACAGGACGGTGACGCGCGCCGCCGTTTGTGTGAATGTCAGATGCAGCGGACACAGCGCCAGCATCGCGGGGTCGGCATTGCTGATTTTCACGGC
>JAYWDZ010000037.1:0-15377 GCA_043779595.1 Nitrosomonadales bacterium
GCTCTCCCAGCTGAGCTATACCCCCAACGAAGCCGCGCATTGTAATGAGCTTGGGCATGATTGTAAACCTCAGTCGGGGAAAAGCTTGCCGGGATTGAGTAACGCGTGCGGGTCGAACTGGTGTTTGATACGGCGCATTAAGGCCAAGGTAGGCGGATCAATTTCCTGCGGCACGAAGCGCCGCTTTTCGGTACCGATGCCGTGCTCGCCGGAGAGCGTGCCGCCTAGTTCGAGCACTTTTTGCATTAGATGATTCAGGCAATGTTCTGTACGCGCCATTTCGTCGGCGTCGTCCGGATGCACCATCAGATTGACGTGCAGATTGCCATTTCCGGCATGGCCGAACGACACGATCGGGAGCTGATGGCGCGTACCGAGCCCATCGAGAAAATCTACAAAGTCAGGTAGCGCAGAGACAGGCACGACAACGTCTTCGTTAATCTTGAGCGGCGCGATTTGTTTGATCGCATGCGATAGCGATTTGCGCGCGGCCCACAGGCGGCGGGCGTTTTCACGGTCCAGGCTTTCACGCATTTCCAAAAGCCCTGTGCCCGCGAGCGCGGCTTTAAGTGCGGCTATTTGCCGCGTTAGGTCGGCGCTGACGCCATCCGCTTCCACCATCAGCAGCGCTTGCGTGGCCGCGGGCATATCGTCGGTGGTGCCGGTGGGGCGGATCGCCTCCAGCGCATGACGGTCCATAAACTCCAGCGCGCAGGGGACCACGGATTGATGCATGACGCGAGTGACTGCGTCGATCGCATGGCGGCTGCTGTCAAAGCAAACGCGCAGTGTGCTGATGGCTTCCGGTGCGGGTAGCAACTTGAGCGTGACTTCGGTGATCAGCGCCAACGTGCCTTCGGAGCCGACCAGCAGTCGTGTTAAATCGTAGCCGGTAACGCCCTTGCTAGTTCGGCAGCCCGTACGAATGCTGTCGCCCGCGCCGGTCACCGCGCGCAGCCCAAGCACGTAATCGCGCGTCACGCCGTATTTCACCGCACGCGGTCCCGCCGCGTTCATCGCTAGGTTGCCGCCGATGTGGGCATAGGCGCTGCTGCCGGGATCGGGCGGGTAAAACAACCCGGCTTGGCGCGCGAGCGTGTCGATAGCCTCGGCTGTTACACCCGCTTCCACCACGATTAGTCGATTGTCAGGATCAAACTCGAGCACGCGTTGCATGCATTCGAAGCTGACCACAATGCCATTCGCGACGGGCAGTGCCCCGCCGACATTCCCCGACCCTGCACCGCGCGCGACCAGCGGGATGCGATGTGTGATCGCAATTTGCACCAGTGCTTCGACGTGGTCGTGATGGGCGGGAAATAGCACCGCAGCAGGGGTGACGCGTCTGGGCGTTTGATCACAGCTATAAAGCTCGAGCGTGGCGGCATCGTCGAATACGCGCGAGTCGCCCAATGCGGCGCGAAATTCAGCCAATGCCATGGACAAGACCATAAAACTTAGGCCGCGTCGTCCGGGGGTAGTTGGGCAATGAGCTGCGCGACGGTGTCGGCGTCGAAGTCCATGCCTACTTCCCAGCCGGGATTGAGCGCGATATGAAACCCTCCGTCCATGCGTCGCAGCAGCCACGAAAACTCGGTAAGGATACCGCCGCTGTAATCGGGAAAATCTGCCACCATGGGTTTCGCGCGCTCGGGGCTGGTAAACAATACCAGCACCTGTTCGCCGTCCTCATCTGCAACGATGAGCGGCTGCGCCTGAGTGGAGCGTTGAAATCCCTGAATCGCATCTTTTTCGTCAAGCACGGGCATGAAGACTTGCTGATCAAGGAGGCGCAACACAAATGCCTCCGCATCCGCTTCGCCGTTCGTTACGGCAATCAGTTCTTGTTCGAGGTCGTTGTGGGGGATGAAGTCCATGGTATGAAGACGGTAGAAAAGGTTAGAAGTGTAACTGAAGCAAACGTGCCGTTACGGGGTGGAAGCACCACACGACTTAAGGTTTCCAGCGTTCGGGGTGGGCCCAGTGGCGGGCGTTAAGCCAATCGGGGACCTGCTTGTAGGTGCTGAGATCAAACTGGTAAATCGCGATATTTTCGGTTTCGTCCACAGCCAATACGTCATAGCCTATGCCCAGAAAGGCCAGTCTGTCGAGCGTGCATTGGGCCGTTGCGATGACCACAATGCGGGGCGCGATAAGGTCACGCACTCGCGCGAGCAAAGTACGGGCCTGCGCTGCATCCAGATCCTTTAACGCATCCATCACCACGGCGAGGGACGCAGGTTTTTCTAGCGGCATGGTCACTGTTGCAAGCGCGATGTTGGCATCCGGCAATAAAGTTGCGGTCACGTGAAACGCTGCCCCATCAAGCGCAACTATTGGCTGGAGTGCGATGCGTTGGAGTATTTCACTGAGCGTTGCTTGCCAGCTCATGATTTCAGATGGATGAGCCGTGTTTTAGCAAGGCGATCATGCAGAAACTGCCGGTCATCATCAAACCACGCCCATATGATCGAAATCCCTAAAAGGCTCAGCCCCAACAAAGCCAGCACAAAACGTAAGCTCGCCTGTTGCAATGAGATCAGCGCGCCTTCGCGGTCAACCAGCTTGATGCGCCAGGTTTTCATCGCGAGCGTTTGCCCGCTACGCAACCAGAAGGTACTGAAGTAGGCAAAGAGCACGCCCACCAGATAAATTCGAAAAGCAATTTGCTTCCAGCCGGTTTGCGAATCGCCCGTCAAACGAATAAAAACAAAGGCCGCAATAAATAACACCGCCACCACTAACAATAATTCATAAATCATCGCGGCGAGACGCGCGCCAAGGGAGGGGGTGAGTGTGGCTATTGCGTTGTCGGTCATGATCGAACTATATTCCAGTCTGAGAAGGGGAGTCATATCGCGCCCCAGCATAGTTAAATCAAAGAACAAGGGAGGCGAAATGCATATCGTAAAGCAGCTCATGGCCATTTCAGGGGTGATAGCGGCGGGCGAATACGCCTATCGCGGCGATCGCTTTACCTCTGAGGGCGCACTGACCGATGAATTTGCCCGGATGGCCTCGATTTTATGTCGAGGCAATACCTTAAGCGTCAATATGCAAGCGGAAATTTTTGATTCGTTTGCTGAGAATTGCGGCTGCCGTCCGGTGCAAGGCTGGATTACGCGCGGTAGGCGGATCACGGTATGCGTGGTCAGCAATTATTTTTGTTTCATTGAGAATCGCGATGAGCTGCTGAATGATGTAATGGCGATCATGCGGGCCAAGGTGGGCGATATTAGTGATGATTTGCTCGTCAATCTATATGCCAAAATCGGCGGCGATGTAAATGAAGCGTTGTATTGAAGCGGAGAGAATATGGACTTTAAAAAATTAATGGATTTGCCCGGCGCGATGGCGGCATTTACGTATACCGACAAAGGCGAGTTGCAAGCGCACACCATCCGCGAGGGCAATGAGATTACTCCCCAGGTGCTGGGGCTGTTGACGCGCACATGCGTGGCGAATCAGGCCATTGCGGCAATGGAAGCCAGCGGGTGGGAAGAAGTGACCGGGCAAACGGGGTTTCAACCGCTGCAAGGGTTTTCGGTCGTTGGCTTGGAGTGGTCAGTGGTGATGAATGGCAATTGTGGTGTGATCGCCAAGAATCGCGATGTTGATTACGAAGCTACGTTCAGCGCCTTGCAGGCAATCTGAGGTCGCGAATGTCACTCAAAAAAATACTGGTGTTGGAAGGCGTTGTAGCAGTTTGCCGGTTTAGAGACGACGGCATCATCATGGACGCGGAGGGTATTCTGCCGCAGGAAATGCTGGAACGTCTGGCCAAATTTGCCCAATGGTATCGCCGCATGGTGTCGGGCAATACGGATTTGTTGTCGCTGTTTTCGCAGATGCGCGGTTGGTCACCGTCGCAGGGCTGGATGGTGCGTGGGGTTTCGATGACCGTATGCAGTGTGGGCAATACCGTTTGTTTAATTGAAAACGCGCCAAGCTCGCTGAACCAGATCATGCTTGCGCTAGGCGAGATCGCTCATGAATAAGACACTGGACCTCATTGCGCTCGTTTAAGGTTTTTCTGCTGAAGTATCCGGTCGCGCGCGACTTGATATGAGACGGTTTGGCAGTCGTAGTGCGGCAATAGAACTTATTACCGCCGCGATCAGCGTGCACACTTCATTACCCATGGTGGTGCGATCCTTATCGCCCCCGCGCGTAAAGTCGGTGATGCGTTTTCCATCCTGGGTCACCACATCGGCACCCCGGCGTGTCGCGCCTTCAATGATCCACCAAGTCGCCAACAGCGCATCGGCCAGCACGATGTCCCGGCATTGAGTGATTGAGTAAGTTTTCCAACAGGGTTTGTACCCCGGCCATGAGAGCCTGAATGTTTGATTCTGCAGAGGATCGACCTCTGGAAGTTACGTGAACTTGAATAGGGAAAATTGGCTTCCAATCGGCACCAAAATAAACTCGCTTATGTACCCACGCCAACCTTTGGATTCGGTCAGTTATCTTGCAAGTTAACTGACCACTACTGATGTCATCACAAGAAAGAAGTAAGATTCAATTGAAAATAAGCGTAATGATGAATAGAGAAAACCGTGGCCTGTCCCTTGTTGTTCTCGTCTGGCTCGCCGCTCTATGCGGCGGTGCGGCGTTCGCGCAGACACCTCAGGGCTACCCGCCGCCAGGTAACTACCTCATCGATTCTGAATCCACCTACACGCTCACGTCGGGCGGGTCGACTATTGAACACGTCACGCGCGTCGTCGGCAGCAGTGGCGACACTACGGTGACCCAGGAAAACTCGACGGGCGAGATTCCACCCCACACGCAGACTTACAAAGGCACCGGCCCGAACAGCTCGTGCATCAAGCCCTACGGCAGTGGCGGCCCGCCGGCCTCGCTAACGCCGTTCTTGTGCAAGCCCCTCGCGCGTTCAGCCGACCCCCGCAGCTCGTCGATCAGTGACGAATGCAGCAAGAGCAAGGTGGACCAGGCATGGCGACGCATCGACGACCGCACTTGGGAACACTCTTTGACGTTCACGGCTTCCCCCGGCGGCACGACGAGCTCGCCACAAGAGGCCATGAAGGCCGCGATGGCAATGGCGTTGCCCAACATGACACCCGGGGATCGAGCGAAAGCGCAGGCCGAGATGGCTGCGCTCGCTGCCCAGTCTCAGGCAGAGATGACGCAGCTCACCGAGATCGCGCAGGTACAGGCTCGCACCGGCAAACCGGAAGAAGCCGCCATGGCCAAAAAGCTTTTGCAAGACATGCGCCGGTCGTCAGGCGGCGGGCTGCCTGCAGACCTGTTGCCACGCGTGCGTGAACGATGGACGCGGGTGGCCGACACGTGCCCGGCGAAGCGTTGAGCCTTGCGGGCGCTGCTGCCCTTCAGGGCAGCAGCGAGCTGATTTGCCACCTTCCCATTTCCTTGCGCTCTTTCAACCACGAGGTTGTTCCATGTCACGAACTCTTTTTGCCGCGCTGCTCATGATCGGCTGCGGGCTCGGCTCGGACGCAGTCGCCCAGCCCAAGGCCACCGAAATGGCGGGCGCCAAAGACCATCCGATGATCAGTCGTTACGCTGGCTCGGTGCTGCAGAACGCGGCACAAGAAAGCTTTGTCGCACTGCGCGTTCCCGGGGGCCCGGGGCGCTTTGGGCCGAGCTCTGCCCTGGTGTTCGACAAGTTCACGGCGGTCGAGGGGCGCGTGAGCAGCTACTTCTACGTGCAGCCCAAGGAGCGCTCGGCGCTGGAGGTGTTTCGCAACTACCAGGCGGCGTTGCAGCAGTCGGGTTTCACGACGCTCTATGCGTGCGAGATGCGGACCTGCGACCAGGGGCTCATCAAGGAACACTTTGCCAGCGAAGTGGTGCAGCCGCGCAAATGGGCCGACGGTATTTCACCGGCCTCGTCGATTGATCGGGATGTGCGTTTCGTCAGCGCCAAGGCCAGCCGCAACGGGGCCGACGTGTTCGTGATGGTCTACGTGGCCGAACCGAATTCCGTCTGGCAAGCGCCGGTGGCGGTGGTGCTGGTGGCCGAGCCGACGGCGCTGGAAACCGGCAGGGTCGTGATCGCCACCGACAAGCTGCAGCGCGGTCTGGCCGACGAAGGCAAGATCGCGCTCTACGGCCTGTACTTCGACACCGCCAAGGCCGAGGTCAAGCCCGAATCGAAACCGCAGCTCGCCGAGATGGCAAAACTCCTTCAAGCCAACAAGTCGCTGAAGGTTTTTATCGTCGGCCACACCGACAACCAGGGCACGGTCGACGCGAACCTGGCTCTGTCGCAGAAGCGCGCCGAGGCAGTGGTGACCACCCTTATCGTGGACCACAAGATCAATGCCGCGCGGCTGCGCGCTCGGGGCGTTGCGAATTTTTCGCCGGTCACGAGCAACAGCTCGGAAGCCGGGCGTGCCAAGAACCGGCGGGTAGAGTTGGTGGAGCAATAGGCCGATGTAGACCTCGCCACCTAACCCCACTCCTGGCAACTATTAATATGTCAGAGTCGCTTAGCAAAATCTTCTATGCCCCCGCCTCGAAGTAACCGCCTTTAGACAGTTTTCTTGACCGTAACAGGGCAAAACGTTTACCCTCCGTAGTTCACCAACGATTTGATTTAACGCTCTTTATGGAATGTCTGGCATGGAAATGACCGGCGCTGAAATCGTCGTAAGTTGCCTCGCCGAAGAGGGCGTCGAATTTGTATTCGGCTATCCCGGCGGCGCAGTACTCAATATTTACGATGCTATCTTCAAGCAGAATAAATTTAAGCATGTGCTGGTGCGTCACGAGCAGGCAGCCGTGCACGCGGCGGATGCGTATGCGCGCTCGACCGGGCGCGTGGGCGTCGCACTAGTGACCTCGGGTCCCGGCGTGACTAATGCGGTGACCGGGATTGCGACCGCGTATATGGACTCCATCCCGATCGTTGTGATCACGGGCCAGGTGCCGGTGCCCGTAATTGGGCTCGATGCGTTTCAGGAAGTCGACACCGTCGGCATCACCCGCCCCTGCGTGAAGCACAATTTTTTAGTGAAGGATGTAAAAGATCTGGCCGCAACGATGAAGAAGGCGTTTCATATCGCTGCCACCGGACGTCCGGGCCCCGTTGTAGTCGACATCCCTAAGGACGTTACGGCACATCTAACTGAATTTGTGTATCCGGCGGCGGTAGAGTTGCGCTCGTATCCGTCCACCCCGCAGGCATTGCCCGTTGAACTGAAGCGCGGGGTGCAAATGCTGCTGGAGGCAAAACGCCCCATGGTCTATGCCGGTGGCGGCGTGATCCTTGGGGATGCCGCAGAGCAATTGACCGAGTTGACCCGGTTATTGGGATTTCCGTGTACCAACACCTTGATGGGGCTGGGCGGCTTTCCTGCATCGGATAAATTATCGCTCGGCATGCTCGGCATGCACGGCACTTACGAAGCCAACATGGCAATGCAGCATTGCGATGTGTTGCTCGCAGTGGGCGCGCGTTTTGACGACCGCGTGATCGGCAACCCGGCGCACTTTGCGCGCGAACAGCGGCGCATTATTCATATCGACGTCGATCCCTCGTCCATTTCCAAGCGCGTGAAAGTGGATTTGCCTATTGTCGGCGATGTGAAGCAGGTGCTGGGCGATCTGATTACGCTGATCAAACAGGCTGGATTCAGTCAGGGAAGCGAGCGATCCGAGGCGGCCGCCTTGAACACCTGGTGGACGCAAATTGAATTATGGCGCGCCAAGGATTGCCTAAAGTATTCGCAACACGGCAGCATTATCAAACCGCAATATGTGGTCGAAAAACTCTGGGAAGTCACGAATGGCGAGGCTTACGTGACGTCCGACGTCGGTCAGCATCAAATGTGGGCCGCGCAGTATTACAAGTTTGACAAGCCGCGTCGCTGGATCAACTCGGGGGGCCTCGGCACGATGGGGGTAGGCTTGCCGTATGCGATGGGTGTGCAACTGGCGTTTCCCGATGCGCAGGTGGCGTGCATCACCGGCGAGTCGAGCATTCAGATGTGCATCCAGGAACTCTCTACCTGCAAGCAATACCGCATTCCGGTGAAAGTCATCACGCTGAACAATCGCTACATGGGCATGGTGCGGCAGTGGCAGCAGTTTTTTTACGGCAGTCGCTACTCTGAGTCGTATATGGAATCGCTGCCCGATTTTGTGAAGCTGGCCGAAGCCTACGGCCATGTAGGGATGCGCATCGACAAGCCCGCAGATGTCGAGGGCGCGTTGAAAGAAGCGTTCTCACCCGTGCTTAAAGAGCGGCTGGTGTTCATGGATTTTCAGACCGACCAAAACGAAAACGTGTTTCCGATGGTGGAAGGCGGCAAGGGCCTGAGCGAAATGATTCTGGCGGAGGAGCTTTGAGATGAGCCGCCACATTATTTCATTGCTGATGGAAAACGAATCCGGCGCATTGTCACGCGTGGCTGGCTTGTTTTCCGCGCGCGGTTACAACATCGAATCATTGACTGTCGCGCCCACCGAGGACGCCACCTTGTCGCGGATGACGATAGTCACTTTCGGGTCAGAAGAAATTATCGAGCAGATCACCAAGCAATTAAACAAGCTCGTGGACGTTGTAACGGTAATGGATTTGTCCGAAGGCCAACACATCGAGCGTGAATTAATGCTGGTCAAAGTCTCGGCTGTCGGCCCGGGGCGTGAAGAAATGAAGCGCACTGCGGATATTTTTCGCGGGCGTATTATCGATGTCACCGATGCGATTTACACCATTGAGCTCACCGGCACCTGCTCCAAAATCAATGCCTTTCTTG
This sequence comes from Nitrosomonadales bacterium, assembly GCA_043779595.1. GTDB lineage: Bacteria > Pseudomonadota > Gammaproteobacteria > Burkholderiales > Thiobacillaceae > Thiobacillus. The sequence goes on from JAYWDZ010000037.1 coordinate 8,751, forward strand.
AAGCCATCGACCCCGCCTGCATTGTTGAAACCGTACGTACTGGTGCATCGGGCATAGGTCGCGGTGAGCGCAGCTTAAAAGTTTAATTTTTTATCATTTTTATCTGGAACACACCATGAAAGTTTATTACGACAAAGACGCTGACCTCTCCCTGATCAAAAAGCGCAAAGTGGCCATCGTCGGCTATGGCTCTCAAGGGCATGCGCATGCCAATAACCTGAAGGACTCCGGCGTCAAAGTCAGCGTGGGTCTGCGCAAAGGTGGCGCGTCGTGGGACAAGGCCAAAAAAGCCGGGGCCAATGTCAAGGAAATTGGCGATGCGGTAAAAGAAGCGGACTTCGTGATGATTCTAGTGCCCGACGAGTTGATGGGCGCGGTGTATTACGAAGACATTGAGCCCAATCTTAAAAAAGGCGCGACGCTTGCATTTGCGCACGGCTTTAATGTGCATTACAACCAGATCACGCCACGCGCCGATCTGGATGTGGTAATGATTGCGCCCAAAGGCCCCGGCCATTTGGTGCGTTCGACCTATACGCAAGGCGGCGGTGTGCCGAGTTTGATTGCGGTGTATCAGGATAAATCCGGCAAGGCGCGCGATCTGGCGTTGTCGTATGCAGCCGCGAACGGTGGCACCAAAGGCGGCGTAATCGAAACCTCGTTCCGCGAAGAAACCGAAACCGATTTGTTTGGCGAGCAAGCCGTATTGTGCGGCGGCTGCGTCGATCTGGTGAAAGCAGGTTTCGAAACGTTGACTGAGGCAGGTTATGCCCCCGAAATGGCCTATTTCGAATGCTTGCATGAATTAAAGCTGATCGTGGACCTGATGTACGAAGGCGGCATCGCCAACATGAATTACTCGATTTCTAATAACGCAGAATACGGCGAGTATGTGACTGGCCCCAAGATCATTAACGCCCAGTCCAAGCTTGCGATGAAAGAATGCCTCGATAACATCCAGAACGGTAACTACGCCAAGCAGTTCATCATGGAAGGTCGCACCAATTATCCTGAGATGACCGCGCGTCGTCGTTTGAATGCCGAGCATCCGATCGAAGTTGTCGGCGCCAAGCTGCGCGCGATGATGCCGTGGATCAGCAAGAATAAGCTGGTGGATCAAAGCAAGAACTAATCATACGGGCCAGGAGTTAGGCGCTAGGGTTATCGCACCCGCGTGAGCCTGACTCCAACTCTCTCACCTCAACCCGTCCTTATACCGGCCTCAAATGTCCCATCCCATTATTGCCCGAGAGGGCTGGCCTATCCTGTTAGGCGCTTTTTTAGCGGCGCTGATCGCAAGCTGGCTGGTCGGAATGTGGTCGATCCCGCTATGGATTTTTGCGCTATTTGCGTTACAGTTTTTTAGGGACCCTGCGCGCGTGCCGCCCACCGATGTCGACGCGGTGATCTCGCCTGCGGACGGGCGAATAGTGGCAGTCGAAAAAGTGCGCGATCCGCAACTTGACCGGGATGCATTGAAAATCAGTGTGTTTATGAACGTGTTCAACGTGCACTCAAACCGTAGCCCCATCGATGGTGAAATCAAAGGCCGCTGGTATACCCCGGGCAGTTTTGTGAACGCCGATTTCGACAAGGCCTCGACAGAAAACGAGCGCAATGCGTTATGGATACAAAACCCGCGTGGCGATGTGCTGTGCGTGCAGATTGCCGGACTGATCGCGCGGCGCATTCTTTGTTATGTTCGCACCGGCGACAAACTGCTGCGCGGCCAGCGTTACGGCTTTATCCGCTTTGGCTCGCGCGTCGATATGTACTTGCCTACCGACGCCCGCGCTGAAGTGTCGATTGGGCAAAAAGTAACTGGCGGACGTACCATATTGGCTCGCTGGTAACTGGCTCGTACCCATAACTATGCTCGATTTCAAACACAACAAACCCGACATCGTGCGTCCTCGCATGCGTGATCGCGGCATTTACCTGCTGCCGAATCTATTTACTACGGGCGCTTTATTTGCAGGTTTTTACGCCATCGTACAAGCGATGAATGGACGTTTCGAAAACGCCGCCATTGCGATTTTGATTGCGATGGTGCTCGATGGGCTGGACGGGCGAGTAGCGCGTATGACGCATACCCAAAGCGCCTTTGGTGCCGAATACGATAGCCTCTCTGACATGGTGTCGTTTGGTGTAGCCCCTGCGTTAGTCGTGTACGAATTCGCGTTGCAAGGCATGGGCAAGTTTGGCTGGATCGCCGCCTTCGTGTATTGCGCCGGTGCGGCTTTGCGCCTGGCCCGCTTTAATACGCAGTTGGAAACGCCTACCGATAAGCGTTTCTTTCAGGGACTGCCTAGCCCCGCAGCCGCCGCCTTAATCGCAAGCTTCGTCTGGGTGATGGTGGAGTATCGGGTGGAGGGCCAGGATGTACGTTGGGTCGCCGCTTTTCTTGCGTTGTTTGCGGGTCTCACGATGGTCAGCAATTTTAAGTATTACAGTGGCAAGGAAATCAACCTTAGAAAAAGCGTTCCGTTCTTCGTGATTTTGTTGGTGGTATTGGCGTTTATATTGATTTCAACCAGCCCGCCCGAAGTGCTGTTTGGTGTATTTGTACTCTATGGCGCATCGGGATATGTGTATGCGTTAATGTTGCTTGGGCGGAACAAAAAAGCTCCCCCCGCGCCACAACGCTTGCCTGAAGAGAAAAAATAGATAAAATTCCCACCATGTCTTCCCAGTACTACGTCTCTTTACCCCTCAGCCTGTCGAACGTCCTGTTCGGCGGCCTGCTGCTGCGCGTAGCGCGCACATAAAACTCCCCTCCCCTTGCAGTACGCTGGCCACAGTAATCTTGATTACTGTGGAAACTTGAATTGAAATTCTCCGACTGAATGTCGGACACATGGAGAACACCATGAGCGACCGTTTATTTATTTTTGATACCACCTTGCGCGATGGCGAGCAGAGCCCTGGTGCCGCGATGACGAAGGACGAAAAACTTCGCATCGCGCGTCAGCTGGAAAAACTCGGTGTTGATGTAATTGAAGCAGGCTTTGCTGCTGCGAGCCCGGGCGACGCGGATGCCATCCGCGGAATTGCCCATGCAATTACCGGTTCTACTGTATGTTCACTGGCGCGGGCCAATGAGCGCGACATTCATGCCGCGGGCGACGCGATCAAACCAGCCAAATCCGGGCGCATCCACACCTTCATTGCCACCAGTCCCATCCACATGGAAAAGAAGCTGCGCATGCAGCCCGATCAGGTGGTTGAAGCGGCGATCAAATCGGTGAAATTGGCACTGGAGTACACCGACGACGTGGAGTTTTCTGCCGAAGATGCTGTGCGCTCCGATCTGGATTTTTTGGTGCGTATCTTTGACGAAGTCATCAAGGCCGGCGCAAAAACGCTGAATGTGCCCGATACGGTGGGGTATAGCATTCCGGCTTTATGGGGTGAGCGCATGAAGCAACTCATTGAGCGCGTGCCAAATTCTGATCAAGTGGTGTGGTCCACCCACTGCCACAATGATCTGGGTATGGCCGTTGCCAACACGCTGGCTGCCGTGATGAACGGTGCGCGCCAGGTTGAGTGCACGATTAACGGTTTGGGTGAACGCGCAGGCAATGCCTCATTGGAAGAAATTGTGATGGCGGTGCGCACGCGTCATGACATTTTCGACTGCGACTCGCGCATCGACACAACGCAAATCGTGCCCGCGTCCAAGCTCGTTTCCACCATCACCGGCTATCCGGTGCAGCCGAATAAAGCTATCGTGGGTGCGAATGCGTTCGCGCACGAATCCGGCATCCATCAAGACGGCGTATTGAAGCATCGCGAAACCTACGAAATCATGCGCGCAGAAGACGTAGGCTGGAAAGCGAACCGCTTAAGTCTGGGCAAACTCTCGGGCCGCAACGCCTTTCGCACCAAGCTGGGCGAACTGGGCATCGTGCTCGATAGCGAAGAGGCGATGAATGCCGCGTTCGCACGCTTCAAAGATCTTGCCGACAAAAAGCGTGAAATTTTCGATGAGGATTTGCAGGCACTCATCAGTGAGGGTGTGGCTGCCGACCACGAGCGTTTCAAACTCGTCTCGCTCAAAGTCTGTTCTGAAACGGGCGAAGTGCCGCACGCAAGTCTGGTGATCAGCGACGAGGGTGCTGAAAAACGCGCTGAAGGCGACGGTTCAGGGCCTGTCGATGCAAGTTTTAAAGCGCTGGAATCGATAGTCAGCAGCGGGGCCGATCTGTTGCTCTATTCAGTCAGCAACATTACGAGCGGCACCGATTCGCAGGGCGAAGTCACCGTGCGACTCGCCAAGGAAGGCCGTATCGTCAATGGTCAAGGAGCAGATACCGATATTGTGGTCGCCTCGGCCAAGGCTTATTTACATGCGTTGAATAAACTCAACTCCAAACTCGAGCGGGAGCATCCGCAGGTTTAAGCATCTGTGCACAACGCCCCGCGAGGGGCGTTTTTTGGCTATATGAAATGCGCTTGATCAAGACCGAATCGCTGTTACGTATCGCCGGATTGTGGGTCTGGCTGCTGGTCTGTGCCGAGTATTTAGCGGCCACGCCCACGCCCCTCGAGGGAACGCCGCTGGCACCGTTTTTCGCCGAACAGTTGGTGGTGCTGGCGTTGTTGTTGGTTTTTGCGGCCAGCTTCTGGCTGAATATGCGCGAGATTCCCGCCATACGGGCGAGCCGCCGTACTTTCTTTTTGCTGATCTTGCAAATGTTGCCGGTACTGATTATTTCGCATGACCTAGCCTACATTGTCGCGCTCGAGTCCGCGCTGGTGTTGCCCCGTCGTTCGGCGTTGCAGTGGATCGCGGGGCAGAATGTCGTTCTGCTGGGTTGGCTAATCCTGTCCGCGCACCTGGGCCTGTTCAAGCTAGCGCCCCTCGCGCCCACCACGAGTCCAGACGTAACTTTAGGCCTCACCATCCTGTCTATCCTCGCCTGGCAAATGTTCGCATTTTTTGGCGGATGGTTCGCCGCCAGAGAGGCTGAGAGTCGACGCGACGTGGCGCGCTTGCACGCCGAACTCGTGCTGGCGCAGCAGGCCCTGGCGGAGAAAAGCCGGGGCGAGGAGCGCTTGCACATTTCCCGTGAGTTGCATGACTCGGTTGGTCATCATCTGGTGGCGCTCGGCATGCAATTGGATCTTGCACAGCGAGTGCTGGAGCCGGCCCGTGTCGCGCACATCGCTACTGCGGCGGACGTCTCACGGCAGATGCTGGCCGAGGTCAGGCAAGTCGTCGCCACGCTGCGAGAAGAACAGGCAATCGACTTGCGCCGGGAGCTGGAGGCGCTGCAGGCATCGGTGCCGCAGCCGGCGATCCATCTTTCCTTGCCGGACACGCTGCCCGAACTCGACCCACCGGTGAGCAAGGTGGTGCTGCGTTGTGTACAGGAGGCCGTCAGCAATACCTTGCACCATGCGCACGCACAGAATTTGTGGATTGCGCTAGATCGAGTCGAGGACACCTTGTTGCTCGGCATCCGGGACGACGGCCGGGGCGGCGCGCCGACATTCATCCTGGGCAACGGCCTGACCGGCATGCGCGAGCGCGTCGAGTTGATCGCCGGGAGCCTGGAGGCCCGTACCCATCCCGGGCAGGGTTTCACGCTGGAAATCCGTATCCCGATCACCGGGTGGCGAGCGTGATCCGCCTCGTGCTGGTCGACGATCAGACCCTGGTGCGCACCGGAATCCGCGGGCTGCTCGAACTCACGGGCGACATCCGGGTAGTGGCCGAGGCGGCGGATGGAATGGAAGCCGTCAGCATGATCGCCGAAGCCCAACCGGACATCGTGTTGCTAGATATCCGCATGCCTAAACTGTCCGGCGTCGGCGTCGTCGAAGAATTGGCACGCCGGGGCTGTCTGCCGCCGACCCTGCTGCTGACTACCTTCGACGACGACGCGGCGCTGCTCGATGGCATGAAAGCGGGCGCGCGCGGTTTTCTGCTGAAAGACGTGTCGCTCGAACGGCTCACCGACGCCATCCACCGGGTGGCAGGTGGCGAGCGCCTATTTCAGCCTGCTATCACCGAACGCGTGAAGGAATGCGCTGCCGATGCCCGTACCGTTGAGCTTGTGGCCGACGCGTACCGAGAAGCGCTCACCCCGCGCGAGGCGGAGATACTCGGTCTATTGGCGACCGGCTGGAGCAACAAGGAAATTGCCGACGCCATTGGCACCAGCGAAGGCACGGTAAAAAATCATGTCTCCGGCATCCTGTCCAAACTCGGTGTGCGCGACCGCACCCGCGCCGTGCTCAAGGCCATGCAACTGGGCTATTTGTAGAGCCCCTTACCCATGGTGTCCTCAACGTAGGGCCCGCCAACCCTGATCTCCCGACCATGACTTCCGGCACATGCGTGTCCAGAATCCGCCGCCCATAATGCGCGGCATAGTCATGACGACGATAAAGAATCCCTAATAAGCAAAAATTTTCAATGGGGCTGGCAAGCGCTATCGAAGCCGCTGCCTGCCCTGATGGCCGGCTTCAACACGCGAGGAGCGCCGAGACGATACCGGCGTCCATCGTCGCTGGAGTCAATCTATTGATCCGGTCAGATTTATCCGTGAATCATTTGCACTTACTTGCCACAAAGCCCTGCGTTTATGCGCTTTGACAAGGTAAGCATGAACCTGAGTC